>JBGAII010000074.1:0-21814 GCA_044225625.1 Rubrivivax sp.
CATCAGGTTATGAAAGACGCCTACCCTGCCGCGCCGCCCGATCCGGGCGCGCTGATGCTGGTCGCCGAGATCGCCGATGCCGGCAGCCTGACGGCCGCCGCGCAGCGTCTGGGCGTGTCGCAGCCGGCCATCAGCAAGCAGCTGCGCCGGCTGGAGGCGGCGCTGGGCGTGACGCTGTTCGAGCGCAGCCTGCGTGGCATCCAGCCGACGGACTATGGTCAGGCGCTGCTGCCGCGCGCACGCGCCATTCGTGCGCAGGCGCAGCAGGCGGCCGAGGACATCGGTCAGCGCCGCGGCGAAAGGGAAGGGCGGCTGGTGGTGGCGCTGTCGCACTTCGCGACGCTGGCGCTGCTGCCGCAGGTGCTGCCGGACTTCCGCGCCCGCTGGCCCGGAGTGCAGCTGTCGATCGTGCCGCCGGCCTTTCAGCTGGGCGGGCTGCGTGAGGGCAATCCGGACTTCGCCGTCATGTCGATGCCGGCCGAACGCCTGGGCAAGGAGTATTCGGCCCGGCCGGTCTTCGCCACCGCCGTGGCCGTGGTCGTGCGTCCGGACCATCCGCTGGCCCGGGCCCGCTCGCTGGCCGAGCTGCGCCATGCGCAATGGCTGCTGCCGAGCCTGCAGAGCTCGGTCACCCGCGGGCTGGTGCGCGCCTTCCGTCAGGCGCGGCTGGGCGCGCCGCAGTGCGCGATGACCTGCCAGACGCTGACCGGCCTGGAGACCATCGCCGCCCACACCGACCTGGTTGCGGCCCTGCCGCTGGAAGTGCACCTCGCGCGCGCAGAGGCGACCGGCTTGCGCCGCGTGCCGCTGGCCGATGCGCTGGAAGGGCCGCGCGTCGCGGTGCTGCGCTGGGCCGATGCGCGGCCGACGCCGGCATCGGCCGACCTGGAAGAGGCCTTCGTGCGCGCCGCGCATGCGCTGGCGCGCCAGGCCAAGGCGCAGCGGCTGGGCTGAGGGTGGCCGCGAGAGCGGCCGTACCGGGCGCCGCGGCGCCGTTCAGCGCGCGTCGCCGTGCGGACGCGATTGCGGCAACATCGGCCCGCTGAGGCGCAGCATCAGGCGCAGGTACTCCAGGCGCGCGTGCAGCACCATCATCTGCCGCCGCAGCTTGCGCAGCGAGTCCAGCCGGGCCTCGAGCTCTTCGGTCAGCGACATCGGTGCCGGGCTGGGGGGCGGGGGCGTGTTCATGTTGTTCTGCGGACTGCGCTGCGTGCGGTGGAGGCATCTTCGGCGTGAGGTCGGGGAGGGGTCAACCCCGCAACTCGGGTGCCACCGCCTACATGGGCGGGGCCCTGCTAGATTCGGTGCCGCATCAGCACAGGAAGCATGGGCATGAAGGTCTGCATCTACGGCGCCGGCGCGATCGGCGGCTTCATCGGCGCACGACTGGCGGCCACGGGCGAGTGCGCCGTCAGCGCGGTGGCGCGCGGTGCCACGCTGCAGGCGCTGCGCGAGCATGGCTGGCGGCTGCAGCAGGCCGACACGCTGCTGCGCGCACCGCTGGCCGCGGCCAGCGACGAGCCGGCACAACTCGGGCCGATGGATCTGGTCGTGGTCGCCGTCAAGGGCCCGGCACTGTCCGACGTGGCGCGGCGCATCGGCCCGCTGCTCGGCGCGCAGACGGTGGTGCTGCCGGCGATGAACGGCGTGCCGTGGTGGTTTGCCCAGAGTACGCCGGGCTTCGACGGCGAGCCGCTGCGCAGCGTCGACCCCGACGGCCGCATCGGTGTCGAGATCGCGCTCGATCGCGTCGTCGGCTGCGTGGTGCATGCCAGCACCTTCACGCCGGAGCCGGGCATCGTGCAGCAGCGCATGGGGCAGGGTCTGATCATCGGCGAGCCGGCCGGTGGCCATTCGCCGCGCGTGCAGGCGCTGGCCGGGCTGCTCGGCCTGGCCGGGTTCGAGGTGACGGTGTCGGACAACGTGCGCCGCGACATCTGGTACAAGCTGTGGGGCAACATGACGATGAACCCGGTGTCTGCGCTCACCGGGGCCAGCGTCGACCGCATCATGGCCGACCCGCTGGTGCTGGCGTTCTGCAGCGCGGCGATGCGCGAAGCCGCCGAGATCGGCGCGCGCATCGGCTGTGCGGTGGCGCAAACGCCCGAGGAGCGCCATGCGGTCACGCGCAAGCTCGGCGCGTTCCGCACCTCGATGCAGAACGACGTCGATGCCGGCCGCGCGATCGAACTCGATGCGCTGGTCAGCGTGGTGCGCGAGATCGCTCAGCGGCTGCAGATCGCCACGCCGAACATCGACGCGCTGCTCGGCTTGACACGGCTCTTCGCACGCGTGCGCGGGCTGTATCCGCAGGCCGACTGAATGTGCACGTGGCGGACGATGGCCGTTGACCGCAAGGCGGTGCAGCCGCCGTCGGTCGCGTGCGGGCTCTGAAGCGTTCGCCTTGCAGGTGGCGTGCCGGAACACGCCGCCTCGCGGCAGGGTTGCCGCGGCCCGCCAGCCAGAGGCGGGTTCGGTCTAGAACTTGAACGCGACGCCGATCACCGGACCGCTGAAGCTGATGCTCTGCAGCTTCGAGTCGCTCTTGAAGTCGTAGTCCAGGTAGCGCCAGGTGGCCATGATGGCGCCCCAGTCGAACTGGTAGCCGATCCCGGCGTTGACCTGCCAGGTCAGCTTGGTCTGGCCGGCGCCGACGTCGACATAGAACGGCAGGAACCACTTGCGCTCGCTGCCGAGCAGTGCGCGGCCCTTCAGACCGATCACCGCATCCCAGTACGTGGCGCTGACCTCGGACGAGCCGCTTTGCGGCGGCAGGCCTGAACCGCCGGCCGTGCCGTTCAGCGACCAGCTCAGCTGGTTGCTCATGTCGAGCATGCGTGCGCCGAACAGGCCATCCATCGAGCCTTCGGCATCGTCCTTGAAGCGGTAGGTGCCGGCCAGCGTCCAGATCCACGACTTGACGTCGAGCACCAGGTTGGCGTCCACGCCGACGGGAATCTGGTTGCCGCCGACGGTGAAGTCGCGCGAGTTCTGCCGCGAGGCGCCGAAGTCTGCATAGACCAGATCGGTCCACAGGCCCCACTGGCCGCGGCGGGCCTCGAAGGTGCCCTGGAACGTGAACTTCAGCGCATCGACCACGTCGCCCATGCTGACGTCGATGCTCGGGCCGCTGGCACCGGACGGGAACATCGTCGTGCCGCTGATGGCCGGGAACCAGCCGTTGAGCGAGGCCTCGAACTGCCAGCCGTCGCTGCCCTGGGCGGATGCGCTCAGCGGCGCCGCGGCGGCCAGTGCGAGGCCCAGCAGCGGTGCCGCAATGCGTTGCGTGGCGAGATGTTTCATTGTTGTGTCTCCTTGCTGGGTTGTTGTGGGCGTGTCGGTGACGGCAGCCGCCGACGCCCCGCCGGCCAGGCGGGTCAGAGCGGCGCGTCGACGATGTCGATCTCGACGCGCCGGTTCTGCGCGCGGCCCTGCGGCGTGGTGTTGTCCGCCACCGGGTGCGAAGCGCCGAGCCCGACCGTGCTGACGATGTTCTGAGGCACGCCTTGTGCGACCAGCAGCGTCGCGACGGCGTCGGCACGGGCCCTGGACAGCTCGATGGTGCCGGGGAACAGCGCCAGCAGTTCCGGACCGATGGGCACGTTGTCGGTGTAGCCCGCCACGACGATGCGCTTGCCCTGCAGGTCCTTCAGCGCCGGCGCCAGCTGGGTCAGCATCGCCTTGCCGCCGGCATCGAGTTGCGAGCCGCCGGCGTCGAACAGCACACCGTTGGCCAGCGTCAGCTTCACCGTGTTCTGCAACTGCTCGATCTGCACCTTGTCGGCGGCAATGTCGGCCTTCAGCTGGCTGTCGATCTGCGTGTAGGCGGCACTCTTCGGGATCTCGGCGTTGTAGTCCGTGGGCGTGACGCAGGCCGGCAGCAGGGCGGCGGCGGCCAGCGTGGCCGCAAGGAGTTTGAGTTTCACGTTCGGGCTCCGTTGGCTGGCGCCATTATCGGCCGTCCGGCGCACAGGGTCACGCCCGTGTGCGCACGAACCGAACTTCGAAGCGCTGCTGCGCGACCGCCTGGTAGTACACGCCTTCCAGCACGTCCTGCGCCGGGTCGTAGCGCAGCTTGTAGTACGAGCCGTTGTAGCCGCCGGCACGCAACTCGAGGAAGATCACGACGGTGTTGCCGTCCAGCGTGGCCTCGGCCCTCGAGAACGGCAGTGGCTGGGGATTGGCATAGCTGGCATCGAGCCGGCCGTCGGCGCCCACGGCACGGATGGTCAGAACGTATCCGCCGTCCGGCCGCAGCCAGCGCCCTGCCAGCACGCCGAAGGCAGATGCCCCGGCGGTCTGCGCCGCCACCGGACCGCCGCCCCCCAAAGGCCAGGCGATGGCGGCCAGCAGCAGGGCTCGCCGCAGGCGCCGATGCCCTGCGGATGGTGTCTTGCCAGTCACCCGTGCGCGCCCATCAGTCCTTGCTCTTCATCGCCGCCTCGAGCTTGGCGATGTCGGCCTGGCTCAGCTGCGGCCGGTCGAGCTTGATCGTCAGCTTGTTGAGCTTGGCAGTCAGCGCGAAGGGCGGCTTGTAGTCGGCGTCGTTCACGCCGGTCAGCGTGTCCGAGCCGATGTCGAAGCTCTCGTCCCACTGCAGGATCATCGGCAGCGTGCGCGGCATGTTGATCGTCTGCACCACCTTGCCATCGACCTTGAGCGTGCCCACGCCGGGGCGCCCGACGCCGCTGAAGTCATTGAAGGCGAGGGTGCCGGCACCGAGCCCGTCGTACTTGAAGTCGAACTCGACGACGTGGCGTCCGGGACTCAGCGCTTCGGGGGCCTCCCACTTGGTGCGCTCCAGGTCCACCAGGTTCCACAGCCACACCGGCTTGCCCTTCAGCAGGTAGAAGCCGTAGCCGCCGAAGCGTCCGCCGGAGGTCAGGATCATGCCCTCGGCGCCGCCGGCCGGCACCTCGATGTCGGCGGTGACGGTGTAGGAGGTGTTCAGCAGCAGCGGCGAATCGCCCTGCGGCAGGCCGACCATCGGCCGCGTGTAGACGAACTCGTTGCGCCCGGCCGTGATGTTCGGCCGCGGCGCGACGATGCGCGCCGCCACCGACGCGTCGAGCGGGAAGACCTGGTGCTTCTTCGCCTCGGCCACGAACTTGGCCTTCATCTCCTTGACCTTCTGCGGGTACTTGGCCGCCAGGTCCTGCGTCTGGCTGAAGTCGGTCTTCAGGTTGTACAGCTGCAGCACCTGGTTGTTCAGCGGGTCGGGGTTGGCCGGGCCGAAGGCATCCCACGGCGCGCGGTTGACCTGGGTGCTGAGGAACCAGCCGTCGTCGTACAGCGCCCACTGGCCCATCATCTCGAAGTACTGGGTCTTGTGGCGCTCCGGCGCGTTGAAGTTGCCGGCGTCGAAGGTGTAGAGGAAGCTGGTGCCTTCGATCGGCTTCTGCTTGATGCCGTCGACGACCGTGGGCGCCTTCAGTCCGGCGGCCTCCAGGATGGTGGGCACGACGTCGATGACGTGGACGAACTGGTTGCGCAGCGCGCCCTTGTCCTTGATGCGTGACGGCCACGACACCACCATGTTCTGGTTGATGCCGCCCAGCGCCGACGCGTTCTGCTTGAACCACGAGAACGGCGTGTCGAAGGCCCACGACCAGCCGGCCGACATGTGGTTGTAGGTCATCTCGGTGCCCCACACGTCGTACCACTTCAGCTGCACCTCGGCCGGCAGCTTGTTCAGGCCGTTGAAGAAGGCCACCTCGTTGGGCGTGCCCAGCGGTCCGCCCTCGGCCGACGTGCCGTTGTCGCCGTTGATGTAGATGATCAGCGTGTTGTCCAGCCGGCCCAGGTCCTGGAACTGCTGGATCACGCGGCCGATCTCGTAGTCGTTGTAGGCCGCGTAGGCAGCGAAGACCTCCACCTGGCGGATGAAGAGTTTCTTCTCGTCGGCCGTCAGCTTGTCCCACGGGGTCAGCATGTCCGCCGGCCAGGGCGCGAGCTGCGTGTCGGCGGGGATCACGCCGAGGCGCTTCTGGTTGGCGAAGATGCGCTCGCGCAGCTTCTCGTAGCCGTCGTCGAACAGGTGCATCGCGTGGATCTTGTCCACCCACTCCTTGGTCGGGTGGTGCGGCGCGTGCGTGGCGCCCGGCGCGTACTTGATGAACAGTGGCTTCTCGGGCGAGATCTGGTGCATCCGCGTCATGTAGTCGATGGCGTCGTCGGCCATCGCGGTGACCAGGTTCCAGCTGCCTTCCTGGCCTTTGAAGGGGTAGATCTGCGTCGTGTTGCGGAACAGGTTCGGCTGCCACTGGTTGGCGTCGCCGCCGATGAAGCCGTAGAAGTACTCGAAGCCCATGCCGGTGGGCCATTGGTCGAAAGGTCCGACCTGGCTGGCCGCGAAGGCCGGCACGTTGTGGTCCTTGCCGAACCAGGCCGTGCTGTAGCCGTTGTCCTTCAGCATGCGGCCGATCGTCGCCTTGTCGCGATCGATGATGCTGTTGTAGCCGGGGTAGCCGGTGCTCTGCTCGGAGATCACGCCGAAGCCCGCCGAGTGGTGATTGCGGCCGGTGATCAGCGCGGCGCGGGTCGGCGAGCACAGCGCGGTGGAGAAGACGCGGTTGTAGCGCAGGCCCTCGTTGGCGATGCGGTCCATCGTCGGCGTCGGGATCACGCCGCCGAAGGTGCTGGGCACGCCGAAGCCGGCGTCGTCGGTGATGATCAGCAGCACGTTCGGCGCGCCCTTCGGCGGCACGATGCGCGGCGCCCACCAGGGCTTGCTCTGCAGTGCGCCGTTGTTGATGACGCCGCCGAACGGCGGGTTCGGCGCCGGCAACTGGCTGCCCGGGATCGTGCTGGTGGCACTGGGGGAGCCCAGCGTGCCCGTCACCTGCTGGGCGTGGGCCCCGGTCCAGCTGGCCAGTCCGGCCAATGCGCTGAGCGCGGCGCCCGCGAGCAGGCGTTGCAGTCGTCGTGCGTTCATCCCTGTTCCTTGTCGTCCATGGCGGCGGCGGGATGCTACCCGCCGGCTCGGGCTTGTGTATGACAATTTGGGACAACGATGCCGTCACCCGCCCGCCGCCGCCACATGCTCGCGCCCCGTCCGGCCGAGCCCAACTGGAAGGTCCGCGCCGCGCCGCTGCGCGGCGTGCCGGCGCTGATGCGGGAGTTCGGCCTGTCGCCCGGTGCGGTGATGGGGCAGTTCAGCTTGCCGGCCGACACGTTCGACGACCCCGACGCCTGGGTGCCGTTCAGCACCGTCACGCACCTGCTGGGCCATGTCGCCCGGTTGACCGGGCGCGCGGATCTGGGCTTGCTGATCGCCGAGCGTACCGCCGCGCAGGCGCTGGGCCCGGTCACCCAGCGCATGATGCTGGCGCCCACGGTGGGCGCAGCGCTGCAGGTGCTGCGCCGCGATTTCCATCTGCACGACCGGGGCGCGGTGCCTTACCTGTCGGATGCCGGCCCCGGCCAGGTGGCGCTGGGCTATGCGCTGCAGTGGCACGACGCGCCGGGCACCGACGTGGTCTACGACCTGTCGATGGGCATTGCCTTCAAGCTGCTGCAGGCCCTGTGCGGCAGCCAGCTGCGGGTCCAGGGCGTCAGCCTGCCGCATGCCGCGCCACGGGACCCGAGGCCCTTCCAGCGCCATTTCCGTGTGCCGGTCAGCTTCGACGCAGCGCATGCGCAGATCGTCTTCGACGCGCGCTGCCTGGCCCGGCCGATCGCTGGTGCCCAGGAGGCCGTGCGCGCCCACCTCAGCACCGCCGCCCGGGCCGACGACGGTGGCGCAGCGCGCAGCATCGGCGAGCGGGTACGCAGCGTGGCCCACGCGCTGCTGATGACCGGCGGGCTGTCCGAGCAGCGCATCGCGGCCGAACTGGGCATGCACATCCGCACCCTGCGCCGGCGCCTGGCGGCCGAAGGCCTGCAGGCGCAGTCGCTGATCTGTGACGTGCGCGACCAGTTCGCCTGCCAGCTGCTGGCCGACACGCGGCTGCCGCTGGCCGACATCGCGCTGGCCGCGCAGTATGCCGAGGCGGCGTCGTTCGGGCGGGCCTTCCGCCGCCGCGTCGGCCTGGCGCCGGGACGCTGGCGGGCGCTGAATCGCCCGGCGGACCGCGAATGACGCCCGCTGCGTCGTCGCTCAGCGGCGCACTGACGTCGCAGTGGCGCCGGCGGCGGGCGCACCTTGCGGCGAAGCCGCTTCCAGGCCGGGCAGCTCGCGCAGCACTGCGAGCGTATGTTCGCCCAACTGCGGTGCCACGCCGGGCGGCACGCGCGGCGTGGCGCCGAAGTCCAGCGGCGTGGTGGCCGTGAGGAAGCTGCCGACGCCCGGATGCGCGACGCGATGGAACATCGGGTTCGCTTCCGATACGCGCGGGTCTTCGGCCAGCATCTGCGCGAAGTCGCGGTACGGGCCCCACAGCAGCGCGCGGTCGCCGAAGGCCGCAGCCACGTCGGCCAGTGTGCGCTGCGCGAACCAGGGCCGCAGCGCGGTCGAGATCAGTTCGCGTGCCGCATAGCGCCCGTCTTCGCTGTCCAGCCGGTGGCCCAGTGCGTCGGCCGCCTTTGGCAGCGATTCCTGCAGCCCGGTGGCCCGCAGCAGGGCGGTCCATTGCCGGTCGGTGATGGCCACCACCATCACGTGCCGCCCGTCGGCGGTCGCAAAGCTGTCGCCGTAGGCGCCGTAGAGGAAGTTGCCGTCGGCGCGGCGGCGGGTGCCGTTCAACTCGACGTCGGCCAGGTAGCCGAGGTTCGCCGCGGTGGCCATGGCCACGTCCGACAGCGCCAGCTTGACGTGCTGGCCCTGGCCCGTCAGCCGCCAGTGGCGCTCGGCGGCCAGCACCGCCAGCGCCAGCATCTGGCCCGCGGTGATGTCCCAGGCCGGCAGCACGTGGTTGACCGGCCCGTCGCGGCCGCTGCCGGTGATGCCGGGAAAGCCGGCCGCGCAGTTGACCGTGTAGTCCACCGCGTTCGAGCCGTCCGGCGAGCCGCTGAGCTGCACCATGATCAGGTCGGGCCGGAGCTTGGCCAGCGACGCGTAGGACAGCTCGCCGTCCACGCCGAGGTTGGTCAGGAACACTGCCGGCCCCTCGCCCGGCGCGCAGATCAGGCGCTGCAGCAGCGTGCGGCCTGCGGCGCTGCGCACGTCCAGTTCGACCGAGCGCTTGCCGCGGTTCAGGCTGGCCCAGTAGAGGCTGCGGCCCTGCGCGTTGCGCGGCGCGCGATCGATGTCGATGTTGCCGCCGGGCGGGTCGACGCGGATGACGTCGGCACCCAGCTGGGCCAGCGTCAGGCCGGCACTGGGCGCGGCGACGAAGGCCGAGAACTCGATGACACGCAGGCCGGAGAGAGGGGCAACTTGGCTCATGACGGCTCATTGTCGGCCATGCGCCACCGGGGAAGCACGGCCTTGCCCGGGCGCGCTGCTGCGGTACAACCTTCGGCACCCGACAAGGCCCGAGGAGACGCACATGACTTCCCCGCAGGACCCCGGCCCGGCATGGAAGCCGGCCACGCGGCACACCTGCCAGGCCAACGCCGCCGCGTCGGCGCGACTGGATTTCACCGACGACGGCTGCTTCGACGAGGCGCAGCGCGGCTTCATCGACACCATTCCGGATGCTCGCATCACGGCGCCCGACGGCCGGGTGCTGTGGGACCTGTCGGCCTTCGCCTTTCTGGAGCACATCGAGTCGCCCGATTCGGTGCACCCCAGCCTGTGGCGGCAGGCGCGGCTGAACCGCATCCACGGCCTGTTCCAGGTGTGCGAGCGCATGTACCAGGTGCGCGGCTTCGACATTGCCAACATCACCATCATCGAAGGGGACAGTGGGCTGATCCTGATCGACCCGCTGACCGTCTGCGAGGCCGCCGCCGCGGCGCTGGCGCTGTACCGCCAGCACCGCGGCGACCGGCCGGTGCACACCGTGATCTACAGCCACAGCCATGCCGACCACTACGGCGGCGTGGAAGGGGTGGTCACGCCCGAGCAGGTGGCGCGCGGCGAAGTGCAGGTGATCGCGCCGGCCGGCTTCATGGATGCGGCGATCGCCGAGAACATCCTGGCTGGCGTGCCGATGCGGCGGCGGGCGCTGTTCCAGTTCGGTCCGACGCTCGCGCCGGGGCCGCGCTCTCACGTGGACAGCGGCCTGGGCAAGGCCATGGGCCGCGGCACGCCGAGCCTGATCGCGCCGACGCGCAGCATCGAGCAGCCGGTGGAGCGGCATGTCATCGATGGCATCGAGATCGTCTTCCAGCTGACGCCCGAGACCGAAGCGCCGGCGGAGATGAATTTCCACTTTCCGCAGTTCAAGGTGCTGAACCTGGCGGAGAACGGCTGCCACACGATGCACAACCTGTGCCCGATCCGCGGCGCAAAGACGCGTGACTCGCTGGCCTGGTCGAAGTACCTGGACGCGGCGCTGGAAGACTTCATCGACGACACCGACGTCGTCATCGCCCAGCACCATTGGCCCACCTGGGGCCGCGAGCGTGCGCGCAAGTTCATCACCGAGCAGCGCGACCTGTACCGGCTGATGCACGACCAGACGCTGCGCCTGATGAGCCACGGCCTGACGCCGCACGAGATTGCCGAAAGCTTCCGTCTGCCCGCGTCGTTGGAGAAGAGCTGGCACGTGCGGCCCTACTACGGCGCGATCGCGCACAACGTGCGTGCGGTGTACGCGCATTACATGGGGCCCTACGACGGCAACCCGGTGAACCTGGACCCGCTGGCGCCGCAGGCGGCCGCGGCCAAGTACGTGGAGTACATGGGCGGCGCCGACGCGGTGCTGACGCGTGCGCAGACCGACTTCGAAGCCGGGCACTACCGCTGGGTGGTGCAAGTGACCCACCACCTGGTGTTTGCCGACCCGACGAACCAGCGCGCCCGGCAGCTGGCGGCCGATGCGATGGAGCAGCTGGCCTACCAGAGCGAAAGCTCCACCTGGCGCAACGCCTATGCGCTGGGCGCGAAGGAGCTGCGCCACGGCGCGCCGAAGCCGCCGCCGGGCGTGCCCGGCATCATCACGCCCAAGGTGGTGGCGATGCTGCCGATGAGCATGTTCTTCGACTTCCTGGCGATGCGCGTCAATGCCGAGAAGGCCGAAGGCCTGCGCTTGAGCATCGACTGGGTGATGGAAGGCGAGCCCGAACGCTGGAAGCTGACGCTGAGCCATTCGGCGCTGAGCCACTCGCCCGGCAGCCACGGCGCGGCGGCAATGGCCACCGTGCGCCTGAGCCGCGCCGCGCTGGCCGGCATCGTCGGCGGCGGCGGCTTTGCCGCGGCGCTGCAGCAGGGCCAGATCCCGATCGATGGCGATCCGGCGGCATTGCGTCAGCTGCTCGGTACGCTCGACACCTTCAATCCGATGTTCAATATCCTGGAGCCCTGATGGAGCCTGCCAAGCCCGCGCCGCGCCACTTTTCGATGATCCGCGGCTTTCACCTGGCCGACTTCATCACGCTGGGCAATGCCACCTGCGGCGTGCTGTCGGTGCTGCTGGCGATGCGCTTCATGGCCAGCGGCGACCCGACCCACTTCCTGCTGTCGGCGCTGATGACGCCGCTGGCCTTCGTCTTCGACGTGTTCGACGGCAAGGTGGCGCGCTGGCGCCACCAGCATTCGCCGCTGGGCCGCGAGCTGGATTCGCTGGCCGACGTGATCTCCTTCGGCGTCGGGCCGGCCGCGCTCGGCTTTGCCGCAGGGCTGCAGGGTGGCTGGGACATCGCCATCCTGTGCTACTTCGTCTGCTGCGGCGTCAGCCGGCTCGCCCGCTTCAACATCACGGCCGAGCAACTGAGCACGGACTCGGGCAAGGTGGCCTACTTCGAGGGCACGCCGATTCCCACCAGCGTGCTCATCACCGCCGTGCTGGCCTGGGCCGCCTGGCAGGGCGCCCTGGGCGCGCAGCTGTGGGGCGGTGCCTGGCAGATCGGGCCCGGGGTGCTGCACCCCTTGAGCCTGCTGTTTGCCGCGTCGGGCACGGCGATGATCAGCAAGACGCTGCGCATCCCCAAGTTCTGAGGGCGGCGCCGTCGGCATCACCTGAAGGCGAAAGCAAGCGAGAGACCCGCCATGAGCACGAGGATCTACACGCACAGGGCCTGCCTGGAGCACCGCCCGGGGCCAGGCCATCCGGAATCGCCGGCGCGGCTGGAGGCGGTGCTGGCGGCGTTGTCCGCGCCGGAGTTCGGCACGCTGGACTGGGCCGAGGCGCCGCTCGGCAGCATGGCGCAGCTGCTGCTGGTGCACACCCCGCAGTACGTGGACGAGGTGGAGTCGCTGGCGCCCGAGGACGGCGTCGAGCTGCTCGACGGCGGCGACACGGTGATGTCGCCCGGCACCTGGGAGGCCGTGATGCGCTGCGTGGGCGGCGCCTGCGCCGGCGTCGACGACGTGGTGTCGGGCGCGGCGCGCAACGTGTTCTGCGCCACGCGGCCCTGCGGCCACCATGCCGAGGCCGATCGCGCGATGGGCTTCTGTGTCTTCAACCAGGCGGCCATCGCGGCGTTGCATGCCCGCCAGGCGCACGGGCTGCAGCGCGTGGCGGTGGTCGACTTCGACGTGCACCACGGCAACGGCACGCAGCATTCGTTCTGGCACGACGCCGACCTGTTTTACGGCTCCAGCCACCAGGCGCCGTTCTATCCGGGCACCGGCGCGCGCGGCGAGGCGGGCGTGGCCGGCAACATCGTCAACGTGCCGCTGCAGCGCGGCTGCGATTCCGCCACCTTTCGCAGCCGCATGCAGCTGGAGCTGCTGCCGGCGCTGCGCCGCTTTGCACCCGAGCTGCTGATCATCTCGGCCGGCTTCGACGCGCACCAGCACGACCCGCTGGGCGGACTGTCCTTCACCGACGACGATTTCCACTGGATCACGCGCGAGTTGCTGCACGTCGCCGACGCCAGCGCCGGCGGTCGCGTGGTGTCGATCCTGGAAGGCGGCTACAGCCTGCAGGGGCTGGCCAGCGGCAGCGCGGCGCACGTGCGCGCACTGATGGGGCGTTGATGGGCCCTGAACGACCGCCGAGCGGTTGCCGGACTGGGTGATACTCGGCCGGACATGGCCGACGTGTTCATCAGCTACTCGTCACGGAACCGGCGCGAGGCGGCGGCGCTGGCCGGTGCGTTGGCCGAAGGGGGGCTGACGGTCTGGTGGGACCGCGAGATCCTCACCGGCGAAGCCTTCGACCGTGCGATCGAGCGCGAGCTCGAAGCAGCGCGCAGCGTGGTCGTGCTGTGGTCGGACGAGTCGGTGGAATCCGAATGGGTGAAGAACGAAGCGGCTGCGGCCGCCGAGCGCGGCGTGCTGCTGCCGGCCAAGCTGGACGGCGTGCGCCTGCCGCTGGAGTTCCGGCGCCGCCAGACGTTGGACCTGAGCGGCTGGTCCGGCGACATCGCACACGAGGGCTTCCAGGCACTGCAGCGCGACATCCGGCGCCTGCTCGGTCAGCCGCCGACGAGCGTCCGTGCCGCGGGGACGGTGCCGGCGTCCGCTGGTGCGTCCGGGCCGGCGCCGGTGGTGGCAGGACGCCGCGGCACCCGGGTCGCCTTGGGCCTGGCGCTGGGGCTGTTGATCGCCATGCTGGTGCTTTACTTCGGCCCGTGGACGCGAGGCCTCGCACCGTCGGGCCCTGTCGCACCGGCCGCAACCGACGGCCCGGGCGCGGTCAACGGAGGCACCCGCCGGGCCAGCCTGGCCGACAAGGTGGCGGGTACCTACCTGGGAGCCGTGGTGTCCGATTCCAAGGGCAGTTCGCGCAGCGACATCAGCGTCACGCTGCAGGCGTTGGCCAGCAACCGGGTGCGCGCCTCGTCGGATTACCAGCGCATCGGCAGCGTCGACATCGAGCTGACGCAGATCGGCACGCAGGTGCTCAGCGTCGGTGGCGACAGCACGCTGATCGTCGACCTGGGCGTCACGCCGCCGACGCTGCTCTTGAACCCGCGCGGCGAGTTGGCCTTCCACGGGGCGCGGCAGCCGTAGGCCGGCCGCGGCAGCAACGGGTCGCGTGGCGCGCGGACGTGGGCGTGTTCAGGCCGGCGCTGCCCGCCGTGCGCAAGGCGGTGCGGGATCGCCGCGCCGCTTCGGTGCCCGCCGACGCGCCGGCCATGCCATGCCTGCGCTACGCTGCAGGCTCGTTCCAACAGCCTGCCTCGGGAGCCCGCATGCACAAGCCCTTCGTCAACCTGGCGGACGTCGAGTTCGATGACGTGGAGGAGAACGGCTACTTCACGTCGCGGCGGGCGCTGTTCAGCGCCGGCATCGGTGCGAGCAAGCTCGGCTACAACCTGACCGAGCTGCCGCCCGGCAAGGCCCAATGCCCGTTCCACGCGCACCGCGAGGAGGAGGAGATGTTCCTCGTGCTCGAAGGTGAAGGCGAACTGCGCTTCGGCGACCAGCGCCACCGCATCCGCCGGTACGACGTCATTGCCTGCCCGACGGGCGGTGCCGACGTCGCCCACCAGATCATCAACACCGGCAGCGTACCGCTGCGCTACCTGGCGGTGTCGAACCTGGCGTCGACCGAGGTCTGCGAGTATCCGGACTCGGGCAAGGTCGGCGTCCGGGCAGCGACGGCCGGCGGCGGCGAGCTGCACAAGATGTTCCGCGGGGAGGCCGTGGTCGAGTACTACGACCGCGAGTCCAACGAGCCTCCCGGCGGCGCGGCCTGAGGCCTTACTTCTTGGCGGCCTTCGGCTTGTGATCCACGGTCACGGCCAGGGCCTCGGTGTAGACCGCTTCGACCTGGTCGCCGACCTTGACCAGCTTCAGCTGGGCCGGGTCGTCGACGTTCACGTCCACGCTGTTGCCTTTCGGGCCGCGCAGCGTGACGTAGTGCTCCTTGGTGTTGACGGCCGTGACGTTGGCCATGATCACCACCTGCTTGGCGGCGGCGCCGCCGGCGACGGCACCGGCCGGCGGCGGTGCGGTGGCGGTCTCGGTGGTGCTGGAGCGGATGCCGCCCGACGGCTTCAGCTGCAGCGACAGCGCGCGCAGGTACTCGACCGTCACCAGGTCGCCGACCTTGATGTCGCCGATGTTCTTCACCTCGGGCGGGATCACCACGTCGACGATGTTGCCCTTGGAGCCTTTCAGCGTGGCGGTGCGCGCGGCGGCGTCGATGGCTACCACCGTGGCGCTCAGCGTCACCTTGCCGGCCACCATGCCCTTTCCGGGTGCGCTGGCGGCCAGAACGGCGGCCTGCGGCGGCGCGGACTGGGCAAAGGCGGTGGAAGCGAAGGCGGCGGCAAGAGCCAGGCTGAGCAGCGGTTTCTTCATGATGGGAACACGTGGTTGGGGGGAAGGGATTGGACCACGGCTCGGCCGCCGGGTTCAGTCGCCTCGCTTGACGGCTGTCAAGACGCACCAGGGTTGCACCGGAGCGGGTATCCACCGGCTGGCCTAACTAGCGTTCGGCAGATAAAACCTCGGGCGTCCCGCATCCCTGGGGCAAACGACGGTTGGACGACGACGATGCAGTGGGTGTTCCGCAAACCAGAGCCTGGGGGCCGCAGCGCATGACGGCGTCGGTTCCGGCCATGCGGGGGCAGATCCTGGTCGCGGCGGCCCGGCTCTTCGGCCATCAGGGCTATGCCAACACCACGCTGCGCCAGATCGCGCAGGCCGCCGGCATCCGCGCCGGCAGCATCTACTACCACTTCGAAGGCAAGGACGAGATTGCCGCCTGCGTGCTCGACGAGGGCATCGTCGCGGTCACCGACGCGGTCCAGGGCCGGCTCCAGGCCCTGCCGCCGGGCGCCGACATGCGTGCGCGACTGGCTGCGGCGGTGGAAGGGCATCTGTGGGGCATGCTGCAGCGCGGCGAGTTCACCGCGGCGCACATCCGCATCTACCGCTACGTGTCCGACGCGGCACGCCAGCGCCACCGTACGGTGCGCAGCGCCTACACGAAGCTGTGGGACGACCTGCTGCGCCAGGCCGCCGAGGCCGGGCAGCTGCGCACCGACATCCCGGTGCCGATGGTGCGCCAGTTCCTGGTGGGCGCGCTGAACTGGCCGGTGGACTGGTACGACCCGCGGCGCGGCGGTTTCGACCAGCTGGCGGCGCAGATCACCGGGCTGGTGCTGGACGGCCTGACGACCCGGCCGGCGCGCGCTCTGCCGGCGCGCCCGGCCGCGCCGCGCCGCGTGCGCGCCGAACGCGTGGAGATGGTGCGATGACGGCTGCGGACGGGGCAGTGCTGCAGGTCGAGCAGATCGAGCGCCGCTTCGGCGGCCTGGTGGCGCTGACCGGCGTGGACCTGCAGATCCGCCGCGGCGAGATCTTCGGCCTGGTCGGCCCCAACGGCAGCGGCAAGACCACCTTGACCAACGCCATCACCGGCTTCTACCCGCCGCAGAAGGGCCGCATCACGCTCGAGGGCCACGACATCACCGGCATGGCGCCGCATGCGGTGGCGCGGCGCGGTGTGGCGCGCACCTTCCAGAACCTGGCGCTGTTCAACGGCATGACGGTGCTGGACAACATCCTGCTCGGTCGCCACGTGCACATGCAGCCCGGCGTGCTGCGCACCGCGTTGTACCCGTGGCTGGCGCGGCCGCAGGAGATCGAACACCGCCGCGTGGTCGAGGACACGATCGACTTCATGCAACTGCAGAGCGTGCGCGACGAACTGGTCGACACCATCCCCATCGGCCTGAAGAAGCGTGTCGAGCTGGCGCGGGCGCTGGTGGCCGAGCCGCGCTTCCTGATCCTGGACGAGCCGATGGCCGGCATGAACCAGGAAGAGAAGGAGTACATGGCGCGCTTCGTGCTCGATGCGCGCGACGAGCGCGGCGTGACGGTCCTGCTGATCGAGCATCACATGGACATCATCACCGGCATCTGCGACCGCATGCTGGTGCTGAGCTACGGCGAGGTCATCGACACCGGCATTCCGAAGGAAGTGGTGAAGAACCCGCGCGTGATCGAAGCCTACCTGGGAGGCGCGCGTGCCAAGGGCTGAGAACACGATGCGCGGGCCCTGGGACTTCTCGTCCGACACGACGCTGCCGCGCGTGCTGGCGGCCAATGCCGCGGCGCTGGGCAAGGTGGTGGCGCTGCGCGAGAAGGACCGCGGCATCTGGCAGCAGACCACCTGGGCGGAATGGCTCGAACAGGTGCTGTGCTGCGCGGCCGGGCTGGAGGCGCTGGGCTTCGCCGCGGGCGATGCGCTGCTGACGGTCGGCGACAACCGGCCGCACCTGTACACCGGCATGCTGGCGGCCGGCGCGTTGCGCGGCTTCGCGATGCCGGTGTACCCGGATGCCGCGCCCGACGAAGTGCGGCATTCGATCCAGGCCTCCGAGGTGCGCTTCGTGCTCGCCGAGGACCAGGAGCAGGTGGACAAGATCCTCGACCTGCGCGAGAGCTGCCCGAGCATCGCGCACGTGGTCTACGACGACCCGCGCGGCCTCGGTGCGTATCAGGCGCCCGGCCTGCTGTCCTGGGCCAAGCTGCAGCAGCTCGGGGCCGAACGCCTGCAGCGCGAGCCGGCGTTGCGCCAGGCGCTGATCGAGCGTGCCGCGCCGGACGACCCGGCGGCCTTCATCCACAGCTCGGGCACCACCGGCCGGCCCAAGGGCGTGGTCCTGAGCCAGCGCAACATCCTGTCGGGCGTGGCCAACGCCCACCGCGCCAGGGCCTTCGACTTCGGCGAGGAGGTGCTGGCCTACCTGCCGATGGCCTGGGTCGGCGACTTCGCGTTCACCGTCGGCGCCGGCATTGCACTGCACTTCACGATCAACGTGCCGGAGTCGCCGGAGACGGTGCTGCACGACCTGCGTGAGATCGCGCCCACCTTCTACCTGGCCGCGCCGCGCAGCTGGGACAACATGCTGACCACCGTGCAGGTGCGCATGGAAGATTCGACGCGGCTGAAGAAGGCGCTGTACGACCTGTTCATGCGGCAGGCGGTGGCGCGCGAGCGGGCGCTTCTGGAGGACCGCGCACCCACCGCACTGCAGAAGCTGATGCGGCCGCTGGGCGAGTGGCTGATCTGCGGGCCGATCAAGGACCAGCTCGGCCTGACGCGCGTGCAGCATGCCTTCACCGGCGGCGAGGCGATCGGCGAAGACACCTTCGTCTTCTACCGCGCGCTCGGTGTCAAGCTGCGCCAGCTCTACGGACAGACCGAGAGCAGCGCCTTCAACGCCATGCAGGAGCCGGGCGAGGTTCGGCTGCACACGGTCGGCCGACCGCTGCCGGGGGTGGAGGCACGCATCGCCGACAACGGCGAGATCCAGGTGCGTTCGGGTTCGGTGTTCCGCGGCTACCACCGCAACGAGGAGGCGACGCGCGAGGCGCTGCAGGACGGCTGGCTGCACACCGGCGATGCTGGCTACCTGGAGCCCGACGGGCACCTGGTGGTGCTGGGCCGCCTGTCCGAGGTGGTGCACACCGCGCAGGGCGAGCGCTACATCCCCAACTACATCGAGAACCGGCTGAAGTTCAGCCCGTGGATCAAGGACGTGGCGGTGCTGGGCAAGGGCCGCGAGCGGCTCGCGGCCATCGTCTGCATCGACAAGGAGCCGGTCGGCCACTGGGCCGAGCTGCGCGGCATCTCGTACATGTCCTATGCCGACCTGTCGCAGAAGCCCGAAGTGATCGAGCTGGTCCAGGCCGCGGTGCAGCGCGTCAACGCCACGCTGCCCGACGGGCTGAAGCTGCGCCACTTCGTCAGCCTGCACAAGGAATTCGACGCCGACGACGGCGAGATCACGCGCACGCGCAAGCTGCGCCGCAACGTGGTGGAGGAGCGCTATGCGCCGATCATCGAGGCCATCTACGCCGGGCAGAAGACGGTGACGATGAAGGCGCAGATCGTCTACGAGACCGGCGAGACCGGCGTCACCGAGCGCGAGCTGCGCGTCGTGGAGGTCTGAGGCATGGACCTGATGTACCTGCTCGAGCTCGGCATCAACGGCGCGATGTCGGGCCTGATGTATGCGCTGGTGGCGATGGGCATCGTGCTCATCTACAAGTCCTCGTCGGTGCCCAACCTGGCGCAGGGCGCGCTGACGATGGTCGGCGCCTACGTGGTGCTGGCCTTCGCCAATGGCGTGGGCCTGCCGATGTGGGCCGCCATCCCGCTGGCGATGCTGACGATGATGGGCATGGGCATGGGCATCGAGCGCGTGGCGCTGCGCCGCCTGGCGGGCCGGCCGATCGTGATGATCCTGATGATGACGCTGGGGCTGGACATCTTCCTGCGCGCCGTCACGCTGGTCATCGGCGGCGGCACCGCCCGGCCGCTGGACATCGGCGTCAGCAACGACCCGCTGTTCCTCGGCCCGCTGCTGCTCAACCGGTCGTACGTGGTCGGCGCGGTCGTCGCGCTGGTGCTGTTCGCGGTCTTCGTGTTCTTCTTCCGCACACGCCGCGGCGTGGTGCTGCGCGCCATCGCCGACGACTACATGGCCTCGTGGTCGGTCGGCATCTCGGTCGAGCGCGGCGTCGCGCTGTCGTGGGCGCTGTCGTCGCTGGTGGCCACCACCGCCGGCGTGCTCTGGGGTTCGATCCAGGGCGTGGACCAGTCGCTGTCGCTGCTGCTGCTCAAGGGCGTCACCGTGGCCGTGCTGGGCGGCATGGACAGCCTCGGCGGCGCGATCCTGGCCGGCATCGCGCTGGGCGTGATCGAAGCCGTGGCCAGCGGCGTGCTCGACCCGATGCTCGGCGGCGGCACGCGCGAACTGGTGGTGGCGCTGGTGCTGATCCTGACCATCATGATCCGCCCCCACGGCCTGTTCGGCCGGCACGACATCGAAAGGTTGTAGGGACTCCAGCCATGCTCTACCGCCGCGCAGGCATCCGCCATACCGACTACGCGTCCGACCGGGAGCTGTTCCCGATCCCGGCCGACCGCATCGCCATCCTCGTGCTGCTGGCGCTGGCGCTGCTGGCGCCGCTGCTGTTCAGTTCGCTGACCGTGTCCAGCTACATGACGCCGTGGCTGGTGTGGGTCTCGGCCACGCTGGGGCTGAACCTGATCATCGGCTGGGCCGGCCAGTTCCACTTCGGCTACGCGGCGGTGATGGGCATCGGCGCCTACACCACCGTGCATGCCTACAAGGCCGGCGTGCCCTGGGAGATCGCGGTGGTGCTCGGCGGCCTGATGGCCACCGTCATCGGCGTCGGCTTCGCCTTCGCCGCGCTGCGCGTCAAGGGCCTGTACCTGGCGCTGTCGACGCTGGCGCTGCAGTTCGTCATGGACTGGGTGATCTCGCACGTGCCGGCCATCAGCGGCGGCGTCAGTGCCACGCTGCAGGCGCCGGCACTGGCGCTGCTGGGCCAGCGCATCGAGTCCGACGCCGGGCTGTACTACGTGGCGCTCGGCTGGGCGCTGCTGGTGACGCTGTTCATGCTGAACCTGCGCCGCACCGCGCTCGGTCGCGCGCTGGTGGCGGTGCGCGAGAAGGACTACGCGGCCGCGGTCATCGGCGTGCAGGCCTTCCGCTACAAGCTGGTGGCCTTCGCCACCTCGTCCTTCATCGGCGGCGTCAGCGGCGCGATGCTGATCTTCTGCTTCTATCACGCGGTGACGCCGGAGCAGTTCGCGGTCAACGTGTCGATCGAGTTGCTGGCGATGGTCATCGTCGGCGGCCTGGCCAGCATCATCGGCAGCTGGTTCGGCGCGGCCTTCATCCTGCTGGCGCCGAGCCAGATCCATGCATTGATTGCCTGGGTCGCCAAGCTGGTGGGCGTGGAGATCGGCATCGAGACGCTGGCCCACCTGCCGTATGCGGTGTACGGTGCGCTGATCATCGGCTTCCTGCTGCTGGAACCGATGGGGCTGGGCAAGCTCTACGGCAACGTGCGCAACTACCTGCTCGTGTGGCCGTTCGGTTACGCGCGCAAGTGACCTCGTCTGCAACTGCCACCATGAGCACCGCCGCCCCGAACGTCCTCACGCTGAACAACATCGAGGTCATCTACGACCGGGTGGCGCTCGCGATCAAGGGCGCGTCGCTGGAGGTGGCGCCGGGCGGCATGGTGGCGCTGCTGGGCGCCAACGGCGCCGGCAAGAGCACGCTGCTGAAGGCGGTGAGCGGGCTGCTGAAGGCCGAGCGCGGCGAGATCACGCGCGGCGAGGTGCACTTCATGGGCGAGCCCATCGACGCACTGCCGCCGCAGGCCCGCGTGCACCGCGGCATCGTGCAGGTGCTGGAAGGCCGCCGCGTGTTCGAGCACCTCACGCCCGACGAGAACCTCGTCGCCGCGTCGGCCGTGCGCGGCACCAGCGCGGCCGACGTGCAGCGCGACCGCGAGCGCGTCTACGGCTACTTCCCGCGGCTGGCGCAGCGGCGCACCGCGCAGTCGGGCTACCTCTCCGGCGGCGAGCAGCAGATGCTGGCCATCGGCCGTGCGCTGATGACGCGGCCCAAGCTGCTGATGCTCGACGAGCCCAGCCTCGGCCTCGCGCCGTTCCTGGTGGCGGAGATCTTCGACATCGTGCGCCGCATCAACCGCGAGGAGGGCCTCTCGGTGCTGCTGGTGGAACAGAACGCGATCGCGGCGCTCGAAGTGGTCTCGCACGGCTACCTGATCGAAGGTGGCCGCATCGTCATGCACGACACCGCCGAGGCGATGAAGAAGAATCCGGACATCCAGGAGTTCTACCTGGGCGGCCACGAAGGCCGCGACTTCAACGAGATCAAGCACTACCGGCGCCGCTAGCGCTGGTTGTCATAGTCCCCGTCCCCCACGAACCAACCCCCCGAGCAGGAGACATGCGATGAAGCTCATACCGTTCGCCACCCTCGCCGTGCTGGCGCTCGCCGCCGGCGGCGTCCATGCGCAGATCAAGATCGGCGCCTGCTACGACCTCAGCAAGGCCTACACCTTCGTCACGCC
>JBGAII010000075.1:0-23316 GCA_044225625.1 Rubrivivax sp.
CGGGTCGGCCGTCAGGCCAATGGCTTGCGCATAGGCCGCCGACGCGGCGCTGCGGTCGCCGATGGCCACCTGCAGCTGCGCGAGTGCAGCCCAGTAGGGCTGGTACGACACCAGCCGCCCGTCGGCCTGCAGGGGTTGCAGCGCGCGCAGCCCGGCCTGCGGGCCTTGCAGCCGCGCAAGCGCCACCGCATGGTTCAGCGCCACGACGGGCGAATCGGTCAGGCCATGCAGTGCGCGGTAGAGCGTTTCGATGGCCGCCCAGTCGGTGGCGGCGCCGTGGCGCCGTGCCATGTGCGCCGACTGCACGGCGGCTTCGAGCTGGTAGCGCCCCGGCCGGGCGTGCACAGCGGCGCGGCGCAGCAGCGCCTCGGCTTCGTCGACGTGCGCCAGGTCCCAGGCCGTGGCCTGCTGCTCATCGAGCGGCACGTAGTCGCCGGCGGCATCGCGCCGGGCCTTCTCGCGCGACTGCGCATACAGCATCAGCGCCAGCAGACCCAGCGCCTCGGGCTCGTCGGGCAGCAGCGCGACGAGCACCCGCCCCAGCCACAGCGCCTCGTCCGCCAGGTTGCGGCGCAGCGGCTCGCCAGTGGGCTCGGCCCATCCCTGCGTGAAGCCGGCATAGACGGCATCCAGCAGACCGGGCAGACGTTCGGCCAGCCGCTCGCCCGACGGCACCTCGAAGCCGATGCCGGCGTGACGGATCTTGTTCTTGGCGCGTACCAGGCGCTGCGACATCGCCGACGGCGCCACCAGGAAGGCCGATCCGATTTCGGCCGCGTCCAGCCCCAGCACCGCCTGCAGCATCAGCGGTGCGTGTGCGGCGCGGTCGATGGCCGGATGGGCACAGGCGAACATCAGCCGCAGGCGTTCGTCCGGTATGGCATCGAGCCCGGCCGCCTGTTCCATCAGTTGCTCGGTCAACAGCAATGTCTCGGCGGCCTGCGCGTCGAGCCGGCGCCGTCGCGCGGCATCGGCCATGCGCCGGCGCGCCACCACCAGCAGCCAGGCGGCGGGCGTGGCAGGCACACCGCGCCGCGGCCAGGTGTGCAGCGCGGCCTCGAAGGCCTCGGCCAGCGCGTCCTCGGCGCCGGCCAGGTCACCGCTGCGCGCGCTGAGGAAAGCGACCAGCCGGCCGTAGCTGTCGCGCGCCGCGGCTGCGGCGGCGCGCTCGGCCAGGCCGCGTGCCTCGGCAGCTACATCGCCCATACCGGGCGCACTTCGACCGAGCCGACCGCGGCACCGGGGCAGCGCGCCGCCCAGTCCAGCGCCGCGTCCAGGTCGGGCACCTCGATCAGCAAGTAGCCGCCGAGCTGTTCGCGCGTGTCGGCGTAGGGACCGTCGAGCACCTGGCTCTTGCCGTCGCGCACCCGCACCGTGGTGGCGCTGGCAACCGGCTTCAGGCGGTTGCTGCCGCGCAGCACGCCGGCCTGGGTCAGCGCCTGCATGTAGGCGCCGTAGGCGGCCATCATCTGCGCGTTGTCCTGCTCGCTGCCGTTCAGGAAGCGGGACTCGTCTTCGGCGATCAACAGGAGGTACTGCATGCTTCGATCCTTCGTCAGTGGGCGACGGGCGGAAGTGCCGTCACACAATGTCGCACGGCCGCGCTCGTTTTCGACAGCCGGCCGGACATTCCTGCGGATCGGCCCGGTCGCGCGGCCGGCGACCGCGCGAATCGTCAGCGCGCGTCCGCGGCGGCGCGGGGCGCGAACTCGCGCAGCAGCGCAGCCTCGTGCTTCGCGCTGGCCTTTTCCTCGGCACGCAGGGCCTGCATGTAGGCCTGCATCGCCGGCGACACCGGCCGCTGGCGGCGGCGGATGAAGCCGTAGTGGGTGTGCAGCGGCAGGCTGTCCAGCGGCAGCACCGCCAGCCTGCCGGCGCGCAGGTCGTGCTCGACGGCGAGCAGCGCGGTCAGCGCCAGTACCGGCGTGCCGTGCACCACGCGGGCCAGTTGCATCGGCACCTCCACCTCGACCGCGGGCACGAAATCGCCGGTCAACGGGTCGATGCGCCCTGCCGCACCAATGGGCCGCGGCAGGCCGGCCGCCAGCCGCGGGGGAAAGCGCACCGTGGCCCACGGATAGGCCAGCGTGTCGACCAGTGTCACGCCGGGCCGCCGGAGCAGCGGGTGGTCGGGGCTGCAGACCATGCAGCCGTGATGCTCGGCCACCGGGTCGGTGGCCAGCGTGTCGTCGAGCAGCGCGCCGGTGAGCTCGGCCAGGCCCAGGTCGACCTCGCGTTCGACCACTGCGCGCGTCACCTCGCGCCAGCCCGCCACACGCAGCGATACGGCGATCTGCGGCGCACCGGCCAGCAGACGGCCGGCCGCCGCATAGCCCGACACCATGCTGGGGTAGGGCCCGAGCGCGACCGTCAGCGTGCCGGTCTCCAGCCCAGCCAGCGCCTGGATCTGGCGCAGCAGCTCGCCCTCGGCACGCAGCATGTCGCGGGTGTGCTCCACCACCAGCCGGCCGAATTCGGTGAGCACGGCGCCGCCGGGCTGGCGGTCGAACAGCGGCACGCCGAGCCGGGCTTCCAGCGCCTGGATGCTCTTCGTCAGCGCAGGCTGCGAGATCTGCAGGCTGGCTGCCGCGCGCCGGAAGCTGCCGTGCTCGGCAAGGCTGACGACCTGACGCAGTCGTTCCGGCGTGATCACGATAACGCAGAGGAATTAGACGATTCACCTTGATTCTACGAAACTATCGGCCGACGAGCGGCACGACATGCCGCCACCCGATGGAGGAGACATGAGCGACCCCGCGTTCGACTACGTCATCGTCGGCGCCGGCTCTGCCGGCTGCGCGATCGCCGCGCGGCTGAGCGAAGACCCCGGTGTCAGCGTCTGCCTGCTGGAAGCGGGTGGCGCGGACCACAGCGTGCTGGTGCATGCGCCGGCCGGTGTGGCGGCGATGGTGCCGACCCGCATCAACAACTGGGCCTACCAGACGGTGCCGCAGAAGGGCTTGAACGGCCGCCGCGGCTACCAGCCGCGCGGCAAGGTGCTGGGCGGCTCCAGCTCGATCAACGCCATGCTCTACGTGCGTGGCCACCGCTGGGACTACGACCACTGGGCCGCGCTCGGCAATGCCGGCTGGTCCTACGACGAGGTGTTGCCGTACTTCAAGCGCGCCGAGCACAACGAGACCCACGGCGCGGGCCAGTACCACGGTGCCGGCGGCCCGCTGAACGTGGCCGAGCTGCGCAGCCCCAGTCCGCTGAACCAGAGCTTCCTCGAAGCGGCGGCGTTGAACGGCGTGCCGCACAACCCCGACTACAACGGCGCCGAGCAGTTCGGTGCGTTCATGTACCAGGTGACGCACAGGAACGGCGAACGCTGCAGCGCGGCCAAGGCCTACATCACGCCGAACCTGTCGCGGCCGAACCTGAGCCTGCAGCTGAACGCGGCCAGCGCGCGCATCCTGTTCGAAGGCCGGCGCGCGGTGGGCGTGGCCTTCCGCCAGGGCGGCGCGCTGCGCGAGGTGCGGGCACGTCGCGAAGTGATCGTCTGCAGCGGCGCCTTCGGCTCGCCGCAGCTGCTGATGCTGTCCGGCATCGGCCCTGGCGCTGGGCTGCAGAAGCTCGGCCTGCCGGTGCTGCAGGACCTGCCCGGCGTCGGCCAGAACCTGCAGGACCACATCGACCACGTGCAGACCTGGCGTACACGCAGCGACACGCACACCTTCGGCCTGTCGGCACGCGGCGGCGCCCGCCTGACCGCCGCGATGCTCGAGTGGAAGAAGCAGCGCACCGGGCTGATCACCAGCTCCATCGCCGAATCCGGCGCCTTCCTGCGCTCGTCACCCGAGGTGCAGGTGCCGGACCTGCAGCTGGTGTTCGTGATCGGCATCGTCGACGACCATGCGCGCAAGCTGCACCTGGGGCACGGCTATTCCTGCCACGTCGAGGTGCTGCGTCCGAAGAGCCGTGGCCAGCTGACGCTGGCCAGCCCCGACCCGCACGCCGCGCCGCTGATCGACCCGAATTTCCTGGGCGACGAGCGTGACCTGCAGCTGCTGGTCAAGGGCGTGAAGCAGCAGATGGACATCCTGTTGAGCCGGCCTTTCGACGCGTGGCGCGGCAAGATGATGTACCCGCTGCAGCGCGACGACGCGGCGGCGATTGCCGAGGACATCCGCAACCGCGCCGACACGCAGTACCACCCGGTGGGCACCTGCAAGATGGGCCCCGCCGACGATGCGCTGGCCGTGGTCGACGCGCGGCTGCGGGTGCGCGGCGTGACGGGCCTGCGCGTCGCCGACGCGTCGATCATGCCCACGCTGACCGGCGGCAACACCAACGCACCGACGATCATGATCGGCGAGAAGGCTGCCGACATGATCCGCGCCGACGCCCGACGCGCCGAGGCTGCATGAAACCGAACCCCGACCCGATGGAGAGACGACCGATGAAGCTCGAAGCCCTGACCCTGCCGCTGGTGGCGGCCACCATCGCCGTCGGCGCGCAGGCCGCCGACGCACCGAAACCGCCGACACCGACGACCGAGCGCGCCAACGAGGCCGTGCGCCAGACGGTGGCCAGCTTCGACAAGCGCGACTTCGAGGACGCCACGCGCGGCAAGCTGGCCGAGCTGAACGACCCGCTGGTCAAGGCCGCCGACGGCCGCATCGTCTGGGACACGCGGCGCTTCGATTTCCTGAAGGCCGACGCGCCGTCCACCGCCAACCCCAGCCTGTGGCGGCAACAGCAGCTGAACCAGGCGCAGGGTCTGTTCAAGGTGGCCGACGGCATCTACCAGATCCGCGGCTACGACATCGCCAACATGACGCTGGTGGAAGGCGCCACCGGCTGGATCGTCATCGACACGATGCTCACCGCGCCGATGTCGCGCGCCGGGCTGAAGCTGGCGATGGACACGCTGAAGAGCACGAAGCCGGTGGTGGCGGTGATCTACACCCACAGCCATGCCGACCACTTCGGCGGCGTGCGCGGCGTGATCGACGAGGCCGACGTGAAGTCCGGCAAGGTCAAGCTGATCGCGCCCGAGGGCTTCATGGACCATGCGATCGCCGAGAACGTGCTGGCCGGCAATGCGATGAGCCGCCGCGCGCACTACATGTACGGCGTGGCGCTGCCGGCCGACGGCAAGGGCACGCTGGGCACCGGCCTGGGGCTGGCGCTGAGCAATGACGCGCCGGGCCTGATCCCGCCGACCTACATCGTCAAGAAGACCGGCGAGGAGATGGTGGTCGACGGCGTGCGCATCGTCTTCCAGATGGCCAAGGGCTCGGAAGCGCCGTCGGAGTTCATGTTCTATTTCCCCGAGAAGAAGGCGCTGTGCCTGTCGGAGGTGGCGACCAAACTGATGCACAACATCTACACCATCCGCGGCGCACAGGTGCGCGACGCCCTGGCGTGGAGCAAGTACATCAACGAGGCGATGGACCTGTTCCCCGACGCCGAGGTGGCCTTCGCCAGCCACCACTGGCCGACCTGGGGCAAGGACAACATCCGCGCCTTCCTGGCCAACCAGCGCGACACCTACCGCTTCATCCACGACCGTGCGCTGCACCTGGCCAACCAGGGCCTGGTGATGGACGAGATCGGCAACGAGACCTTCTTCCCCAAGGCGCTGGCGGCCGACGCCGCGTCGCGCGGCTACTACGGCACGCTCAGCCACAACCTGCGCGCCGTCTACAACTTCTACCTCGGCTACTACGACGCCAACCCGGCCACGCTGAACCGTCTGCCGCCGGCCGACAGCGCCAAGCGCTACGTGGCGGCGATGGGCGGCGAGGCGGCGGTGATCGCCGCCGCGCGCAAGGCCTTTGCCGAAGGCGAGTACCGCTGGGTGGCCGAGCTGATGAACCACGCCGTGTTCGCCAACCCGAGCAGCGAGGAGGCGCGCGCGCTGCAGGCCGATGCGCTGGAGCAGCTGGGCTACCAGGCCGAATCGGCCACCTGCTTTCCAATGCCTACCTGATGGGCGCGCAGGAACTGCGCGTGGGCTAAAGCCGACGTCGGTCAGTTCCAGCAGCCCGGACACGGTGCGCGGCATGACCAACGAACTGCTGTTCGACTTTGTCGCGCTGCGGCTGGACCACACCAAGACCGACGGCATGAAGGCGGCGATCAGATGGAGTTCACCGACATCAACGAGATCTGGGCACTGGAGTTGTCGAACTCGGTGCTCAACAGCACCAAAGGCGCGTGCTGCAGAACCCGGACCTGAAGCTGTCGCTGACGCGCCCGGCCTTCCTGGCGATGCTGCTGCAGGGCCGCAAGCTGCCCGAGCTGGTGCAGGCCGGCATGGCCAAGGTGGAAGGCAACCCTCAGGCGCTGGGCGCGCTGGTCGCGAACGTCGTGACCTTCACGCCGGACTTCAACATCGTCACGCCGTAAAGTTGGTCGACTGTGATTCGGCGACGAGGCTGCTGGACGGTAGGCGCACACGTCCTCAGCTTTGCTGTTAGGCTGCCGACGCCTCAAATGCTGCCTTGGCTTCGCAACCGGCGTCGGACAGCTTCTGCTCAGACGGCACGTCGAGGTTGTCCTCGACGGACCGCGGCATCACGGGCAACTCGCTTTGCTGGGTGAGGTCGCCGCCCCCGCGCGCTTCTTGATGCGGCTGTCCAGACTGGTGAAGTTGTCCTGCGCGCGATCCTCGGGTACGCCGAGTGCGCACATGTGGCCCCCATCGAGCGGCGGGTCGTGTAGCTCAAGTGCTTTCGTCGACTTCCCGTCGCCGTCCAGGCTCTTGTTCGAGCATCGTGGCCTGGTCGCCGATGATTCCACTTGCGCTCTACTCCGCTCTTGCGCCGCGTTGCCACGCTGCTTGTCGTCGTTCTGGTGGCCGCCTGTGGTGGTGGTGGTGCTGGTGCTGGTGCTGGTGCTGGTGCTGGTGCCGGTGGTGGCAGCGGCACGCCTTCCTGGCACGGAAGAGACGCCGACCGGGCTCGTTCCTGCGGCGCCGACACTGGTGGCGCGGGGTGCGACGCTTCGGCCGTTGAAGAGCGGCGCCGCCCTCGACCTTTTCGTGACGAGTCGCAGCCTTCGAGTTCGCGTGGTCCAGACCGACACATCGGACGGCCGCTTCATAGAAACCCGGACGGACACGACAGCCCGAGGTCTCGACCGTCTCGACTCGAGCGGCCAAGTGCACATCTCGATCATTGTCGGACTCGGTCGTCGCCCTGGACGCCGTTGAACTGCCCAGCCCCGTGCGCCAGGGGCGCAGTGGACGCTGTTCGATCGCCGCGTCAAGGACTCTGGTATCGATGCCGACGGCGATGGAAATGCCGACGCCTTCGATGCTGTTCTGTCGTGGGCGCCACACCGGCGGGTTGACACGATTCGCATCTACGTGGATCGCCCATGCGCGCCGTACTGCGCAGCGGACAGGTGCAGCCGGTGGTGCTTCGTCGGATGTCGAACTGGTACGTCAATGCGGTCGGTGTGGTCCGGTCGGTGACTTATGCCGACGACGACATCAGGGTGGCGACTGACGAGGTGCTGCTCGGCTACGACGCGATCGACAGCGGCTTCGGTCACGTGATGCGGCAGCGTCAGTTTCCGGCCGGAGACGATGGCACGGTCTATGTCGAGCCCGACGAAGGTTTGATCGTCGCGCTGTCGGACCGCCTGCTCGCGTTGGGTAGCTATCGGATGAGTTCCGTGATGATTCGCTACGACCCGGCGGGCCGATTGCAGACAGTCGTGCCCGTGAGCGTGGAAGGCACGCCTCTGAAGATGTTCGCGTTCGGCGACAACGTGCGGTTGATCGCTCGGCGCAACGCATTCCACATCGCTATGGTCGGTCGACCGCTCCGGCGTCCTCAAACTGGACTTCGATATTGCCCGGCTCGAACGTGGGTGACCTGATCGTCGTGCGGTGCCACCGGTTCTGGGTTATCCACACTGTCACGCAGTTCCTCGGAGGGGTGTCGACGTTCATTGTGGTGAGGACGTTCGATGCGGAAGGTCGCGCGTTGTCGGAGGTCTCGCTGCCGGTGGGTTCCTCGCCGATGAATGTCCGGGCAGCAGCCTTTGCAGGAGGCCTCGCGGTCACGTGGAACGCATTGGATACCGCAAGGAACGAGACCCTGTATCACTACACCCGACTCGACTCAGGCGGCGCGGTTGTCGCGGAGCGGGAATTCCAACTGCAGTCGACGCAGTTCGCGACAGCGGTCAACGGATTCAGCGCGAGTGGATCGAACGATGGCGCATGGCTGGTCTGGTCAGGCCCTGGCCTTGCGGCGCAGGACGTGGCATCCCCGCATGCATGGCGAATCGATGCTTCGGGTGCGGTCTTGACTGGTGATGCCTCGCGTAACGCAGCTCTTGCTTCAGCAGTCGCACCGCTGCCGGGAGTCGAAGAACCGGCAACAAATTGGCCGGGGGTATTGACGGTCGGTGGCAATCGTTGGTTCGCCTGGAGCGGGTCGATTGCGCCGCTCTATCCCGGCAACACCGTGCCCTTTTCGACATATGCAACTTGCAGAGATCGACGCCGACTCTGCTGCAACGGGTGTGCCCTTGCGTCGCAACGAACTGCCCCTGCCGGTGACCGGCTTTACCTATTCGCCACCGCTGGTCCTGAGTGATCGTGTCATCGTCATTGGGCGTGACAGTCAGAACAATCGCACCTTGGCTGTGGTCTGGCGTTGAGCGAGTCAGACTTCAAGATCGTCACGCCCTGAGTGCGGCGATCCGGCTGAGGTCCCGTGGCCGGTGCCGCTCGAAGCGGGATCCCTCCACCATGAGCCAGGGGCCACCGAAGTGGCCCCTGCGGACGGGTGGGGCGATGGTCAGCCGACGCGACGACGGCGCGTGAAGGCCCACAGCCCGGCCAGTCCAGCCAGCATCAGGGCGTAAGCGCTGGGTTCGGGCACGACCGGGATGCCGCCGACATCCTTGTAGATGCCCACCGTGTGATTGTCGGACTCGTAGCCGCCGACTTGCGGCGTCTCGCGGAAGACGATCTTGTTGAACGTGCCGTTGGTGTCGTAGAAGTTGACGAACGCATAGGGTTCGATGCTGTTCTGACCGGCGACCGCACTGTTCGGGTTGCCGAAGCAAGCCGGGTTGGGCCGATCGACGCGAGCACGTTGGCCGGTGTCAGGCTGCCGACCAACTGGCTGTCGTTGTAGAACTCGACCACATTGCCTCGGTCCTGCCGACAGGTTGCCGAAGTAGCTGACGCTCTTGTTCAGCGTGATCGAGTACCCGGCGTCCTCAAAGGTCACGGCGTGCTTGCCGGTGCCATCGGCGCTGCCGTACTGGTTGGCGTTGTCGATGCGGGCGCCGTAGCTGTAGGTGCCGGTGTAGGGGCTTCCGCCGAAAGTCGATGTGAAGCCACCGAAGCCCGTGTTGACCGACTCGAAGGTCTCGACGCCGACGCCACCGGAGAACGTGGCGGTCGTGTTCTGTACGCCCGGCAGTTCATAGGTCTGCACGAAGGTGTCCGCGAACGACGCTGGACTGGCGAGCAGCATGCCGAGCGCGGCGATGGCCAGCGAGTGACGGGTGTTGAAAGGAGTGGTCATGGTGGTCTCGACGAAGGTTGTGCTTTGAGGGACGGCCCGTTTCCAGCCGATACGGAGCAGCCTACCAACACAACCTAGCCAAGCGCACCCCGCGTGCACGGGGTGAGGGGCACTTATCCGAGGGGGCTCGATGCTCGGATTGCGCAGAAACTCACGCCTCAGGGCCGCGAAGCCTCGCAAGGCACAGTATCTCGGTGCCGCCGGGCTCGGACGTCGACCAGATCCTGTCCGCCAGCTCCGGCCGATCAGGAGCCGGCGCGCAGGCGCTGGACCAGCTGTGCCGCCTGCGGGTTGCCGGGCTGCAGTTGCTGCAGCGCCTCGGCCTCGCGCAGCGCGTCGGCGCGGCGGCCCTGCTGTGCATAGAACACCGCCAGCGCATAGGCGATCGCCGGATCGGCCGGCGACAGCTCGCGGGCCTTGCGCAGCGCGGCCTCCGCCGGCTTGGCCTGGCCCAGCTGCTGCCGCGCGAGGCCCAGGTTGTAGTGGACGCGGGCTCGCTGCGGCAGCAGCCGGGCTGCCTTGTCCAAGGCATCGGCGGCCTCGGGCAGGCGCTGCTGCTCGGCCAGCAGCAGACCCAGCGAAAACTGCAGTTCGCCCAGGCCGGGCTCGCGTTGCAGGCCGTCGCGCAGCACCTTCTCGGCCTCGGGCAGCCGGCCGTGCCCGGCATAGAACTGCGCCAGGTTGGCGCGCGCGGGCGTGAAGTCCGGGTCGATCTTCAGCGCCGCCAGATAGGCCGCTTCGGCCTCGGCGTCGCGGCCGGTGGCCGCATACAGAGCGCCGAGATTCAGGTTCGGCCCCGGCATGTCCAGGGCCACCTTCTGCGCGGCCACGTATTCGGCCAGTGCCGCATCGAAGGCCTGCCGCGTCGCGGCGTCGAACTGCTCGTGCGGCAATGGCGCCAGACTGCGCGCGCGGCGATGCGCACCGCGCGCACGCGGGTCCTTCAGCAGCGGCGCCAGCGTCGGCACGCGCAGCAGGGTCCCGCGTCTTCCAGGCTGGCCGCGGCGGCGGCGCGCACTTCGGCATCGGTATCGTGCGTCGCGGCCACGCGCTCGTTGAGTCCGCCGGCGCTGCCGCGCAGCGCGTCCAGCGCCGTGGCGCGCACGATGCCCGGCTGCGCGGCATCGGCCGCCAGGCCCGCCAGTGCCGGCGCGGCGCCGGGCGCCCCGCGGCGCGCCGCGGCGAAGACTTCACCGTAATGCGGCGGGCGCTTCGGCGTGCCATACCACCGCGTCACCGCATCGGCCGCCCACTGCGCCGTCTTGTCGTCGTGGCACTGGTTGCAGGCGTTCGGCGTGCCCAGCGTCACCGACAGGTCCGGTCCGCGGAATGCGCAGGCTGTGGTCGGGCCGCGGTTGCACGATCATGTAGTTCTTGGCCGGCATGTGGCAGGCGGTGCACTGCGCACCCGGAGAGCCCGGCGCGTGATGGTGGTGCTGCGTGCTGTCGTAGCTGCCGGCGGCACTGGGGAAGGCCGGATCCGCCGGTTTCAGGTCCTGCGTCTGGTGGCACTGCAGGCACAGCGCATTGCCTTGCAGCTTCGGCTTGGCGGTGTGCGGGTCGTGGCAGTTCGTGCAACTCACGCCCATGCGGTACATCTTGCTCTGGCGGAACGAACCGGCAACGAACACCTCGTCCAGCTGCTGTCCGTCGGCGTGGTACAGGCCTTCGCGCAGCAGGCTGGGCAGGTAGTGGTCCAGGTGCGGCTGACCCGGCACGGCCATCGCCGTGAGTTCGCTGCGGCGCGAGTGGCAGGCCGCGCACACCTCGACCTGCTTCTGCGGCGTCTTCAGGTCGGCCAGCAGGCCCGCCGGCGCGCTGGCCGCAGTGGCACCGGCGGCCGCATGCGCCTGCGCCCAGTCCACATGGCGCGAACCGGGCCCGTGACAGGACTGGCAGGACACGTTCACCTCCAGCCAGCGTGAATCGAAGCGGTCCGCGGCCGCGTCGTAGCCCTTGTCGAAGCCGGTGGTATGGCAGGCCACGCACATGGTGTTGGCCGTCTGGTAGCGGCCGGTCCAGTGCAGCACGTCGCCAGGCGGCGCCTTCTCGTGCGGCAGCAGGTGGAACCACTTCTTCGTCTGCGTGTTCCAGGCGATCTGCAGCGGCTGCAGGCGGCCATCGCCGATGTCGATCAGGTACTGCTGCAGCGGCTCGACGCCGAAGCTGTACTTGATCTCGAAGTCGGCGAGCCGGCCGTCGGGCCCGTCGGTGTGGACGAAGAACTTGTCGTCGCGCCGGAAGAAGCGGCTGGTGATGCCCTGGTGGCTGAATCGGCTGTCGTTGAAGTCGCCGCGCACGCTGTCGGCGGTGGCCGGCGCCATCGCATGGGCGTGGTGCGAGCCGGCCCAGCGGCTGGCCTCGGCGGAATGGCAACCCAGGCATTGGCCGTTGTCTACATAGCGGGCGTCGGGGTGGCGCCGGCGGCCGGTGCGGCGGCCGGCGTCGCCTGCGGCGTGCCACGGCCGCGCCACAGGCCGGCCGCGGCGAGCACCGCCAGCAGCAGCACCGCGCCGACGAGCCATGCCCTTCGGCGGGCCGCAGGTGGGGTGGCCGTGCTGCCGTCCGCGGCGGGCGGCGAGGGCGGTGCGCCGCCGGCGGAAGCGGCCGGAGCGGAGGACACCGGCGAGGTGCTCGACGTCACGCCCGAAGCGCTGGCCGCCGTGCCGGCCGACGGAGTGGCGGCGACCCCGTCGCCGGCGACCTGCCGCTTCTTCGCCATGCGCCGTGCGCGCGACGAGCCCATGTGCGCTTGCGGCAGGTAGCGCACCGACAGCACCCCGTCGATGCGGCGCAGGCTGTCCAGCACGTCCGCGCCCACGGCGCTGTCGACGTCGACCAGCGTGTAGGCCATCTCGCCGCGCGACTTGTTGACCATGTTGTGGATGTTCAGGCCGGCTTGCGCCATCGCGGTCGAGATCTGGCCCAGCATGTTCGGCACGTTGGCGTTGGCGATGGCCACGCGGAAGGCCGACTCGCGCGGCATGGCCACCTGCGGAAAGTTGACCGCGTTGACGACGTTGCCGTGTTCCAGGTAGTCGCGCAGCTGGTCGACGACCATGATCGCGCAGTTCTCCTCGGCCTCGCGCGTGGACGCGCCCAGGTGCGGCAGCGCGATCACGCCCGGCTGGCGGTGCAGGGCGGCGCTGGGAAAGTCGCAGACATAGTGGCCGAGCTGCCGTGCCGCCAGCGCGGCCAGCACCGCGGCGTCATCGACCACGCCTTCGCGCGAGAAGTTCAGCAGCACCGCGCCGGCACGCATCGAGCCGATGTTGTCGGTTGACGGCGAATGGCGCGTGGCCGCCACCAGCGGCACGTGCAGCGTGACGAAGTCGCTGGCGCGCAGCACTTCGGCCACGCTGGTGGCCCGCCGCACCTGCGAAGGCAGGCTCCAGGCGGCGTCGACCGTGATCTCGGGGTCACAGCCCAGCACCTGCATGCCCAGGCGGATGGCGGCATCGGCCACCAGGCAGCCGATCTTGCCCAGGCCGACGATGCCCAGCGTCTGGCCCTGCAACTCGAAGCCGGCAAAGGCCTTCTTGCCGTCTTCGACCACCTTGTCGAGGTTGGCGGCCTGGGCATCGAGGCCATCGACGAAGCGCAGTGCGGCCGGCAGGTTGCGCGCCGCCAGCAGCATGCCGGCGATGACCAGCTCCTTCACCGCGTTGGCATTCGCGCCCGGCGCGTTGAACACCGGCACGCCGCGCGCGCTGAGCGCCGGCACCGGGATGTTGTTGGTGCCGGCCCCGGCGCGGCCGATGGCCTGCACGCTGGCAGGGATGTCCATGCCGTGCATGTCGGCCGAGCGCAGCAGCACGGCGTCCGGCGCGGCAAGGTCCTTGCCGACCACGTAGCGCTCGGCGGGCAGCCGCCGCAGGCCGTTGGCCGAGATCTGGTTCAGCACCAGGACGCTCAGGCGCTGCGCTTCAGCCATGCCGCGCCTCGAACTCGCGCATGTAGGCGACCAACGCGGTGACGCCTTCGATGGTCATCGCGTTGTAGATCGACGCGCGCATGCCGCCCACCGAGCGGTGGCCCTTCAACTGCAGCATGCGCCGCTCCTCGGCGCCCTTCAGGAAGGCCGCGTCCAGCGACTCGTCCTTCAGCTTGAAGGGCACGTTCATCAGCGAGCGGTCGGCCTTGGCCACCGGGCTGGTGTAGAAGTCGGTGGCATCCAGGTAGTCGTACAGCAGTGCCGCCTTGGCCCGGTTGTGCGCCTCCATCGCCTTCAGCCCGCCCTGCGCCTTGAGCCACTTGAACACCAGCCCGGCAATGTAGATCGCATAGGTCGGCGGCGTGTTCAGCATCGAATCGTTGTCGGCCTGCTGCTTGTAGTCGAAGGCCGACGGCGTGAACGGCAGCGCCTGGCCGATCAGGTCGTCGCGCACGATCACGATCGTCAGCCCGGCCGGGCCGATGTTCTTCTGTGCACCGCCGTAGATCAGGCCGTACTTCGACACGTCGACGGGCCGGCTGAGGATGTTGCTCGACATGTCGGCCACCAGCGGCACGTCGCCCACGTCCGGCGTCCAGTGGTATTCGACGCCGCCGATGGTCTCGTTGCTGCAGATGTGCACGTAGGCGGCGTTGGGGTCCAGCTTCCAGCTGTCGCGCGGCGGGATGCTCGTGTAGCCGCTGTCCTTGGTGCTGGCGGCAACGTTGGCCTTGCAGTACTTGCCGGCTTCCTTGATCGACTTCTTCGACCATTCGCCGGTGTCGATGTAGTCGGCCGAGGCCTTGCCGCGCAGCATGTTCATCGGCACGATCGCGTTCTCGCCGATGGCGCCGCCCTGCATGAACAGCACCTTGTAGTTCGCCGGCACGGCCAGCAGCTCGCGCAGCAGGCTTTCGGCCTCGGCGTGGATCGAGATGAACTCCTTGCCGCGGTGGCTCATCTCCATCACCGACATGCCCGAGCCGTGCCAGTCGAGCATTTCCTCGGCTGCCTGGCGCAGCACGCTTTCGGGCAGCGCGGCCGGGCCGGCGCTGAAGTTGAAGGCACGGTTCATCGGGTCATCTCCAGTCGGTTCGATAGATCACTCGCGCTATTCTCGCCTGATGAGCAGACTCTTCGACCTGGCCCCGCGCAGCGACTATTTCACCGACGCGCACCACGACTTCCGGCGCAGCGTGCGCCAGTTCGTGGAACGCGAGATCGCGCCGCACGTCAACGATTGGGACGAGGCCGGCACGTTCCCGCGAGAGCTGTACCGCAAGGCGGCCGAGGTCGGGCTGATCGGTGTCGGCTACCCCGAGGAATACGGCGGCACGCCGGCCGATCTGTTCTACACCATCGTCTACGCCGAGGAACTGGCCCGAGCCGGCTGCGGCGGCGTGCAGGCCAGCCTGGGCTCGCACGGCATCGGGTTGCCGCCGGTGGTGGCGCACGGCAGCGAGGCGCTGAAGCGCCGCGTCGTGCCGGCGGTGCTGCGCGGCGAGAAGATCTCCGCGCTGGCCATCACCGAGCCCGGCGGCGGCTCCGACGTGGCGGCGCTGAAGACCACGGCCATCCGCGATGGTGACCACTATGTCGTCAATGGCGAGAAGACCTTCATCACCTCGGGCATGCGGGCCGATTTCCTCAGCGTCGCGGTGCGCACCGACCCGGCATCGAAGGGCCCGAATGGCGTGTCGCTGCTGCTGATCGACGGCGACACGCCGGGCCTGCAGCGCACCGCGCTGAAGAAGATGGGCTGGTGGGCCAGCGACACCGCGCACCTGCGCTTCGACAACTGCCGCGTGCCGGCGGGCAACCTGATCGGCGAGGAGGGCGTGGGCTTCAAGTACATCATGCACAACTTCAACCACGAACGGCTGCTGATGTCGGCGCTGGCCTGCGCCTATGCCGAGGCCTGCACCGAAGAGGCGCTGGACTGGGCGCAGCAACGCAAGACCTTCGGCGCGGCGCTGGCCGAGCGCCAGGTGATCCGCCACAAGCTGGTGGACATGGCCACGCGCGTGGAAACCGCGCGCACGCTGGTCTACGACCTGGCGTGGCGGCTGCAGCAGGGCCTGGGCCCGGCGTCGGCGATGGTCGCGCGCACCTGCATGGCCAAGGTGGTGTCGACGCAGGCGATGCAGTTCTGCGCCGACCAGGCGGTGCAGATCCTCGGCGGCATGGGCTTCATGCGCGGCACGAAGAGCGAACGCATCTACCGCGAGGTCAAGGTGATGATGATCGGCGGCGGGTCCGAAGAGATCATGAAGGACCTGGCGGCGCGGCAGCTGGGCGTCTGACCCGCCACGGCGATCGACGCCGTGTGAGCGGCTGGCGCCTGCTCACGGCGCCGGGCTACCGCACCGGCGCCGCGCTGCGATGGTGCGTCCACCGCGCAGGGGACGTTGCCGTAAGGCCGCATCGAGCGCCGGTGATCCGATAGGCGGCTGGCGCCGTAGAAGCCAGCGATTCGAATCGCTTCGTGCCGCGCGTCTTCCTGCAGGGGCGCGCGACCCCATCGGCCCTTTGGCTGCGCTCCATCGCGGCCGCCCACCCCTTTTTGGAGACTCCGATGAAGCATTGGTATCGCTGGTTCGCGGCGCTCGGCGCCGCCATGTTCGTCGCTGCCTGCGGTGATGGTGACGACCCCGTGAGCTCGCCTCCGCCGGGAACACTGGCTGAGGAAGCCACGTCCCGCGGCTTCGGCGCACTGGTTGCTGCGGCCGACAAGGCGGGGCTGGTCGGCGCGCTGTCGAACAGCAGCGCTCAGCTGACGGTGTTTGCGCCGACCGATGCCGCGTTCAATACGCTGGCGACGCGGCTGGGCTTCGCCGACGCGGCGGCGATGGTTGCCGCGCTCGATGCACAGACGCTGGCCCGCATCCTGCAATACCACGTGTTGCCGTCACGCCAGACCGCCGCGGAACTTGCCGCCGGCGGCGCCACGCAGGCCACGCTGTACGAGTTCCGCGGTGCCCCGGCAACGCTTGCACTGAACACCACCGGTGGCGTGCGGATCCGCGATGCCGCGCTGAACGAGGCCACGGTGACCGCCGCCGACGTGCCGGCGAGCAACGGCGTGATCCATGTCGTCGACAGCGTGCTGGTGCCGCCGGGCGTGCTGACGGTGGTGCAGATGGCGCAGGCGAACCCGGCCTTCTCGACGCTGGTGCAGGCCGTGGTCACCGCCGATCTCGCGGGCACGCTGGGCGGCGCCGGGCCGTTCACGGTCTTTGCGCCGACCAACGACGCCTTCGCCGCGGCCCTCGGCGAACTGGGGCTGACGCCGGCACAGCTGCTCGCCAGCCCCGATCTGGCCGCCATCCTCACGTATCACGTGCTGGGCGCGGCGGTGCGCGCGGCCGACGTCGTCGCGCTGCCGAAGCCGGCGGTGGTGACGACGGTGCAGGGTGGCACGTTCACCATCGATGCCGATCTTCGGCTGGTCGATGGCCGTGGCCGCATCGCCGGTCTGGTGGCCACCGACATCGAGGCCAGCAACGGCGTGATCCACGTGATCGACAACGTGCTGCTGCCACCGGCTGCCGACTGAGCGACCTGGCATTCTCCGGAGCCTCGGCGGCTCCGGAGGCGTCATGACAGTCGCGGTGGCGCGGCGGCCGGACGCGTGATGGCGGGCTGTGCCGCTGGCTGGCGGCGCGGCGCCGGCCGCTTCCAGGTGTACAGCGCCGTCAGCGCATAGTTCCAGACCGCGCCCACCAGCACGCCGGCAGCCGCAGGCACGACCCAGCCGCCCTGCTGCTGGAACAGGTAGGCGGCGATGCCGACATTGGCCAGGCCGCCGATGCTGCAGGCGGCGACGAAGCTGAGCCAGCCGCGCAGCAGTGCCCAGCCACGCAGCCGCATGTCGCGGTAGGTGAGCAGGTTGTTGAGCGCGAAGTTGCTGGTCATCGCCACCAGCGTGGCCGCGGCCTGGGCCGTGACGAAACCGCTGCCGAAGCCACGGAACAGCAGCGCCAGCACCGCCATGTGCACGCCCAGGCCGAGCGCGCCGACCAGCGAGAAGGCGATGAAGCGGATCGGCACCACGCCGCCGAACCAGCGGTCGAGCAGCATCAGCAGGTATTCCCAGGCGACGTTGCTGTCCAGCTTGCTTTCGCCCGAATGCCGCGGCCGGAAGGTGTAGGGTACTTCGACGAAGCGCAGCGGTGTCGGCGCGCTGGCGAACAGGTCGAGCAGGATCTTGAAGCCCACGCCCGACATGCCGGCGCGCACGCTGCGCAACAGTGCCTCGCGGCGCAGCATGAAGAAACCGCTCATCGGGTCGCGCAGGTCGGCCTTGAGCACGCTGCGCGCCAGACGCGTCGCCAGGCGGCTGATCAGTGCGCGCGCGCGTCCCCACTCGCCGATGCTGCCTTGCGCCACGTAGCGGCTGCCGACGACGATGTCCAGGTCGGCGTTGCGCAGCGCCTCGAACATCGGCATCAGCCGCGTTTCGTCATGCTGCAGGTCGGCATCCATCACCGCGACCAGCGGCGCCGACGAGGCCAGCATGCCTTCGATGCAGGCCGTGGACAGCCCGCGCCGGCCGATGCGCAGCAGGCAGCGCACGCGCCGGTCCTGCTGCGCCAGCGCGGCCACGCGTTCGGCCGTGCCGTCGGGCGAGTCGTCGTCGACGAAGATCAGTTCCCAGTCGACGTGGGGCAACGCCGCGGCGACGCGGTCGCGCAACTCGGCAACGTTGCCGGCCTCGTTGAAGGTGGGGACGACGATGGACAGTTGCGGCACGGAGCTATTCGCTTTCCGGTTCGGTGTCGTCGGCCGCCGCCTGCCGGCCGACGAGGCGGGGATGGCCCTTGTAGCCGGTGCCGCGCCAGATCTCGATGCGGCGTGTCACGCGGCCGAAGGCGCGGGTTTCGATGACGTCCACCTTTTCCAGCGTGTCGAAGTAGGGCCGCACGCGGTCCAGGTCGAGCTGCGACTGCGCCTGGTCGGACAGCACCAGGATGCCGGTGGCGCCCTTCAGGTCGCTGCTCAGCGGGAAGTGGTCGAACTGCAGCGCACGGGCGCCGTAGATGTCCTGCGCATAGGTGCGCGGCTGTCCGGGCAGGTAGAAGCGCAGCAGCGAGCTGATCTTGTAGTTGGGCGCGAACACGAAGGCCTGCTCGCCGCGCGCACGGGCCGTCCCGATCTGGCGGTCGACGTGCTGGGCGGCGTCTTTCCAGCCGCTCCAGGTGTTCATGTCGCGCAGCACCGGCAGGTTCGGGGTCAGCGTCACCACGGCGGCGGCCAGCAGCAGCACGGCCGACGAGCCGAGGCCGAGCTTGAGCTGTCGTGCGGTCACGCCCTGTTGCAGCAGCCGGTGCATGCCCAGCACGATCAGCGGCCACCAGCCGGGCGCCATCCAGTTGAGCTTGACATGCGAGCGGAAGCTGATCAGCGTGAACAGCAGCAACGGCACCCAGGCGGTGGCCAGCAGCAGGCGGGTGCGCTCGTCGCTGCGGCCGGCCATGGTCTCGCGGGTGTCCTGCCACAAGGTCTTCAGCGACAGGCCGAACAGCCAGGGCGTGACCAGCAGCACCTGCGTCAGCAGCAGCAGGCCGAAGTAGCGCGGCTTGAGGCTGTGCATCTGGCCCACGCGGCGGCTGCCCTGAAAGGCAAACGAGGCCCAATGGTTCTGTGCGTTCCACCAGATCACCGGAGAAAACAGCAGCAGCGCGATCAGCAGCGCCAGCCAGGGCCAGGGCGAGCGCAGCCAGTGGCGCTGCGTCGGTGTGGCCACCAGGTAGAGCAGCACCACCGGTCCGAGCAGCACCGCCGCGTACTTGCCGACCAGGCCGAGGCCGGCGAACACGCCGGCCAGCAGCCACCAGCGGCCGCGGCCGCTCTGCGTGGCGCGCCACACGGCCCAGATCGCGCCGACCCAGGCGAACAGCAGCGGGCTGTCCGGCGTGGGTCCGATGCCGTAGATCTGATAGACCAGCGTCAGGTTCAGCGCCAGCAGCGACCAGAAGGCCAGTCGCCGGCTGTCGAACATGTCCAGGATCAGCCGGGCCCACATCAGGTTCAGGCCCAGCGACCAGGCCACCGCGGACACCTTGATGCCGAAGGACGTCGATCCGAACAGTGCGGTGCTCAGCCAGATGCCATAGCTGGCCAGCGGCGGATGGTCGAAGTAGCTGAAGTCCGGATGCAGGCTCCAGCTCCAGCATAGTCCTGCGGCAGCAGCGGCGCCGTCGCCGCCAGCAGCAGGCGCAGCAGCGTGAAGCCGCCGATCAGCGCGGCGAGCGCCAGCGGGTGCCTGGCCACACGCGATGCAGTTTTCGCGGCATGGGGCGCCCGGCGCGGAAAGGGGGCAGTTCGGGAGGTGGACACGGTCTGTCGGCGTGCCGCGCTCGTGCTTGGCCGGCTGCGCAGTGTCCAGATGCAGCCTTAAGCGCACCTGAATCCAGGGGCGGCGGTCTCAGCGGCCGGCTTGGATCGCCTTCTCGTCGTCTTCGCGGTAGGGGCGGCCTTCGCAGTCGGCGCGCCAGGCCTGCAGGTCGGCCTCGAAGGCCTGGTTGTCGCGCTTGAACTGCGCGTTGCGCGCGTTCCAGTCGTCGGCCGCACGGTTGCGTTGCTCGACGCGCGCGTTGTAGGCCGTGCTCAGCGCCTCGGCCTTCGGCGCAAAGCCGGCGCGCTCGGCATCCAGCTCCTTGGCTGTCTTGTCCAGTGCCGCCTTGTCGCGTTCCAGCGCCTGCTGCTGGCGTTCGGCAGCCGGGCCGGAGATGCTGGAACCCTGCGCCTGGAACTTGCGCACGCGCTCGTTGTAGTCGGCGACCTGCTCGGTCAGGGCCTGCGAGCGGCGGTTCAGGTCTTCGGCCGATGCCTTGAACTTGTCGATGGCCTCGCGATCCGCCACCAGCGCGGCCTCGTCGCGTTCGAACTGGGCGCGGTCGCGCTCCAGCGTGTCGTTCTGCGCCTGCAGCGTGGTTTTCCGGCCGCCGAGGATCTTCTGCTGGTCGAGGCAGGCGCGCAGCTCTTCGCGCGTCAGCAGCTTGCTGCCGCCCTTGGCCGTGCCCAGCGACTTGGTCGCGCCGGTCTGCGCGATGGCCGGCACGGCGAGGAGGGCAGCGGCCAGGCAGGCCGTCAGGCGGGTGGGGCAGCGGAGCATGATCGGCGGCAGGGCGGTGGCGGCGGGGCGCATGATGCCACCGTCGGCGCATCGGTTATCTTGCGGCAATGAAACTTCAGCGCGCACTTCATTCGCGGCGTCCCGGCGGGACGACGAGCGGCAACTGCCCCTGGGCCGGACGGTGCCGATGAGCGAACTGAGCTTCTTCTGGCACGACTACGAAACCTTCGGCAGCGTGCCGCGGCGCGACCGGCCGGCACAGTTCGCCGGCCAGCGCACCGATGCCGACCTGAACCCGATCGACGCGCCGCTGATGTGCCACTGCCGTCCGGCGCCCGACTTCCTGCCCGAGCCCGAGGCCTGCCTGCTGACCGGCATCCTGCCGCAGGAATGCCTGGAGAAGGGCCTGCCGGAGCAGGCTTTCGCCGAGGCCATCGAACGCCAGCTGGCGCAGCCGGGCACGGTGGGCGTGGGCTACAACTCGATCCGTTTCGACGACGAGGTGACGCGCTTTCTGTTCTGGCGCAACCTGATCGACCCGTATGCGCGCGAATGGCAGAACCAGTGCGGGCGCTGGGACCTGCTCGACGTGCTGCGCTGTGCCTGGGCCCTGCGGCCCGAGGGCATTCGCTGGCCACGTCACGACGATGGCCGGCCGTCGTTCAAGCTGGAGCACTTCACGCGCGACAACGAGTTGGCGCATGACGCGGCGCACGACGCGCTGTCCGACGTGCGCGCGACCATCGCACTGGCGCGGCTGCTGAAGACCGCTCAGCCGAAGCTGTGGGATTTCTGCCTGCGGCTGCGGCGCAAGGACGCGGTGCTGGGCGAGATCGAGGCGGCGCAGTCGCAGGGCCGGCCCTTCCTGCACGTGTCGGGCATGTACGGTGCGGAGCGCGGCTGCCTGGCCATCGTCTGGCCGCTGGCGCCACATCCGACGAACCGCAACGAGATCATCGTCTGGGACCTGGCACAGGACCCGGCCGAACTGCCGGGCCTGGACGTCGCGAGCCTGCGCCAGCGCATGTTCAGCCGCGCCGACGAACTGCCGGAGGGGGTGACGCGACTGCCGGTCAAGACCATCCACATCAACAAGTCACCCGTGGTGATCGCCAACCTGAAGACGTTGCGGCCCGAGATGGCGCAGCGCTGGGGCATCGACACCGACCAGGCCCTGCGCCACGCCGACATCGCGGCGCGCCATGCGGGCCAGCTGGCCGGCATGTGGCCCGAGGTCTTCGAGCGGCCGGAGCCCGAGCGCCGCCCGGACGTGGACGAAGACCTGTACGGCGGCTTCGTCGGCAACGAGGACCGGCGCACGCTGCAGCGGCTGAGAACGCTGACGCCGCAGGCTCTGGCGAACAAGCGGCCGGACTTTGCCGACCCGCGGCTGGGCGAACTGCTGTTTCGCTATCGCGCGCGCAACTTCCCCGAGACGCTGAGTCCGGCCGAACAAGCGCAGTGGCAGCAGCATTGCGCGGACCGGCTGTGCGACGGCCGGGTCTCCGGCGCGCTGACGCTGGGCGCCTTCGGCGCGCGGCTGGCGGCGCTCGAGGCCGGCGCCGACGAGCGCGGCCGTGCGCTGCTGGGAGGTCTGCGCGACTACGCGCGCAGCATTGCGCCGGACTGCGCGGCCTGAAGGCAGGGCCGCGCGCGGCGGCTCAGCACTTGGCCTTGGTGCAGGAGGTGTCCACCTGCCCGGCCATGTTCATGCCCAGCGCATTGCTGTCAGCCGGATTGGCTGCTTCCTTCGCCTGTACCTCGCTGACGCAGGCATCGACGATGCGGCGGCCACGCACCGTGTCCATCAGCATCGACTTGGTCGGAATCTGCACCATCAGCATCGGGCCGTTGCCGATTTCTTCGAGGCGCAGCGCGCCGGTGGACGAGCGCACCGGCTTCATCGTGTAGGCCTTGGTGCTGAAGGTCACGACGACGTAGCCTTCCACCTGATGCTTGGCCACGCTGAGGGTCTGCTTGAACTCGCAGTCGTAGGCACCGTAGTAGGCCAGCGAAGCGGCCAGCAGCTGCTCCTGGTCGGCGACGGCCAGCGTCGGCACGGGGGCCGGACCGCTTGGCGCCGACTTGGCAGTCGCCTTCACCGGCTTGGCCGGCTGCTTGGCGGGGGTCTTGGTGTCTTGGGCGCCGGCGGTACCGGCCAGGGCGACGGAGGCGCAGATCAGCGCGAGCGTGTGCACAAGTTTCATGGTGGCCTTGTGTCGGAAGGAGGCCGCCATTGTGCCGCGTCTGTCAAGTGCCCGGAAATCGGGAAGCGTGACCCCACAGGGGTTCGGCCCCGATTCCGGGTATCCAGACGTTTCAGGATCAGGCCGTCACGGCCTTCGCCGCTTCCGCGTACTCCTCGATCTGGTCGAAGTTCATGTAGCGGTACACGCTGGCCGCATCCTTGTTGATGATGCCCATCGCCTCGTGGTACTCGGCCACCGTCGGGATCTTGCCCAGCTTGCTGGCAATGGCCGCCAGTTCGGCCGAGGCCAGGTAGACGTTGGTGTTCTTGCCCAGCCGGTTGGGGAAGTTGCGCGTGCTGGTGGAGACCACGGTGGCACCTTCGCGCACCTGCGCCTGGTTGCCCATGCACAGGCTGCAGCCGGGCATCTCGGTGCGCGCACCGGCGGTGCCGAATGCGGCGTAGTGGCCTTCCTTGATCAGCTCGCTCTGGTCCATCTTGGTGGGCGGCGCCACCCACAGCTTGACCGGGATGTCGCGCTGGCCGCCCAGCAGCTTGGCCGCGGCGCGGAAGTGGCCGATGTTGGTCATGCAGCTGCCGATGAAGGCCTCGT
>JBGAII010000076.1:0-23625 GCA_044225625.1 Rubrivivax sp.
GCGGCCGGTGCGCGCCGCGCCCTACCGCCCTGCCAGCACGATCGAAGATGCCGTGCGGCAGCGGGCTTACGAAGCGGTGGCCCGCTCACTGCTGTTCGAGAACAGCTGAAGAGGCGGCGCGCGCCTGCTCCCGACCGGCACCGCTCAGGCGGCCCGCCGACGCTGTGCGACGATCGGGCATGACTTTTCCGGACCGCCGCCGTTGCAGCGGCATGCCCCGATGAGCCTGCCTTCGGTACGCGGGCGCTGGGCCACGATCGCCACACTCGGCAGCGCGCAGACGCTGGCCTGGGGATCGAGCTACTACCTGCCGGCGATTCTGGCCGTGCCGATGGCGCGCGACGTGGGCGTGCCGACGCCGCTGGTCTTCCTGGCCTTTTCGGTGGCGCTGGTCATCTCGGCGGCGGTCGGCCCGGCCTCCGGACGGGCCATCGACCGCCATGGCGGCCGGCCGGTGCTGATGTCGATGAGCGGCGTGTTCGCTCTCGGCCTGGTGGCGCTGGGGCTGGCGCAGGGGCCGGTGTCGCTGTTCCTGGCCTGGGCGCTGCTCGGCGTGGCCATGGGCAGCGGCCTTTACGAGGCTGGGTTTGCCACGCTGGTCCGGCTCTACGGGCACGATGCACGCAACGCCATCACCGGCATCACGCTGATTGCAGGCTTCGCCAGTACCGTCGGCTGGCCGCTGTCGACCTGGATGACGCTGGAGTTCGGCTGGCGCGGTGCCTGCTTCGGCTGGGCCGCGCTGCACCTGGTGGTCGGTCTGCCGCTGAACGCGCTGCTGCCGAAGGCAGGCGCGGCACTGCCGGCCGAAGGCACCGCCGCGTCCACCGCGGCCACGGCGACCGTCGCGCCGTTGGACCGGCCGGTACTGACGGCCGGACTGCTGGCCTACGTGTTCGCCGCCACATGGTTCGTCAGCACCTCCATGGCCACCCACCTGCCGCAACTGCTGCAGGCCACCGGCGCGACGCTGGCGGTGGCCGTCGGCGCCGGTGCGCTGGTCGGCCCGGCACAGGTGGCCGGCCGGTTGCTGGAGTTCGGGCTGCTTCGCCGCATGCATGCGCTGTTGTCGGCACGCCTCGCAGCCCTGGCGCATCCGCTGGGCGCGGCCGCCCTGCTGCTGGCCGGCGCACCGGCGGCGCTGCCCTTCGCGCTGCTGCACGGCGCCGGCAACGGCATCATGACCATTGCCAAAGGCACCTTGCCGCTGACGCTGTTCGGCCACCAGGGCTACGGTGCGCGCCAGGGCTGGATCACGATGCCGGGCCGCGTGGCGCAATCGGCAGCGCCCTTCCTGTTCGGCCTGGCCTTGCAGCGCTGGGGGGCCGGGGCGCTGTGGCTGTCCGGCACGTTGGGGCTTTCGGCCTTCGTCGCGCTGTGGCTGCTGCCGCGCCCACGCGCGGCCGCGCTGCAGGCCAGCGGGGCTGGCTAGCTCGCGCGGCAGCAAAGAGGCGGCCGCGCGCCGGCCTTCAAGCCCTCGTTCTGGACGTCGCCGCCGCGGTGCCGGCCGGCGAATGCGGGGCCGATGCGGCGGCGGCCCGGCGCCGTGCCTGCCAGCGCTGCAGTCCGGCGCCGGCGACCATCGCCGGCAGGAACCACAGTGCCTCGGCATTGCCGAAACCCAGCGAGGCGATCGCCGGCCCGGGGCAGTAGCCGGCCAGCCCCCAGCCGATGCCGAAGAGCGCGGCGCCGCCGAGCAGCGGCGCATCGACGGCGCGTGCGGCGCTGAGATGGAAGCGGTCGCCGAAACGCGGCACCGGCCGGCGCAGCACCGCGCGGAAGCCGAGCGCCGCCACCAGCAGCGCGCCGCCCATGACGAGCATCAGGCTGGGATCCCAGGCACCGGCAATATCGAGGAAGCCCAACACCTTGCGCGGATCGACCATCTGCGACACGCCGAGGCCCAGGCCGAAGACCAGCCCGCACAGCAAGCCGGTCCACAGACCGGTGCGAGAGGAAGTCACCGAAGCGCTCATCATCAGGCCAGCACCAGCACGTGGCGCACGAGGTAGGTGGTGGCGACAGCCGCGGCCATGAACACGCCGGTGGCCACCAGGGAGCGCGCCGAAAGCCGGGCGATGCCGCAGACGCCATGACCGCTGGTGCAGCCGCCGGCCATCGACGTGCCGTAACCCACCAGCAGCCCGGCCAGCAGCAGCAGCGACACCGGGAAACCCTGGCGCGGCGCCACCGGCGTCGGCGACAGCCAGGCCCACAGGCCGGCGCCGAACATCAGCCCCAACAGGAACAGCCAGCGCCACGCACGGTCACCGCGCGGCGCGAACCACAGGCGGCCGGCAATGCCGCTGATGCCGGCGATGCGGCCGTTCCACCACAGCAGCAGCACGGCCGCCAGGCCGATCAGCGCGCCGCCGGCCAGCGCCGTCCAGGGAGTGAAGTGATGCATCGCGACGTCCTCAGGGTGCAGCCAGCGCTTTTTCAATCGCGGCGCGCAGCGCCGGGTCCGCCGGCGTCACGCGGCTGCCGTAGGCGGCCACCGGCTTGCCCTGGCGATCGACCAGGTACTTGTGGAAGTTCCAGGTCGGCGACTTGCCGGTGGCCTGGGCCAGCGTCAGGTACAGCGGGTTGGCCTGCGTGCCGGAGACCTTCGTCGGCGTGAACATCGGGAACTTGACGCCGTAGGTGTTGAAGCACAGTTCGGCGATCTGTTCGTTGCTGCCCGATTCCTGCGCGAAGTCGTTCGACGGGAAGCCCAGCACCACCAGGCCGCGGGACGCGTACTTGGCATACAGCGCCTCCAGCCCTTCGTACTGCGGCGTGAAGCCGCAGTAGCTGGCGGTGTTGACGACCAGCAGCACCTTGCCGGCGTACTGGCACAGGTTCTGCGGCTTCTCGTCCTGCAGCCGGTTGAAGCTGTGCTGCAGCAGCGGCGGACAACTGGCGGCCTGCTGGGCAAAGGCCGGCGCCGCCGACAGCATCAGCAGCAGGGCCAGCAAACGGATTCGGATCATGGCGGCCTCCACGGTGAGGGAGGCGATGATGACCGAAATGCCGCCGCGCCGTCAGGCCGGGGGCTTCAGCAGCTTCGACGGCAGCTTGCGGATGAAGCTGCGCGCCTGGTCCTTCAACTGCTCGCTCAGATCGGGGCGCAGCGCCTCGAGCAGCGGCGTGTTGATCGACACCTTGCCCGAGCAGTGGCGCAGCGTGGCCTGGCTGGCCAGCGACTTGAAGAACAGCACCTGCGTCAGCGTCGTCTTCGCTTCCAGGCCGAAGGCCATCAGCGCCACCGTCAGGCCGCCGTCGGCCGCCTGCTCGGCCAGGCTGATCTGGAAGCGCGCCGCGCTGGCCTGCTGGCTCTCGCGGCTGAACAGCGTGATGAAGGGGCTGCTCTCGTCCATCGAGGCCAGCGCGTCGAGCGTGGTCTTGACCAGCGCCAGTGAGCCGGCCGACGGCATCAGCAGGCTGGCGGCCACCTTCAGGATGGCCTCGTGCGCCGAAAAGTTCTGGCTGGTCTCGACATACACCGCAAAGCCCTGGTCCTGCACCATCCAACCCAGCTGCTGCAGCGCGCCGAAGTAGGCGTCGTACCAGTCGAAGATGCGCTTCGGGTCGGCGACCTCGGCCTTGGCCCACAGCTGCGCGAACAGCGAGCAGTTGATCAGGTCCTGCCGCCACTGCGGCGCCACGTTGGTGGCGAAGGACACGACATCGGAGCCGACCACCGCCGCCTGCGCCTTGCCGGATTCCAGCGCCTCGTCCACCGCATCGACGTCGCCGGCACCGCGCAGGCGCGGCGGCGGCGCGGGCAATTTCGCGGAGCGCACGAACTGACGCGAACGCTGGACATCGGTGGCTGGCATGGGGCCTCCCTGCAGGCTGGAAAGGGCCCGCATCGAACCACAAGCCCGGCGGCGCACCCATCCCTAGGATCGGGCCCGCGTGCGGCGTTTCGCCGAGAATGTCCATCGAGACATCCTCATCCCCATCGCTGAAAGGAGACCCCGTTCATGAAGACCCGCATCACCGAGCTGTTCGGCATCGAGCACCCGATCATCCAGGGCGGCATGCACTTTGTCGGCTTTGCCGAGCTGGCTGCGGCGGTGTCCAACGCCGGCGGGCTGGGCATCATCACCGGGCTGACGCAGAAGACGCCGGAGCTGCTGGCCAAGGAGATCGCGCGCTGCCGCGAGATGACCGACAAGCCCTTCGGCGTGAACCTGACCTTCCTGCCCACCGTCAGCTCGCCCGACTACCCGGGCTACATCAAGGCCATCATCGAAGGCGGCGTCAAGGCGGTGGAGACCGCCGGCAACAACCCGCAGAAGTGGCTGCCGGTGCTGAAGGAGCATGGCGTCAAGGTGATCCACAAGTGCACCTCGGTGCGCCACAGCCTGAAGGCCGAGGCCATCGGCTGCGACGCGGTCAGCGTCGACGGCTTCGAGTGCGGCGGCCACCCCGGCGAGGACGACGTACCCAACTTCATCCTGCTGCCGCGCGCGGCGAGGAGCTGAAGATCCCCTTCGTCGCCAGCGGCGGCATGGCCGACGGCCGCAGCCTGGTGGCCGCGCTGGCCTCGGCGCGAGGGCATGAACATGGGCACGCGCTTCATCGCCACCAAGGAAGCGCCGGTGCACGACAACGTCAAGCAGGCCATCGTCGCCGCCAGCGAACTCGACACCCGGCTGGTGATGCGCCCGCTGCGCAACACCGAGCGCGTGCTGCGCAATGCCGCGGTCGACGTGCTGCTGCAGAAGGCGCGAGCTGGGCCCGAACCTGAAGTTCGAGGACATCATCGAGCAGGTGGCCGGCGTGTATCCGAAGATCATGCTCGAAGGCGCGATGGACGCCGGCGCCTGGTCCTGCGGCATGGTGGCCGGGCTGATCCACGACATCCCCAGCTGCAAGGAACTGATCGACCGCATCATGAGCGAGGCGGAATCGATCATCCGCCAGCGGCACTGGCCAGCTTCGCCGCGGCCTGATGACCGAAGCCGCCGCGGCGCCCAGCCTCACGCTGTCCCGATGTGCTGCAGGGCATGGCGTGCGAAGGCGGCGGTCGCGAGCGCGTCTCGGTGCGTGATCTGATCGACGCGCTCGGCGACCGCGCACTCGGCGCGCTGATGTTCCTGTTCGCCTTTCCGAACGTGCTACCGGTGCCGCCCGACACCAGCGCCGTGCTGGGCGCGCCGCTGGTGTTCCTGGCGGCGCAGCTGACCTTCGGCCGGCGGCCTTGGCTGCCGCAGGTGGTGTCGCGGCGCTCGATGGCGCATGCCGACTTCGCGCAGCTGGTGCGGCGCATCGCGCCGTGGCTGCAGCGCGGCGAGCGCATGCTGCGCCCGCGGCTGAGCTGGCTGGCGCGGCCGCCAATGGAATGGTTGATCGGCGCGGTGTGCCTGCTGCTGGCCATCGTGCTGACACTGCCGATCCCGCTGGGCAACATCCTGCCGGCGCTGGCCATCAGCGTGCTGGCGCTGGCCATCCTGGAGCGCGACGGGCTGTGGGTGCTGTACGGCCTGGGCCTGGCGCTGGTGGCCGCGGCCGTGGTCTCGGGTGTGATCCTGGCGGCCGTCAAGGCCACGCTGTTCGCGCTGTCGCGCCTGCTGCATTGAGTGGGCGATGCGCCTGCTGATCCTCGAAGACGATCCGCTGCTCGGCGAAGCCCTGGCCGCCGGCCTGCGCCAGCTCGGCCATGCCGTCGACTGGTTCCGCGACGGTGAACAAGCCGACGCCGCGCTGACCGGCGCGCCCTACGACGCGCTGGTGCTGGACCTCGGGCTGCCGGGTGCCGACGGCATGGCCTGGCTGCGGCGCTGGCGCCAGCGAGGCCTCGGCCTGCCGGTGCTGATCCTGACGGCACGCGACGGCGTCGAGCAGCGCATCGCCGGGCTCGACGCCGGCGCCGACGACTACCTGATCAAGCCGATCACGATCGACGAACTCGCCGCGCGGCTGCGTGCGCTGCTGCGCCGCTCCGCCGGCCAGGTGCAGGAGGTGTGGACGCACGGCGCGCTGCGCTACGACCCCGCCGCGAAGCGGGCCCAGTGGCGCGGCAAGCCGGTCGACCTGACCGGCCGCGAGCTGGCGCTGCTGGAGATGCTGCTGCTGCATCCGCAGCGCGTGCTGTCGCGCGCGCAGCTGCAGGAGAAGCTGTACGACTGGAGCGGCGGCGAGCCCGAGAGCAATGCGCTCGAGGTCTACGTGCACCACCTGCGGCGCAAGATCCACCCCGACATCGTGCGCACCGTGCGCGGAGTCGGCTACGCGCTGGGTGCGGTCGACGAGGCGCCGGAATGAGCGCCCCGCGCGCCGCGGCCGGCGGCTCGAAGACGCGCGCGATGAGCCTGCAGCGCCGGCTGCTGCTGTACCTGGTGGTCTGCGCGCCGATCGTCTGGGCCGTGGCCCTGGTGGTGTCGGCGCAGCGCGCGCGGCACGAGGTCAACGAGATGTTCGACACCGAGCTGATCCGCCTGACGCGGCAGATCCAGGCCACGGTGATCGGCGCGCGGATGCCGGGGCAGCTGGCCACGCCATCCGGCAAGGCCGGCGAGGCCGACCTGCGCGACCTGGCCGTCGCGGTGTGGAATGCGCAGGGCCAGCTGCTGCTGGTCGACCGCGAAGGCGTGCAGCTGCCGTTCCGGCACGACGCCACCGGGTTTGTCGACCTGGCCATCGACGGCAAGCCCTGGCACGTGTACTACCTGCAGGCGCCGGACAGCGGATGGCTGGTGGCTGCCGGCCAGCGCAGCCGTGAACGCGACGAAGTCGTCTGGAACCTGGTGGCCAGCCAGCTGCTGCCATGGCTGCTGGTGCTGCCGGTGCTGCTGCTGGCAATGGGCTGGGCGGTGCAGCGCGCGCTGGCGCCGGTGCGCCAGCTGACCAACGAGCTGCAGTCGCGCCATGCCGACGACCTGCGCCCGGTCGCGGCCGAGCACGCGCCCGACGAACTGCAGCCGATGCTGGCGGCGATGAACGGACTGTTCACCCGCATCGGCGGAACGCTGGAACGCGAGCGCCGCTTCACCGCCGATGCGGCGCACGAACTGCGCACGCCGCTGGCGGTGCTGCGTGCGCAGTGGGACGTCGTGCGCCGCGCCCGCGGCGAGGACGAACGCCGGCAGGCGGAGGCACGGCTCGATGCCGGCATGGACCGGCTGGACCGGCTGGTGACACAACTGCTGGCGCTGTCTCGGCTGGAAGCCACGGAGAGCCTGCCGCGCATGCAGCCCGTGGCCTGGGTGCCGCTGGTCGAACAAGCCATGAGCGACGTGCTGACGCTGGCCGAGCGGCGCCACATCGAACTCGACTGCATCTGGCCGCCGCCCGGCACCGCTGCACTGCCGATGCGCGGTGATGCCGACCTGCTGACGGTGATGCTGCGCAACCTGCTGGACAACGCGGTGCGCTACGCCGACCCGCGCAGCACCGTGACGCTGCGCTTCGGCACCGACCGCCTGGCCGTGGAGAACGAGGGCCCGCCGCTGACGGAGGCGGTGCGCGCCCGCCTGGGCGAACGTTTCCACCGGCCCGATGGCCAGCACGAAAGCGGCAGCGGCCTGGGCGTGTCGATCGTGCGGCGCATCGCTGCGCTGCACGGCCTGGCCCTCGGCTACGACACGCGTGCCGACGGCCGCGGCGTGGTCGCCACGCTGAGCCCGGCCGAGATGTCTGCCGGCGCTGCGGCCTGACCGTCGCCGGCCGCGCGCGCCGCTGCGCCTTTCCGGCCGATTGCGCCGTGCCGGGGTCCCGCCTAGCATGGCACATGCACTCCACGATCGACGCCCTCGCCCCGCTGCACGACGACATGCGCCGTTGGCGCCGCGACATCCATGCGCATCCTGAACTCGGCTTCCAGGAATCGCGCACCGCCGCGCTGGTGGCCGAGCAGCTCGAGGCGCTCGGCCTGCAGGTGACGCGCGGCGTCGGCCGCACCGGCGTGGTCGGCACGCTGCGCGTCGGCAGCAGCCCGCGCACGCTCGGGCTGCGCGCCGACATGGACGCCCTGCCGATCGAGGAAGACAACCGCTTTGCGCACCGGTCGCGCCATGCCGGCGTGATGCATGCCTGCGGTCACGACGGCCACACCGCGATGCTGCTCGGCGCCGCGCACCATCTGGCGCGCACGCAGCGCTTCGACGGCAGCGTGCACTTCATCTTCCAGCCGGCCGAAGAAGGCCTGGGCGGCGCACAGGCGATGATCGACGACGGCCTGTTCGAGCGTTTCCCCTGCGACGCGATCTTCGGCATGCACAACCGGCCGAGCCTGGCGCTGGGCCATTTCGCCGTGCGCGCCGGGCCGATGATGGCCGGCGGCGCCTTCTTCGACATCCACGTCACCGGCAAGGGCGCGCACGGCGCGCGGCCCGAGACCGGCGTCGATGCCGCACTGGTCGCGGCACAGATCGCGGTGTCGCTGCAGAGCATCGTGGCGCGCAACGTCGCACCGGTGGACACCGCCGTGCTGTCGGTGACGCAGATCCACGCCGGCGACGCCTACAACGTGATTCCGCAGACCGCTCGCCTGGCCGGCACGGTGCGGGCATTCTCGCGCGAGGTGATGGCTGCGGTGGAGGCGGCGATGCGCCGCGTCGCCAGCGGCACCGCGCAGGCGCTGGGTGCGAGCGCCGAAGTCGATTTCCGCACGCTGTTCGCGCCGACGGTCAACGACCCGCGCGAGGCCGACTTCGCGGCGCTGATCTGCAGCGAGCTGGTGGGGGCCGACAAGGTGCGGCGCAACCCGCCGCTGATCATGGCGTCGGAGGATTTCTCCGCGATGCTCGAACGCGTGCCGGGCTGCTTCATCAACATCGGCAACGCCGGCGCCGACGGCAGCTGCGAAGTGCACAACCCGGGCTACGACTTCAACGACGACGCGCTGCCGCTGGGCGCGGCCTTCTTTGCACGGCTGGTCGAACGGCGCCTCGCGCGCGGCGGCTGTTCCGCCAAGCGGCTAAGCCGGCCCTCAATAGGGCCACACGGGCGGCCGCTTCCTTCTTGCCCATCGTGCGCAACGCGGCCAGCGCCGGCAGATGCTTGGCACGCGGGCGGGCCTTGCCGTCTTCCCAGTTGTAGATCGATTGCCCTGACGCGCCGACCAGCAGGCCGCATTCATGCGCCGACAGGCCCAGGCGCTTGCGCTGCGACACCAGGCCCTTGGCGCTGAAGCGCAGCGCACGTTGCGCCGGCTCGCCTTCGTCGGCCGCCAGGGACGGCGCCGCGCGCGCCGCGGCCTTCGTCAGGCGGCGCAGTTCGCTTTCCAGCGCCTGCACGCGGCGCTTCAGCGCGACGATCTCGCTGCGACTGGCACCGACACTTTTTTTCAGACCCAACGTTTCGCCCCGTGCCTGCTTGCGCGCGACACGGGCGATCTCGCTTTTTAGGAGGGATGCGATGTTTGCCATGCCTCGCATTGTGCAGCGGCTGGACACCCCTGTTGATCCCAAGGTCGGGAGTGGATTTGGACTGCCTGCGAGGTCGCTACGATGGCGCATCCAGACAAAACGGGATCCCGCATGAGCCCCAGCACCGGCTTCCGCCTGCCGCAACTGTGCCTGCCGCGCGCCGACATCGACCTGGCCAAGTGGGCCGTCGTCGCCTGCGATCAGTACACCGCGCAGCCGGAGTACTGGCAGGCCGTCGAGCGCCTCGTCGGCAACGCCCCGTCGACGCTGCAGCTGATCTTTCCCGAGGTCCACCTCGGCGCAGCCGATGCGCCGCAGCGCATCGCGCGCATCCAGTCGACGATGCAGCGCTATCTGGCGCAGGGGCTGCTGGTCGATCATCAAGGCATGGTGCTGGTGGAGCGGCGCATTGGCGCGCGCACGCGGCGCGGCCTGATGCTCGAGCTCGACCTGGAGCACTACGACTTCGGCGCCGATTCCAGCAGCCTGATCCGACCCACCGAGGGCACGATCGTCGAACGCCTGGCGCCGCGCATCGAGGTGCGGCGCGGCGCCGCGCTGGAGCTGCCGCACATCCTGGTGCTGATCGACGACCCGCAGTGCACGGTGATCGAACCGCTGGCCGCGGCACGCGACAAGCTGCAGCCGCTGTACGCCACGACGCTGATGTGCGACGGCGGCCCTCTCACCGGCCATGCGGTCGCGCACGATGCGGCGGCCGCCGCGCTGCGCGCGCTGCAGACGCTGGCCGAGCCGGTGTCCTTCGCCGCACGCTACGGGCTGCCGGCGGGCTCGCCGCCCATGCTCTTTGCCGTCGGCGACGGCAACCATTCGCTGGCCACGGCCAAGGCGATCTGGGAGCAGATGAAGGGCAGCGTCCCGGCCGACCACCCGGCGCGTCATGCGCTGGTCGAAGTCGAGAACATTCACGACCCGGCGCTGCATTTCGCCGCCATCCATCGCCTGCTGTTCGGCGTGCGCGGCGACCTGCACGGGGCGCTGCGCGACCATTTCGGCGCGCGGCTGCGCCGCACCGAAGTGCCCGATGCCGAAGCGATGCGCGCGCGGGTACAGACGGTGACCGCCCCGGCGCAGGCCTTCGGCCTGATCGAGCCCGGGCCGCGCTTCGGCGTGATCGAAATCGATGCGCCGCCGGCGCCGCTGGCGGTGGGCAGCCTGCAGGCCTTCGTCGACCGCTTCATCGCCGACGGCGGCGCCGAGCAGGTGGACTACGTGCACGGCGACGACGTGCTGGAGCGGCTGGGCCAGCAACCGGGCCACGTCGGCCTGCATCTGGCCGCGGTGGACAAGGGCGAGCTGCTGCGCCGCGTGGCGCACGACGGCCCGCTGCCGCGCAAGACCTTCTCGATGGGCGAAGCGCACGAGAAGCGCTTCTATGTCGAGGCCCGGCGCATCCGTTGAGGCCGCGTCGGCCGCTGAAGGAAGGCGCCTCGCCTACGCCACCCAGCCGCCGCACACCGGAAAGACCTGTCCGACGAAGCAGGCGGCCGCGTCGCTGGCCAGGTAGGCGGCAAAGAGTGCGTCTTCGTCGGCGGACACCAGCCGGCCCAGCGGCACCTCGCGCTTCAGCCGTTCCTGGAAGGCCGGGTTGGCCTGCACCTCGGGCGGGAAGTAGGTGGGGTTGTCGACGAAGTTCTGCGCGATCGCGTTCAGCTGGATGTTCTGCCGGGCCAGCTCCAGGCCGGCCGCGCGCACCCAGGCGATCTGCGCGCCGCGGGCCGCGCTGTAGCTGGACGTGCGCTTCTGTCCGCGCAGCGCCGCCGCGCTGCCGATGACGACGATGCGGCCGCCGCCGCGGGCGCTGAACTGCGGCATCAGCGCGCGCGCCAGCCGCGGCAACGGGTCCGCCAGATGGGCAAAGACGCGGCGCCATTCGTCGTCGTCCAGGGCCGCCACCGCCGTGTTCGGCGCCGGCAACGCCAGGTGGGCGAGCAGCACGTCGACGTCGCCCGCCTGCGCCACCACCTGCGCCGCCGCCTCCGGCTCATCCAGCGGCCGTGCGTCGGCGATGACCGTGGCGCCCAGCGCACCGAAGACCCGCTGCAAGGCCGGGCCCATGAATTCGTCCGACTGCGTCAGCAGCACCCGCTTGCCCTGCAGGTCGATCAGCTTCATGGCCTGTCTCCTCAGCGCATGCCGATGCGCACGTCGCCGAACAACCCGTTCAGCCCGCGCGGTTGTGAACGCCAGTACTGCGGCGGCGCATCCACCTGCGCGCCCAGCTGCGCGGCCGCATGCCAGGGCCAGCGCGGGTCGAACAGCATGCCGCGGGCCAGGGCCACCGCGTCGGCCTGCCCGCCGTCGACGATGGCTTCGGCCTGCGCCGGCTCGGTGATCAGGCCCACCGCGATGGTCGGCGCACCGGTCTCGCGCTTCAGCTGCTCGGCCAGGTGAACCTGGTAGCCGGGGCCGATGGGAATCTTCTGCTGCGGCGACACGCCGCCGCTGGACACATGCAGGAAATCCAGGCCCCGCGCCTGCAGCTGCTCGACGAAGACGCGGCTCTGGGCGATATCCCAGCCGCCGTCGACCCAGTCGGTGGCCGAGATGCGCGCGCCCAGCGCCATCGACGCCGGCACCGCCGCACGCACCGCCTCGAACACCTGCAGCGGAAAACGCATGCGGTTGGTCAGCGAGCCGCCGTAGTCGTCGCTGCGCTGGTTGGACAGCGGCGACAGGAACTGGTGCAGCAGGTAGCCATGCGCCGCATGCAGCTCGATCGCGTCCAGCCCCAGGCGGTGCGCGCGGCGCGCCGCATCGACGAATGCGCCGACGATGCGCTGCAGCCCCGCCTCGTCCAGCGCTTCGGGCGGCACCTCGCCTTCCAGCTGCGGCAGCGGTGACGGCGCCACCGGGCGCCAGCCGCCGTGCTGATCGGCCGCGATCAGCATGCCGCCCTGCCAGGGCACGTGGCTGGAGCCCTTGCGCCCGGCGTGGCCCAGCTGGATGGCGATGGGCATGCGCGAATGCGCGCGCACCGTCTGCAGCACGCGCCCGAGCGCAGCCTCCGTGGCGTCCGACCACAACCCCAGGCAGCCCGGCGTGATGCGGCCGATGCTCTCGACCGCGGTGGCCTCGATGATCAGCAGCCCGGCCCCCGACAGCGCCAGGTGGCCCAGGTGGATCCGGTGCCAGTCGGTGGCCGCGCCGTCGACGGCGCTGTACTGGCACATCGGCGCGATGACGATGCGGTTCTTCAGCGACAGCGGGCCGAAGGTGCAGGGCGAGAACAGCGAGCTCATGTCTTGAAGGCGACCTTCGAGGTGGAGCCCCATAGGCTACAACAGCGCCTGCAACCCACGAGGAGACTGGCATGTACACCCCCTTCGACTTGAGCGGCCGCGGCGCCGTCGTCACCGGCGGCAACGGCGGCATCGGCCTGGGCATGGCGCGCGCGCTGCTGGCCTCGGGCGCCAAGGTGGCGATCTGGGGTTCCAACCCCGACAAGACCGAGCGTGCGCGCGAGCAACTGGCAGACGAATGCGGCGACGCTTCTCGCGTACATGCCTTCGTCTGCGACGTCGGCGACGAAACCCAGGTGGACGTGGCCTTCACCGCGTCGGTGATGGCGCTGGGCCGCGTCGATGCCTGCTTCGCCAATGCCGGCGTGTCCAGCAAGGGCACGCTGATGACCGAGATGACGCTGGAGGAGTTCCGCCGCGTGCAGCGCATCAACGTCGAAGGCGTGTTCCTGACCTTCCGCGCCGCGGCCCGCCACATGGCGGCGCACGGCCAGGGCGGCTCGCTGGTGGCCACCGCCAGCACCGCGGCCATCGAGGGCGCGGCGCGCAACAGCCACTACGGCGCGTCGAAGGGCGCGGTCACCGCCTACGTGCGCGCGCTGGCGGTGGAACTGGCGCGGCACAGGATCCGCGTCAACTCGATCCTGCCCGGCTGGATCGTCACCGACATGACCGAGGCTTCAGTCCACAACCCCAAGTTCGCCGAGGCCGTGCTGCCGCGCATCCCGGCACGGCGCTGGGGCGGCATCGACGATTTCGGCGGCATCGCGGTGTACCTGGCCAGCGACGCCGCGGCCTACACCACCGGCGAGCAGTTCGTCATCGACGGCGGCTACACCAAGTTCTGACGCGGACCGTCGCCGCATCGATGGCGACGCGTCGTGCTGCCGGCGCATCACGGCCCCTCTGCGGCCTGCCGGGCGAGGGGTACGCGGTCCGTTGGATACAGTGCAATCGTTGCGCAAGCGGAGCTCTCGATGCAGACCAGAGTGAAACGGGCCGCGCGGTGGCTTGGAACGAGCGTCGTCTTGGCGGCCAGCCTGGCACTGCCGACTGCCAAGGCGACTGAGCCCTCGCTGCAGGACCTGGCCGCCGCCCTGCAATCGCTGCCGCCGATCGTCATCTACCCCGCCCGGGAGATCGTGACGCTGGATCCGGCAAAGCCGACGGCGGGTGCGGTCGCCGTGGTCGGCGACCGGATCCTGGCGGTCGGCGCGCTCGATGACTTGAAGGCAGCGGCGGGCAAGCAGCCCTACACGGTGAACACCCAGTTCGCCGACCAGGTGGTGGTACCCGGGTTCATCGCGCAGCACGACCACCCCCTGCTGGCCGCGCTGACGATGACCAGCGAGATCATCGCCATCGAAGACTGGGTGCTGCCGGACGGCACCCGCCCGGCTGCCAAGAGCCACGAGGACTATCTCGACAAGCTCACTGCGGCCAGTGGCCGTCTGACCGATCCGAACGAGCTGCTGCTCACCTGGGGCTACCACCACTACTTCCACGGCAAGCTGACCAAGGCCGACCTGGACGCCATCAGCGCCACGCGCCCGATCGTCGTCTGGCATCGCTCGGCGCACGAGTTCTACGTCAACAGCGCGGCGGAGAAGAAGTTCGGCATCACCCAGGCCTGGTGGGACAAGCTGCCCGACAGTGCCAAGAAGCAATCGGACTTCGCCAATGGCCACTACTGGGAGCAGGGCTGGTTCGCCGTGCTGCCGTTGACCGCGGCCGCGATCGCGTCGCCCGAGCGACTGCGTGCCGGGCTGCTGTTCGTCAAGAACTACTACCACGCCAACGGCGTGACCTTGGGCAGCGAGCCCGGTGGCATCGCAGTGAAGAAAGCGCAGGACGCACAGAACGCGGTGCTGAGCGATGCGTCCTCGCCCTTCCGCTTCTACTTCATTGCCGACGGCAAATCGATCACCGCTGCATTTCCGGACGAAAGGGTGGCCGAGGAGACCGAGAAGCTGCTCGGCTGGGGCCAGGGCATGACGGCCTACCTGCCCAAGCAGGTGAAGCTGTTCGCCGACGGGGCCATCTACTCGCAGGCGATGCAGGTGACGGCCGGCTACAGCGACGGGCACCAGGGCGCGTGGATGATGGACCTGGAACTCTTCGCGCGCAGCTTCCGCGTCTACTGGGACCTGGGCTACCAGGTGCACGTGCATGTCAACGGCGACGCCGGCTTGGACATGGTGCTCGACCAACTGGAACAGAACATGCGCCGCAAGCCGCGTGCGGACCATCGCACCGTGATCATTCACTTTGCCGTGTCTCGCCCCGAGCAGGTGGCACGCATCCAGAGACTCGGCGCCATCGTCAGCGGCAATCCGTACTACCCGGTCGCGCTGGCCGACAACTACAGGCGCAATGGCCTGGACCCGGAACGTGCCGACACGATGGTGCACATGGGCGACGTCGAGCGCGCGGGCATCTCGTACTCCTTCCACTCCGACATGCCGATGGCGCCGGGTCAGCCGCTCTTCCTGATGTGGTCCGGTGTCAACCGCGTCACCAACGACGGTCACCTGCGCGGGCCGGAGCAGCGCGTCAGCCGCCTCGGCGCGCTGAAGGCCGTCACCCTCGATGCGGCCTATGCGCTGCAGCTGGAGAAAGACGTCGGCAGCATCGTGCCCGGCAAGCTGGCCAACTTCACCGTCCTGGCCGAGAACCCGCTGAACGTCGATCCGATGAAGATCAAGGACATCCGGGTGTGGGGCACGGTGCACGAAGGGCGCGTGCTGCCGGTGGCCGCGCCTGCAACGCGCCGTGCCGAAGCCGGCGAGGCCCGAGTCGTCGCCGACGCGCCGTCCGGCACGCCGACAGCCGACCCGCTGGCACCGATGTTTGCCGCCCGCCTGGCCGGGCTCTTGACCCATGGGCACGGGCCCCTGGGCGAATGCCTGCCCTCGTGGACTACGGCAGCGGATCGGTAATCCTCTGTCTGCCTACCCTAAGGCCCCGGACGTCGAGCCATTCGCTCGCGTCTTCAGCTTCCGGTACAGCGTATTGCGGCTGATGCCCAGGCGGCGCGCGGCCTCGGCCATGTTGCCGCCGCTGCTGCGCAACACCTGCTCGATGCAGCGCTCGGCCTGCAGCCGCAGGTCGGACTCGGCTTCTTCGGTGGCCGCCGGCTGGCGCGCGGCGGCCAGTTCCTCGGCCAGGTCGTCCGGCAGGTGCGGCCAGTCGATTTGCGTCTCGGCGTCGGACAGCAGCGCGCAGGCGGTGCGCAGCGCGTTGCTCAGCTGGCGCAGGTTGCCGGGCCAGGCATAACCGGCAAAGGCGGCGGCCACATCGGGCGCCAGCGTCAATGAGCGCTGCGGCTCGATCTCGCGCAGCAGCGCGGCCACCAGCGCGGGCTGGTCGCTGCGTGCGCGCAGCGCCGGCAGTTGCAATGTCAGGCCGTTGACGCGGTAGTACAGGTCTTCGCGGAAGCGGCCGGCTTCCACCTCGCTGCGCAGCCGGCGGTGCGTGGCGCAGACCAGCTGGAAGTCCACCGCCACCGGCTTGCCGCCGCCCAGCGGCAGCACCTGCCGCTCCTGCAGCACGCGCAGCAGCCGTGCCTGCATGGCCAAAGGCATGTCGCCGATCTCGTCCAGGAACAGCGTGCCGCCATGGGCTTCGCGGATGCGGCCGGGCGCGCCGTCGCGGCTGGCGCCGGTGAAGGCGCCGGGCCGGTAGCCGAAGAGCTCGGCTTCGATCAGCGATTCCGGCAGCGCGGCGCAGTTCACCGCGACGAAGGGCGCGGCATGGCGCGTGCCGCTGCGGTGCAGCGCGCGTGCGAACACCTCCTTGCCGGCGCCCGACTCGCCCTGCAGCAGCAGCGCGATCGGCTTGTCCAGCACGCGCCGCGCGCGGCCGATGGCGGCCTGCATCGCGGCATCGCCGGTGTCCAGCGCGGCCAATGCATCGCGCGGCTGCGAAGGCACGTCGATGGCACTGCGCGTGGCGCTGCTGCGCAGCGTGCGGCCCAGGTCCAGCCGCAGCCACAGCTCGCGGCCATCCGCGCGGCTGCACAGCTTGCGTGGCCCCGGCGCGCCGCGCAGCAGGCCGGGCCAGTCGGCCTGCAGCGCCTGCTCGACGGTGCTGCTGCCGATGGCCGCGCGCGGCAGCTGCAGCAGCTCCAGCGCCGCGCTGTTGGCGCCGATGATCCAACCGTCCTCCGACACGGCCAGCAGGCCTTCGGTGACGGTGCCCAGCCCTTCCGCCTGCGCATGCAGGCGCAGCTTGCAGCCGCCGGCGTGGCGGGCCTCGAACAGCTGGTGCTCGATCATGCGCGCGCCCGAGCGCACCAGCCCCAGCGTGTGGCGGTGGTAGCCGCGGCGGTCGCCGGAGATGTCCAGCACGCCCAGCAGCTGGCCGGCCGGGTCGGCAATGGGCGCAGCGGCGCAGGTCAGGAAGCCGTTGCGGTCCAGGTAGTGCTCGGCGCCGTGCACCACCAGCGGCGCGCCTTCGACCAGCACCGTGCCGATGGCATTGGTGCCGCGCCACTGCTCGCTCCAGATCGCGCCGGGCGCAGCGCCACGCGCGCGCCGCGCGGTCGGCGAAGTCCACGTCGCCCATCGAATGCAGCAGCATGCCCTGCGGGTCGGCCAGCAGCACGATGCTGTCGCTGCCCTGGATCTGCTCGTTCAGGAAGGCCATCACCGGCCGGGCGTGCGACACCAGCGTGCGGCGGTGGTCCAGCGCGCGCGTCAGCTGCGCGGCCGACGCATGCGGCGCGCCGGGCGCGCGCGCATCGGGCCGCAGGCCGTGGCGCTGGCTGCGCGCCCAGCGCCTGCAGCGCCGGCGCCAGCAGGCCGTCGGCAACGGCGCCGTTCTCCAGCCATTGGCGGCGGGCGATGCGCAGGCGGTCGGCCGGCGACGGTGGGGCAATGGCAGTGGCGGTCATGCGCTTGTCTCCTTCGATCGGCCTTTTGGGGCTCTGCCGCGCACAGTATCCGCAGCGCGTCTGTCGCCAAGCTGTCGCGCAGGAAAGTGGCCGGAAGTGTCCTCTTTCGTGACATGTCACGGCCCGGCACTGCGACGGGACAGTGTCACCGCCCGCGGCGGGCCGCGGTTTGCGCCGGATCAGCCCGCTTCGACGCCAAGCCGCGCTGGCACGGCGGATGCGAAGGGCCCGCCCCCGGAACCGCGCAACACAGGGTTCGTGCGGGCCACACCCCTTCAGGAGACAACCATGCTTTACGCCGCCCCCGGCGCCGCCGGCGCCAAGATCAGCTTCAAGCCCCGCTACGACAACTTCATCAACGGCCAGTTCGTGGCCCCGGTGGAAGGCCGCTACTTCGACGTGATCACGCCGATCAGCGGCAAGGTCTACACGCAGGCCGCCCGCTCCGGCGAGGCCGACATCGAGCGTGCGCTGGACGCCGCCCATGCCGCCGCCGCCCGCTGGGCCGCCACGCCGCCGGCCGAGCGCGCCAACGTGCTGCTGAAGATCGCCGACCGGCTGGAGCAGAACCTGGAACTGCTGGCCTATGCCGAGACGGTGGACAACGGCAAGCCGATCCGTGAGACGCTCAACGCCGACATCCCGCTGGCCGTCGACCACTTCCGCTACTTCGCCGGCTGCCTGCGCGCACAGGAAGGTGCGCTGTCCGAGATCGATGCGAACACCATCGCCTACCACTTCCACGAGCCGCTGGGCGTGGTCGGCCAGATCATCCCGTGGAACTTCCCGATCCTGATGGCCGCCTGGAAGCTGGCGCCGGCCCTCGGCGCCGGCAACTGCGTGGTGCTGAAGCCGGCCGAATCGACGCCGATCAGCCTGCTGGTGATGACCGAGCTGATCGCCGACCTGCTGCCGCCGGGCGTGCTGAACATCGTCAACGGCTACGGCCGCGAGGCCGGCATGCCGCTGGCGACATCCAAGCGCATCGCCAAGATCGCCTTCACCGGCAGCACCGCCACCGGCAAGGTGATCGCGCAGGCCGCAGCGGCCAACCTGATCCCGGCCACGCTGGAACTGGGCGGCAAGAGCCCGAACCTCTTCTTCGACGACGTGATGGCGCAGGACGATGCCTTCCTGGACAAGGCCATCGAAGGGCTGGTGCTGTTCGCCTTCAACCAGGGCGAGGTCTGCACCTGCCCGAGCCGCGCGCTGATCCAGGAATCGATCTACGACCGCTTCATCGAGCGCGCGCTGAAGCGCGTGGCCGCGATCCGCCAAGGCAACCCGCTGGACAGCGACACGATGATGGGTGCGCAGGCCAGCGCCATGCAGATGGACAAGATCATGACCTACCTGGACCTGGGCAAGCAGGAAGGCGCCAAGGTGCTGTGCGGTGGCGGCCGTGCGCAGCTGGGCGGTGACCTGGCCGGCGGCTACTACATCGAGCCGACGCTGTTCAAGGGCCACAACGACATGCGCATCTTCCGCGAGGAGATCTTCGGCCCGGTGCTGGCCGTGACCACCTTCAAGGACGAGGCCGAGGCGCTGAAGATCGCCAACGACACCGTCTACGGCCTGGGCGCCGGCGTGTGGACGCGCGACGGCAGCCGCGCCTACCGCATGGGCCGCGCCATCCAGGCCGGCCGGGTGTGGACCAACTGCTACCACGCCTATCCGGCGCATGCGGCCTTCGGCGGCTACAAGGAATCGGGCATCGGCCGCGAGACGCACAAGGCCATGCTCGACCACTACCAGCAGACGAAGAACCTGCTGGTCAGCTACTCGCCGAACGCGCTGGGCTTCTTCTAGCCGCTACAGCAGCCACTCGATCGGCAGACCGGCCAGGAAGTTGACGCCGAAGCGCTTCCACACGCTGGTCTGCGGATCGACGTCGTAGACCTTCGTCTCGCCGGAGGCGCCGCGCTCCACCCACTGCAGGTTCTGGCCGTCCGGCGCGAGGCGCAGCTCGTAGGCGATGTCGGGCACCTCCTGCTCGAAGATCTCGGCCAGACCGCGCGCGGCGGATGGACTGTCGATCACCAGGCCCATCTCGGTGTTGAGATGGGCCGAGCGCTGGTCGAGATTGAACGAGCCGACGAACAGCCGCGCGCCGTCGACGGCATAGGTCTTGGCATGCAGCCCCGAGACCTTGGCCGGCCCGAAGCGGCCGCGCACGCGCAGCGGCGCGCCATCGGCCGAAGGCTTCAGTTCGTAGAGCTGCACGCCGGCGCGCAGCAGGTCCGCACGCCGCTTCATGTAGCCGGCATGGACCACGCTTTCGTCGGAGGAGGCCAGCGAATTGGTCAGCACACGCACCTGCACGCCGTCGCGCACCAGCTCTGACAGCATGGCCGTGCCGACCTCGCCCGGCACGAAATACGGCGAGACGATGTCCAGGCGCTGCGTCGGCGTGCCCATGCGCTGCATCAGCGCCGGCAGCAGCAGCAGTTCGGAGCGCCCATCGCCATCCAGTGTCTTGGCCGGGTCGTCGTACAGCACCTGGCCCGACGCCCACGAGAACTCCAGCTCGCCCTTCACCAGGCGCCGCATGAAGGGCGCCTCACGCACGGCCTGCAGGTACCGGGCCGCATGCAGGTCCTGCGGCACCGCGGCAAAGCGCGCCTGCAACGCCGCCGCGGCGCCGTCCGGTGCGGCGCCCACCAGCGGCGCGGCCGGCCAGGCCGACGCGCTGTTCCAGTACAGGTCGAACTCGCGCGACACCTCCTGCACCACCGGCCCGAGAGCCATCAGGTCGAGGTCGGCGAAGCCCAGGCCATCGGCCGCACCGAAGTACTCGTCGGCGATGTTGCGCCCCCCCACCACGCTGACCTGGTTGTCGGCCGTGAAGGACTTGTTGTGCATGCGCCGGTTCAGGCGCGAGAAGTCGCCCGCATAGCCGAGCGCGCGCGATCCGCGGTAGGCGAAGGGGTTGTACAGCCGCAGCTCCAGGTTCGGATGCGCATCCAGCGTCGCCAGCAGCGGGTCGAGGCCGGAGGTGTTGGCGTCGTCGATCAGCACGCGCACGCGCACGCCGCGTTCGGCCGCCTGCCACAGCGCCTCCCACAGCAGCAGGCCCACCGCGTCGGCGTTCCAGATGAAGTACTGCGCGTCGATCGAAGTTTCGGCCGCACGCGCCAGCAGCACGCGGGCCGCGAAGGCATCGTGCGGCTCGTCGAAGGCGATGAAGCCCGACAGCCCCGGATGCTCGGCGAGCAGCGGCGTCACGGCCCGGCCGAGCGCGGTGCCGCCGGTGTCCGACAACGCATGCGACGCCGTGCGCGGCGGCGGCGGCGGCAGGCTGGCGCAGCCGCCGCCGAGCACGACCGCGGCGAGCAGCGCGCAGGCCAGCAGCAGGCGTCGCATCCGGCCGGGCGCCACCGACTCAGGCGCCGAACAGCGCGGCGTGCTGCTCGCGCAGCTGCCGCTTCAGCAGCTTGCCGCTCGGGTTCTTGGGCAATGCGTCGACGAAGACCACACCCTTCGGCGCCTTGAAGCCGGCCATCTGCGCGTTGCAGTGCGCCAGCACCTGGCTCTCCGTCAGCGCCTGGCCGGCCTTGATGACGATCACCGCCACCACCGCCTCCACCCAGCGCGGGTGCGGCAGGCCCACCACCGCCACCTCGCTGACCTGCGGCAGGCGGTAGATGGCTTCTTTCGCGGCTGGCGACGTTCGCCGCCGGTCTTGATCATGTCCTTCTTGCGGTCGACGACGCTGATGTAGCCCTCGTCGTCGATCGTGCCCAGGTCGCCGCTGTGGAACCAGCCGCCTTCGAAGGCCGCGGCCGTGCGCTCGTCGTCGTGGAAGTAGCCGAGCATCACGTGCGGGCTGCGGTGCACGATCTCGCCGATCTCGCCCGGCTTGATGTCGCGCATCGCATCGTCGACCACGCGGGTCTGCACGTTCAGCACCGCGCGGCCGCAGGAGCCGGGCTTGCGCAGCTGGTCCTCGGGGCCGAGCATCGTGGCCAGCGGCGCGATCTCGGTCTGGCCGTACAGGTTCCACAGCCGCACCTTCGGCAGGCGCTCGGCCAGCTCGCGCAGCACCGCCACCGGCATGATCGACGCACCGTAGTAGCCCTTGCGCAGGCTGGACAGGTCGGTGGTGTCGAACAGCGGCGAACGCAGCAGCGAGATCCACACCGTCGGCGGCGCGAAGAAGCTGGTGATGCGGTGGCGCTCGATCAGCGGCAGCAGGTTGTCGGGCGTCGGCGCGGCGGTGATGATGTTGCTGGCCCCGCAGTAGATCGACGGGCCGAGGAACACGTCCAGCTGCGCGCAGTGGTACAGCGGCAGCGCATGCAGCGCCAGGTCGTCTGATCCGATGCCGGCGTCGACCAGGCAGCTGACGTACTGCCACAGCACCGCGTCGTGCGTCAGCATCGCGCCCTTGGGGCTGGATTCGGTGCCGCTGGTGTAGACGATCTGCAGCAGGTCGCTGCCGTCGAGCTGCGGCTCGGGCAGCGGGTCGGCGCAGGCGGCGATGTCGTCGAAGGCGATCATGCCGGGCTCCGGCGCCGTCGGCGCCTCGGACGGCAGCCAGACGAACTGCGCCACCTTCGTGTCCAGCGCCGCGGCGCTGCGCGCCAGCGCGGCCAGGCCGCTGTCGGTGGCCAGCATCGTCGCGCCCGCATGGCGCAGGATGTAGGCCACCTCCTCCGCCTTGAGCATGAAGCGATCGGCACCAGCACCGCGCCCCGCCGCGCCAGGCCGAAGCGCAGCGCCGCGAACGCATGCGAGTTGCGCGCCAGCACCGCGACGCGCGTGCCCTTGGCGATGCCGTGCCGGGCCAGCCCGGCGGCCACGCGCGTGACCAGCGCATCGAACTCGGCATAGCTCCAGCGCACGTCGCCGCAGGCGATGGCCAGCTTGTGCGGCGTGCGCGCGGCGCTGCGCGTCACGAGGTCGCTGAGGGTCTGGCGGCGGATGGCGGTGTGCACGGGTTCGTCTCCTGGGGCGCTTGAATCGGCGCAGAGCTTAGCGGATGGCGTGGCCTTGTGCGCCATGAACCCATCCCTTGCGCGGCCGCTGCGGACGGCTTCAGGGCGGTGGCGCGCTGGCGCGCTCGATGCAGCGCTTGATCTGCCATTGCAGCGACTGCCGCACCTTCGCGCCACGTGGGCGGCGACGATGTGCTGGATGCGCGGGCGGGCAGCGAGATCGTCGCTTCAATGACATCGCAGCTGCGGCCACACAAGCCGCCGCAGGCGAAGGGCGGCCTACTGGCATCGACTAACAGCGGCGCATGCGAATCCGACGGCTTTGAAGTGGCTACGCGAAGGCTGGCAACCGCAGGCGCTCACACCTCGACCCGTGTCAGACCACGCGCCGTTCACGGAGACCGGCAATGGCCTGGTCGTCGAGGCCAAGCACATCGCGCAGGATCGTGTCGGTGTGCTGGCCCATGGTCGGGGGCGCGGAAGGCAGCGGCGGCACGTGCCCGGTTGAGCGAATCGGGTTCGCACACAGCACCACCTCCCCGGCCGTCGGATGAGGTACACGCTGCGCGACACCTCGATGAAGCACCTGCGGGTCGGCAAAGACTGCGGGATAGCTGTTGATCGGGCCGGAGGGAATGCCCGCGCGCTCGAGTGCTGCCAGAAGGTCGGCAGCCGGCCACAGCCGGGTCAGCGCATTGAAGACCTCGGCCAACTCACGCCGATGCGCCAGACGGTGTGCGTTGGTCACGAAACGCGGGTCTTGGGCCAGCTCAGGGTGCCGCAAGACCTCGCAGAACCTGCTGTACTGCGCTTCGCTGCCACAGATGACGATGATTCCGCCATCGGCGCATTCAAACGCCTGAGACGGCAGGCCGCCATTGCCCTCCGTGCCGCGACGCGGCGGCACGATGCCCGAGGCCAGGTAGGTCATCACCGAGTGCGTCTGTGCAGCGATCGTGCAGTCCAGAAGCGCAATGTCGATGTGGCAGCCTTCGCCCGTGCCGCCCGACGCGTCACGTGCATACAAGGCCGCCAGGATGCCCGAAGTGGCGTACTGTCCGGCGATGAAGTCCGCCAGACTCGGTCCGGTCTTCATCGGCCCTCCACCGGGGACGCCATCGGGAAGCCCCGTGACGCTCATCATGCCGCTCATGGCTTGGAAAACGGTGTCA
>JBGAII010000077.1:0-22168 GCA_044225625.1 Rubrivivax sp.
CGTGGTGGTGGCGGTGACGGCCAGTGGTGAAGGCCCGGCTTCTGCCGAGGTCTCGGCCACGCCGCGTGGGTCTCCCGGTACGGGCAGTGACGGTGGCGGCGGCGGTGAAACCGGCGCCTTCGGCAACAACCTGTCGGTCCCACTGGTCTTTGCCGACGGTGTGGGCGTGCTGGGTGGCGTGATCACCGGTACCGACTACACGGACCTGGCCACCGGGCTTCGGCCGACGGCCACCGACGTGACCGATCCGTTCCCTTACCTGAGCAGCACTGATGTGTACAGAGCGGCTGGCATCGACTACTACAAGCAGCAGACCGGCAGTACCTGGCAGGCCAGCTGGCTGAACGGCAAGAGCAGCGTTCAGAACGTCGAGGCCGACTGGGGCGACAACCTGACCAGCGCGTCACTGCGTGCCACTCAGGTGATCCGTGTCGAGACGGTGCTGCGCCAGTATCCGGGTGGCACGTCCTGGCCGACCACGGAAGCGATGGTCGCGTATCCGATGACCTTCCTGTACGGCCAGGGCATCTCCGAGATGCAGGGCACGACGGGTGTCACGGTGGCGGCCGCGGAGCGTCGCGTGTTCGCGGTTACCGCGCGCCTGCAGATCCAGAAGCTCGTCGGCGGTGTGCCGACCGATCACGTGTGTGGCTTCAACGGCTCGGTCGCTGAAGGCCTGGCTGTGGCGGATGGCTCGCAGGAACCGAAGTACGGCGCCGAGATCAATGTCGGCGGCAGCCTGACCTACGGCTTCAACTGGCGCCTGAACCAGTGCACGGCGACCGACAAGACGGGGCAATGGCGCTTGACCTTCTCGCTGGACGACAGCGCCTCGGTCGGCGGTACGACCTACAACAACAACACGCTGATCGAGAGCCTGCACTCTTCCGAAACCGCCTCGGTGCTGTCGAACAACAAGTCGACGTACATCGACATCACGGTCAACTGAGCCGCGCAGACCCGGCTGGTGTTGGGCCTGGCAGATGCCGGGCCCAATTTCTTTGTGCTTCCCCGCTTGCGCACGTGGCCTCCGGGCAACAACGCGCAGCGCTTGCCGCGACGGAACTGAAAGGTGTCTGCCCCTCGGTCTTCATTTGTCGAACTGCTCCGTGACAGCGGGTTCATGTGGCCGCGGCAAGGCTGGTGGCTGGATGCACACCTGATGGCTGCCCTGGCCGTGGCCCTGCCTGTTTGGCTGATGATGGCGGCCACCTTCAGTCATGCGATGCATGCTCCCGCGACCCTGTGGGCCTGGCTGTCCCTCGTGGTCTCGCAGCCCGCGCTGGAGGAGTGCGTGTTCCGTGGCGCGCTGCAGAGCCCGCTGCTGCACCTCTGCGCAGGCCGCAGGCTGGGACGGGTCACGCTGGCCAATCTCCTGGTGACGGCGGTGTTCGTGGCCATGCACCTGTTCAATCAGCCATGGGTATGGGCTCTGGCGGTAGCCGGCCCTTCGCTGGTGTTCGGCCACCTGCGGGAACGACTGGACAGCATCTGGCCCGCCGTGCTGACACACGCGTACTACAACCTCGGCTTCGCCGTGGTGGCCTGGCAAGGACGCGGCTAACAGTGTGTTGTCGCTGACCTGCCGTCAATCCGCCGGCCAGGCCAGCGCATGCGTGCCCGGCGGCATCGACGGCCGAGGCCACGCCGGCGGCGTGGCCGACAGCTGCGCCGAGTGGCGCAGCGCGGTGAGCCGGCCGAAGCCGCTGTCGGTGGTCTCGACGTAGGGCGCGAAGTCGGGCTTCGCCGCCGTGAAGCCTTCGGCCACCCGGCCCAGGCCGCGCAGCCACAGTCCGGTTCGTGCCAGCGACACCTGCACATGCCAGCTGCCGCCCTCCAGTGCCTGGCGCCGCAGTGCGGCGCAGGCGGCCAGCGCGATCAGCTGGCCGGCGGCATGGTCCAGGATCTGCATCGGCAGCGCGCGCGGCGGCCCGCTGCCGAAGGCCTCGGCCTCGGCCTGGTTGAAGCCGGTGGCCGTCTGCACCAGCGAGTCGAAGCCGCGGCGTCCCGCCCAAGGCCCGTCCGGCCCGTAGGCCGACAGCGAAACCACGACGATGCCTGGGTGGCGCTCGGCCAGCGCGTCGGCGCCGTAGCCCAGTGCCGCCAGGCCGCCGGGCCGGTAGCCCTGGACGAAGACATGGGCGTCGCGCAGCACCGCGTCGAAGGCCTCGCGCTGCGCGGCATCGTGCAGGTCGGCATGGGCCGAAAGCTTGCCGCGGCTGGTTTCGGCGATGGCTTCGATGTTCGGCAGCTTCGGCGAATTGACCAGCAGCACGTCGGCGCCGTGGGCGGCCAGTGCGCGCGTGCCCACCGGGCCGGCGAGGATGCGGGTCAGGTCCAGCACGTGCAGGCCGCGCAGTGGCCGGGCACCCGGCGGCAGCTCGGGCCAGACGCGGGGTGGCGCATCGCCCAGCCGTTGCCACTGCAGCAGCGGCTGCCGGGCCACGGCGATGCCCTGCGCATGCCGGTCCCACTCGTCGAAGCTGCGCAAGGCCGCCACCACCAGGCCGGCATCGGCCGCGGCCTGCTCGAAGTCGAGCGCGGTCCAGCCGCGCAGTGCGCGCCGGACGTCCGCCGCTTCGGTGCCGGATCCTTGGGGCAGGCCCAGCAGGCGCAGCGCGCCGTCGCGGTGGTGGGCAAAGTTGGTGTGGATGCGCACCCAGCCGGCGCTGCCCGCGTCGTCGCCGCAGGGGTACAGCCCGGCCAGCTTGTCCCACGGCTGCAGCGGCTGGCCGTCGATCAGGAAGTGTGTGCAGCACTCCAGCGCGGCATGGCGCATGTCCACCGTCACCTGCTGCCGCGGGCCGCCGCGTTGCCGGCCGACTTCGGCCGCGGCCAGCGCGCCGGCGGCCAGCGCCGCCTGGGCGGCCGTGCCGACGGCAAAGGACGATGGCAGCACCGGCTCGCGGCCGGGCAGGCGCGCCTGCGGCAGGCTGTCGGTCGGCAGGCCGGCGGCCTGCCACAGCATCTGCAGCGCGGCCTCGGGTGTCTGCAGTTCGGCGGGTGTGTCGGGCATGGCGGCTATTTCCCGAAGGCCTTGCTCAGGAAGGCCAGCGTCACCTCCGCGGCGCGGTCGCGCGCCTTGGCGCTGCCCTCGATGTTGGCGCCGGTGGCGCTGCAGCTCTTCAGCACGGCCTGGTAGGCCTCGCCCTGCAGCCGCTGGCCGGTCGTGCGGTCGAAGGAGGCGAAGCTGTCGATGTCCATCTCCACCGGGCAGGTGTCCAGCGTGCGCTGCGCGCCGCGGATGAACAGCTTGCGCGGGTCGTCGGCATCGAACTTGTGGGCTGCGCCGTCGAGCACGACGAACTCCACCGGCGTGCCGGCCTCCGGCGCAACCGCCGGAATAGACGGGGATGTGCGCCGCGAAGCGCAGCCCGTCGGGCAGCTTCTGCGAGGCGATGATGCGTTCCACCGCGCTGCGCTGCACGGTGATGCCGCCGCGCGAGAAGCCCATGATGGCGATGCGCTGCGGGTCGATGCGCGGGTGCGTGGCCAGCAGCCGCAACGCGGCGAAGGCGTCGGCAGTGTCGGCGGCAAAGGGCACCTGCGACTGGTCCTCGGCGGTGCTCTTGACGCCGCGCGGACCGAAGCTGTCCATCGAGAACACGGCAATGCCGGCGGCATTGAAGGCCTTGGGCCAGAAGTCGAGCATGGCGCTGTAGATGCCGCCCGAGCCGTGCACCAGCAGCACTGCCGGCACCTTGGCGTCGCCCGGCGGCAGGAACAGGTGGCCGGTCACGTTCTGCGCCTCGGCGTTGCCCTGGCCGCGCATCAGTTCGGGCAAGGTCTTCGGCGTCCAGCTGGCAAAGCCGTAGACGCCGCTGCCGGGCCCGGCCTTGAAGTCGCCGACCACGGCCTGGGCTGCCGCAGCGGCGGCGCAAAGCAGGCCGGCCAGCGCGAACAGCATGTGGCGCAGGCCGGGCATCGACGTCGTTGACATGGGTCACTCCCTGGGGTTGCGCCACGGTGTCGCCTTGGCACTGCCATTCTGCCGAAGGGGCGCGCAGGGTGGGGGCCCGCGCTTGCGGGTCCGGCGTGCGGCGGGCCTTCAGAGCCCCTCGGCGATCTCGCCGCGCTGCACCCAGCGCCATTGGCCCGGTGGCAGATCCTGCGGCAACTGCAGCGCGCCGACCTGCAGCCGATGCAGGGCCTGCACCGCATTGCCGACGGCGGCCACCATGCGCTTGACCTGGTGGTACTTGCCTTCGGTCAGCGTCAGCAGCAGCCGCCGCTCGCCGGCGGCTTCGCAGGAGGCAGCGCGGACCGGCTTCGGGTCGTCGTGCAGCACGACGCCGTCGCGCAGCTGCTGCAGCTGCGCCGCGGTCACCGGCTCGGCGCAGTCGGCCCGGTAGAGCTTCGGCACATGCCACTTCGGCGAGGTCAGCCGGTGCAGCAGCGCGCCGTCGTCGGTCAGCAGCAGCAGCCCGGTGGTGTCGGCGTCGCGCCGGCCCACCGGCTGCACGCCGCGCGTGCGCAGCGGCGGCGGCAGCAGGCCCAGCACGCTGGGATGGTGGCGCGGCTTCTGCGAGCATTCATAGCCCGCCGGCTTGTGCAGCATCAGCAGCGCCTGGGCCTGGAACTGCCAGGTTCGCCCGTCGACGCTGAACACCAGGCCCTCGCTCGTCAGATCGACCGCCGGGTCGTCGAGCACCCGGCCCTGCACCTGGACGCAGCCGTTGAGGATCAGCGCGTCACATTCGCGCCGGCTGCCGAAGCCCTGGCTGAACAGGATCTGGCGCAGCTGCACGGCGGCGGCTCAGCCTTGCAGCCGTTCCCAGGCGCGCGCCGCGCGCAGGCCGCGCGCCGACGAAGCCACGGCAAACAGCGCCGCATCGCGCTGCCAGCGCTGCGCCGCCGGATCGGCACCGGCCGCCGCCCACAGGCCGCCGGCCTCGTCGTACAGCGCGTGGGCCTGCGCCAGCGCGCCGGCCAGCGCCACGTGCGTGGCCGGCGCATCGGCGGCCGCGTCGGACAGCGCCACCAGCGCCAACAGCGCGGCGCACAGCCGTTCGGCAAAGCCGGTGGGCCAGCGACGCTGCCGGGCCTCGCGCAGCAGGTAGCCCAGCACCGCCAGCGTGACGTGGATGTCCTCGATGCTGCGGAAGGGTTTGACGTAGCGCTCGTAGCCGTCGCCCGGCAGCAGCGCGGCGGCCGCGACGACGACGCCGTCGAGTTGCACCCGCGCGTGCGGCACCTCGGGCACGAAGCGGGTCTCGGGCATCGGCAGCAGTTGCAGGCCCGGGGTGCCGGCGGCGACGCGCGCCACCTTCAGCTGCGGGCGCGCGTCGCTGCCCTGCGGCGGCAATGCGCCGACGATCAGCAGCACGCTGCTGTCCGGTCCCAGCGTCGTCCAGCGCTTGGCGCCGCTGATGGCCACCGTAGCGTCGGCCTGCGGCACGAAGCGCGTGCGGATGTCGCGCGGGCGGTTGCCGGCGTCTTCGGTGACGCAGAACGCGGCCACCGCATCGGGCGGCAGATCCGGCTGCAAGGCGCGCAGCGCGGCCTGATAGCCGCTCGCAAAGGCCCAGCCCACGCGGTCGGCATCGAAGCCGCCGAGCAGCGCCTGGGCCGCGGGGGTCGCGGCGCGGGCGGCGCCGTCGCGCCAGCGCGGCCACCACGCAGCGACGCTGGCACGGTCCGGCACCGCGGTCGGTGCACGCAGGCAGGTGTCGATCAGGTTCATCATCGGCGTGTCGTCTCGGGGGAGGCGGGTGGTGGCTGGCGCAGCACGACGCTGCCGTGCTCAGCGCCGCACCAGGTCGCGTGCCGCGGGCAACGGCGGCTCGTGCAGGCCCACGGCGCTGCGCACCGCGTTGCGGATGGCGCGCGCCACCGCCTCGGCGGCCAGCACGCCCAGCAGCGTCAGGTCGGGAGGCGCCGAGCCGGCGCGCCCGGCGCCGCCGGTGCTCAGCGCGAACAGCGTGTCGCCGTCGGCCATCGTCAGCGGGTCGATGCTGCGCGACAGGCCGTGGTGGGCCATCGAGGCCAGCCGTCCGGCCTGCGCCTTGCTCAGCGCGGCATCGGTGGCGACGACGCCGATGGTGGTGGCGCTGCCCGGCAGCACGGTGGCCATCAGCCGTTGCGGTCCGCGGCCGGCGAGCAGAGTCGGCGTCGTGCCGAGCAGCCCGCGGCCGTCTTCGGTGCGCGCGCCGGCGAGCACCTGGCCGTGCTCGTCGAGCACATCGCCGATGGCGTTGACGGCCACCAGCGCGCCGACGGTCACGCCACCGAGCCGCAGCGACGCGGTGCCGATGCCGCCCTTCATTGCCCGCTCGATGCCGAACAGCTTGCCGACGGCCGCGCCGGTGCCGGCGCCAACGTTGCCCTGGGCCGGCGGCGCGGTGCCGGCGGCCGCGCAGGCGGCGTGGCCGGCGGCGGCATCGGGGCGGATGCGGGCATCGCCGACCCACAGGTCGAACAGCACCGCGGCCGGCACGATCGGCACCTGCGCCGGCCCGACCTGCAGGCCGTGGCCGCGCTCCTCCAGCCAGCGCATCACGCCGCCGGCGGCGTCGAGTCCATGCGCGCTGCCGCCGGTGAGCAGCACCGCGTGCACCTGTTCGACCAGGTTGTGCGGATGCAGCAGATCGGTCTCGCGCGTGCCCGGCGCGCCGCCGCGCACGTCCACGCCGCAGACCGCCCCCTGCGGGCAGAGCACGACGCTGCAGCCGGTAGGGCGGCGCGTGTCGGTGTGGTGGCCGACCTGCAGGCCGGCCACGTCGGTGATGGCGCCGGGGTACAGCCCGGCGGCGGCACCGCTCATCCGCAGCCCCGCGGCGCGTGCGTTGCGGCGGGCTGCCGGCGGCGCGTCGGCAGGCTCACGCAAACACGCCGGCGCTGTCGCGCATGCGCGCGCTGACCTCGCCCAGGTGGTGCAGCGTGTCGCCGAAGCTCAGCTCGATGACGGTCATCCGCTTGAAGTAGTGGCTGGACACGTATTCGTCGGTGACGCCGATGCCGCCGTGCATCTGCGTGCACTGCTGGCCGACGAAGCGCATCGAGTTGCCCAGCTGCACCTTGGCCTGCGACAGCGCGCGGCGGCGCTGCTCGACCGGATCGCCGAGCTTCAGGCTGGCGAAGTAGCTCATCGAGCGGCCCAGCTCCAGCTGCATCTTCACGTCGGCGACGCGGTGGCGCAGCGCCTGGAAGGTCGCCAGCGGCACGCCGAACTGCTTGCGCTGGTGCAGGTAGTCGACGGTCACGGCGACCATCTTGTCCATCAGCCCGACGGCTTCGGCACAGAGCGCGGCGATGGCCACGTCGGCGGCATGTTCCAGCGCGTCGTGGCCGTTCTTCGTCAGCAGCGTGGCCGGCGTGTCGGCCAGCACCAGGTCCGCGGCGCGGGCGCCGTCCTGCGTCGGGTAGCCGCGCAGTGCGACACCGGCCGCGCCCTTGTCGACGACGAACAGCGCGACACCGGCCGGGTCGCTCTCGCTGCCGCTGATGCGCGCCGAGACGATGAAGGCATCGGCCTCGTCGCCGGCCGGCACCACCACCTTGGTGCCGCTGAGCTTCCAGCCGCCGCCGCCTTCGGCGGCCTTGACCGCCACCTTGTCGAGCTCGTAGCGCGAATGCCGTTCCTGCTGCGCCAGCACCACCAGCGCCTCGCCGGCGGCAATCTTCGGCAGCCAGGCTTGCTGCAGCGCCGGCGGCGCGTAGGACAGCAGCGTCGGCGCCACCAGCGCCGCCTGCGCGTAGGGCGCGTTGACCAGGCCGCGGCCCAGCTCTTCCATCACCACCATCGCCTCGACCGCGCCGAAGCCCATGCCGCCGTGCGTGTCGGGCACCACCAGCCCCGCCAGGCCCAGGTCGTTCAGCTCGCCCAGCACCTCGCGGGTCTTGCCGCCGGCCTTGGCCAGCGCATGCCGGCGCTCGAAGCCGAAGCCCTTGTCGACCCAGCGGCGCACCGCGTCGCGCAGCTGTTCCTGTTCGTCCGAAAACTCGAAGTCCATGTCTGTCTCCCTTCAGCCGAGCACGGTCTGGGCCACGATGTTGCGCTGGACCTCGTTCGACCCACCGTAGATCGTGGTCTTGCGCTGGTTGAAGTAGGTGCCGGCCAGCGGCAGCAGGAAGCGGTCGATCGCGATGTCACCCTGCCAGCCGCCTTCCATCGCCTCGTGCAGGTAGGGCACGGTGACCGGGCCGCCGGCCAGCATCATCAGCTCGCTGTAGCGCTGCTGGATCTCGCTGCCGCGGATCTTCAGCAGGCCGGCCACGTCCAGGCTCTGCTTGCCGCTCTTTTCGGCCCACAGCACGCGCAGCACCATCATCTCCAGCGCCACGATGTCGATTTCCAGCAGCGCGATCTGGTCGCGGAAGCGGGCATCGTCGTAGACGCCCTCGGACTTGGCGATGCGCTTCAGCCGCTCCAGCTCGCGCTTGGCGCGGTTGACGTCGGCGATGTTGGTGCGTTCGTGGGCGAGCAGGTGCTTGGCATAGGTCCAGCCCTTGTTCTCCTCGCCGATCAGGTTCTCGGCCGGCACCTCGACGTTGTCGAAGAAGACCTCGTTGACCTCGTGCTCGCCGTCCATCGTGATGATCGGCCGCACGGTGATGCCGGGGCTCTTCATGTCGATCAGCAGGAAGCTGATGCCGGTCTGCGGCTTGCCGTCGTTGCTGGTGCGCACCAGGCAGAAGATCCACTCGCCGTGCTGGCCGAGCGTGGTCCAGGTCTTCTGGCCGTTGACGATGTACTTGTCGCCGCGGCGCTCGGCGCGGGTCTTCAGGCTGGCCAGGTCGGAGCCGGAGCCCGGTTCGCTGTAGCCCTGGCTCCACCAGACCTCGCCGCTGGCGATGCCGGGCAGGAAGCGCTTGTGCTGCTCGGCGTTGCCGAAGGCCATGATCACCGGCGCCACCATCACCGGCCCGAAAGGCAGGATGCGCGGCGCGCCGGCGCGGGCGCATTCCTCCTCGAACAGGTGCTTCTGCACCGCGTTCCAGCCCGGGCCGCCGAACTGCTTGGGCCAGTTGTAGCCCAGCCAACCTTGTCTGCCGAGGATCTTCTGCCAGGCCTGCTGGTCGTCGCGGCTCAGGCGCAGCGCGTTGTGCACCTTGTGGCTGAGTTCTTTGGGCAGGTTGGCCGCCACCCATGCGCGGACTTCCTCGCGGAACGCGAGCTCTTCCGCCGTGAAGTTGAGATCCATCGTGCTGTCTCCAAGGCCTGCGGATGCAGTCCCTGTTTTTAGCACGATCGTGCGCTGATGGCCTGTCCCAACCTGGACAGACCGGCGTGTTCAGGGGCGCCGTTCCAGGCGCAGCAGGTCGTTCTCGCGCCGCATCTGGAAGCGGCCGAGGAAGCTGTTGCCCAGCAGCACGTGGCTCATCGGCGCCGGCATGACGATGGCGTCGACGTTGGCCACCTCGACCTCGCCGACCCGCACCGTGTTCAGGCTGACGCTGTACACCGGCACGGCGCCATTCGCCGTCTGCGCCATCGCCCGCGGGGCGTTGCGCCAGGCCAGACCGATGCGGTCGGCGTCGGCCTGGCCGATGGCGACGACCGTCGCGCCGGTGTCCACCATGAACTGCACGCTGCGGCCGTTGATCGAGCCGGCCGACATGAAATGCCCGCCCAGCCCTGCCGGCAGCACGATTTCCTGCGCCGAGGTGCGCGCCGCCGGGGTGCCGGCGAGCCGTGCCGGCGCGCCACCCAGTTGCAACACGGTGCTGCCGCCGCCGCCGCGCTGCACCGTGGCCTGGCCGTCGGCCAGCTGCAGCAGCGTCACGCCGGCGGCGCTCTGGCCCACCGCCACCGTATAGGGCTGGCCGTCGATGACCAGCAACGCCTTGTTGCCCATGCTGCCGGACAGCGTCACGCTCTGGGCCAGGCCGGCATGGCAGACCCAGGCCAGGCACGCGGCCAGCGCCGCAGGAGCGGCTCGGCCGGGCCGTGGCCACCCTGCGGGGATGGTCATTCCCTGAAGTTGTTGAAGCCGAGCGGCAGGTCGGTGACCTCGCGCTTGAGCAGCGCGATGGCCATCTGCAGGTCGTCGCGCTTGGCGCCGCTGACGCGCACGGTGTCGCCCTGAACCGCGGCCTGCACCTTGAGCTTGCTCTGCTTGACCAGCGTCTGGATGCGCCGGGCCGCCTCGCCGTCGATGCCGGTCTTCACCGGCAGCGTCTGCTTCAGCTTGTCGCCGCCGACCTTCTCGGGCTTGGCGCTCAGGTCCAGGAAGCGCACGTCGACGTTGCGCTTGGTCAGCTTGGCCAGCAGGATGTCGCGCACCTGGCCGAGCTGGAAGTCGCTGTCCGCATGCAACACCAGCGTGCGCTCCTTGCCCTTTTCGGCCAGTTCGACGCGGGCGTCGGAACCCTTGAAGTCGAAGCGCGTGCCGATTTCCTTGCGCGACTGCTCGACCGCATTGCGCAGCTCCACCAGATCGGGCTCCAGGACGGTGTCGAAACTCGGCATGGTGGCGAAGTCTTGCAGAAGGAGAGGACGGAAGACTTAGGCGAAAATTCTGCCATGGTGCAAGAACGCACGGAACTGTCCATCGAACGCCGCGCGAGCCTGCGCGCGTTCAACAGTTTCGGCCTGCCGGCGGTGGCCTCGGCGCTGGTGCGCGTGCGCAGCGAAGCCGATGTGCGGCGGGTCGTCGACCATCCGGAGTTCGGTCCGGCACCGAAGCTGATCCTCGGCGGCGGCAGCAACCTGGTGCTGACGCGCGACGTGTCCGCGGTGGTGCTGAAGGTCGAGATCCTCGGCCGCCGTCTGCTGGCGCAGACCGACGATGCGTTCATCGTCGAGGCCGGTGCCGGCGAGAACTGGCACGACCTGGTCGCCTGGACGCTGCAGCAGGGCTGGCCCGGCCTGGAGAACCTGGGCCTGATTCCCGGCTCGGTGGGCGCCGCGCCGGTGCAGAACATCGGCGCCTATGGCGTGGAGCTGGCCGACCGCTTCGATTCGCTGGACGGCGTGGACCTGATCACCGGGCGCAGCGTGACGCTCGACGCCCGCCACTGCGCCTTCGGCTACCGTGACAGCGTGTTCAAGCACGTGCTCGCCGGCAAGACGCTGATCACCCGCGTGCGCCTGCGTCTGCCGCGCCCGTGGACGCCGGTGCTGGGCTACCTGGACCTGCAGAAACGGCAGCAGGAGACCGGCATCGCGGCGCCCGATGCGGCGACGATCTTCGACTGGGTCTGCGACATCCGCCGCGCCAAGCTGCCTGACCCGCGGCAGATCGGCAATGCCGGCAGCTTCTTCAAGAACCCGGTGGTCAGTGCCGAGCAGTGCCGCGACATCATCGGCCGCGACCCGTCGGTGGTGCACTATCCGCTGCCGGACGGCAATGCCAAGCTGGCGGCCGGCTGGCTGATCGATGCCTGCGGCTGGAAGGGCAAGTCCATCGGCCAGGCCGGCGTCTACGAGCGCCAGGCGCTGGTGCTGGTGAACCGCGGCGGTGCCATCGGCGCCGAGGTCCTGACCCTGGCGCGGGCGATCCAGGAAAGCGTCTACGGCCGCTTCGGTATCCGCCTGGAGCCCGAGCCGGTCATCCTGTGACCGGCGTTGCTGTGACACCGGTCATTCCGTGACCGGTTCCAGCAGCCCGGCCGCCTCGCAGGCTTCGCGGCTGCGTTCCAGCAGCTGTTCATAGCGCTGGATCAGGCGTGCGATCTCGTGCGCCGGCACGTGGGTGGCGCCTTCGTGCAGCGCCTGCGCGGTCTGCGCCAGCGCGCTCAGACCGAAGTTCAGCGCCGCGCCGCGCGCCGCATGCGCGTTGACGCGCAGGTCCAGCGCCTGGCCGTCGCGCAGCGCGACGCGCAGCCGGTCGACCATGTCCGGCCCCTGCTCGAAGAAGCTGCGCAGCAGGTGCGACAGCCGCTCGCGCGACATGGCGCGCAGCGCGGCGTCCAGCGTGGCGCGGTCGAGCAGCGCCCGCCGGGCCGGACGAGGGCGGCTTCGGCGGCATCGGCCGCGGCCGCGTCGGTGCCGGGGCAGGCGCTGCCGAACAGGCGGCGCAGCATCGCCGACAGCCGCTCCGGGCTGACCGGCTTGGCCAGGAAGTCGTTCATGCCGGCCATCAGGCAGCGCTCGCGGGTCTGCGCGAAGGCATCGGCGGTCAGCGCGATGATCGGCACGGTGGCGGCCGCGCCGTCGGGCAGCGCGCGGATCGACAGCGTGGCGCCGACGCCGTCGAGCAGCGGCATGTGCAGGTCCATCAGCACGATGTCGAAGCGCTGCTCGCGGATGGCCTGCACCGCCTCCAGGCCGTTGCCGGCGAAGTGCGGCTTGTGGCCCATCCCTTCGAGCAGTGCCGCCATGTACTGGTGGTTGACCGGGTGGTCCTCGGCCACCAGGATGTGCAGCGACACGACACCGGCGTGCCGCTCGTCGCCCGCGCACCCCCCGGCGGGGCCGCGAGCGCCGGCGGCGCCGGCGAGGCGATGGCATGCAGCGGCATGCGGAAGCAGAAGCTGCTGCCCTCGCCGGTGACGCTCTTGGCCGTCACGTCGCCGCCCATCAGCCGCGCCAGGCTGCGCGAGATCTCCAGGCCCAGCCCGGTGCCGCCATGGCGGCGCGAACGCGATTCGTCGCCCTGCGAGAAACGCTTGAACAGCCGGTCCATCGTCGCCTGGTCCATGCCGATGCCGGTGTCGGTGACGACGAACTCCAGCTGCTCGCTGCCATCGTCGGCGAGGCTGCGGTGCAGGTCCAGCACCACCACGCCGCGGTCCGAGAACTTGACGGCGTTGTTCAGCAGGTTGAACAGGATCTGCTTGACACGGGGTGGTCGGCGCGCACCCGTTCGGGCACGCCGGGTGCCGCATCGATGTGCAGCGCCAGCGACTTCAGCTGGGCCTGCGGGCGCATCAGCGCCTCGACCTCGCGCAGCAGGTCGCGCAGGTCCACCGGCTCCTCGCTCAGGCTCAGCCGGCCCGATTCGAGCAGCGACATGTCGAGCACGTCGTTCAGGATGGTCAGCAGGTGGTCGGCCGATTCGGTGGCGGTGCGCAGGTAGTCGACCTGGCGCGCGTTCAGCCCAGCCGTCGCAGCAGCGACAGCATGCCGAGCAGGCCGTGGAACGGCGTGCGGATCTCGTGGCTCATGTTGGCCAGGAACACGCTCTTGGCGTCGCTCGCCGCCTCGGCCTGGCGCTGCGCCTCGCGCAGGTGCGCGTTCAGGTCCACCAGCGCGCGCTGGCGCTCGCGCAGCAAGCGCATCTGGCGCAGCGCCATCAGGCCGAAGGCCAGCACCAGCAGCGACAGGAACATGGTCAGCAGCAGGCCGATCTGGTTGTGCTGCCGAACCGCGTCGTTGCGTTCGGCGATCTGCTCGGACACGTGGTGCGACGCGCTCAGCGACATCGAATGGATCGGCCCGCCCAGCGCTTCCAGTTCGGGCAGCAGGCGCGACAGGTCGTCGTCCGTCACCGGCTTGGGCTGCGTCGTGCCCAGCACCTTGTCGGCGCGCGCGATGAACGCGTCCATCTGGCGCAGCGGTGCCACGTAGTCGTCGTTGCCGACCATCAGCCGCGCGGTGCGACCGTTGTGCAGCAGGCCGACGCGGCTGACCCAGATGTCGTAGCGCAGCTGCAGCTCGTCGCGGTCCAGCACGTCGTCCTGGAACAGCGCGCGCACCCAGTGCTCGCGCAGCCGGAAGTATTCGGACTCCACCTGGCAGATGCTGAGCACCACGTAGTCGTCCTGGTAGATGACGCTGTGCTTCAGCAGCGCAAACTGCCGCACCTGCACCAGCACGACGGCCGCGAGCACCAGCGCCAGCACGCCGCCCATCAGGCCGAAGAGCGTGAGGCGGCGCGGCCGCGGCGGAGTCGCCGCGGCTTCTACTGCACGTCGATGCTCTTCAGTTGCCATGCCGATCGGCTGTAGTACACCGTGCTGCGCAGTTCGGAGCTCGAATCGAAGGGGTAGATGATGAACAGCGGGCCCTTGTCGCGGATGGCCATCGGCTGGTCGTCGAGCAGCCTCGCCACCACCACGTCGAAGCGCAGCGCATCCTCGTAGGGCAGGTCGACGCGGTAGTCGTTGAGCGCATAGGCGCGCAGATTGCTGCCCTGGGCGCCGCAGGCGCCGAGCACGTCGCGCAGCAGCGGGCCGGTGAACTTGCGCGTGTTGGAGTACCACGGCGTGCGCGTCACGAAGCTGCGCTGCGGCAGCTTCTCCAGCATGGCCATGTCGAACTCCGCGCGGTTGCCGGCGTTCGGCTCGCGCACCCGGCCGGTGACCGTCAGCACCACCGGGCCGGACGGCCGCGGCAGTGCGCGGGCCGTGCCCTGGCCGGGCAGGCCAGCAACAGGCTGCGCGCAAGTTCGCCGCGGCGCCGTGCGGCGCCCGATGTCGTCCTGCGGAGCGGCGTCTGGGCGCGCCTTCCGCCGGATGCGGGCTTCGACGGTCTGCGGAGCGCGGGGCACGACAGCGGTCGGTGGTCGACAGCGCGCGATCTTTAGCTGCGTGTCCCGCCTGTGCGCGGCAGGCCGGGTGGGTCCGCCCTGTAGCCGCCAGTTGTGCTGTCCAGCGACTACGCTGCGAGCTTTTGTCGCTGGAGTCAGCTCGCATGCAAAGCACCTTCGCCTGCCGCAAGCCCTGGGTGGCCCTCCTGGCCGCCGCCGCCACCTGGCTGTCCCTGCCCGCGCAGGCGGCGTGGGAGCCGACGAAGCCGGTGGAGTTCGTGGTGCCGGCGGGCACGGGGGGCGGTGCGGACCAGATGGCGCGGCTGATCCAGGGCATCGTCGTCAAGCACAAGCTGATGAAGGAACCGCTGGTGGTGGTCAACAAGTCCGGCGGCGCCGGCGCCGAAGGCTTCCTGTCGGTCAAGGACGCCATGGGCGACCCGCACAAGATCATCATCACGCTGAGCAACCTGTTCACCACGCCGATGGCCACCGGGGTGCCGTTCAGCTGGAAGGACATGACGCCGGCGATGATGGCGCTGGACCAGTTCGTGCTGTGGGTCAACGCGAGACGCCGCACAAGAGCGCGGCGGAGTACATCGCCGCGGCCAAGGCGGCGGGGCCGAACAAGTTCAAGATGGCCGGCACGGGCAGCAAGCAGGAAGACCAGATCCTCACCGTCGGGCTGGAGAAGGCCACCGGCACGAAGTTCATCTACATCCCGTTCAAGGGCGGCGGCGACGTGGCGGTGCAGCTGGTGGGCAAGCACGTGGACCTACGGTGAACAACCCGATCGAAGCGGTGGCGCAGTGGCGCGCGGGCAGCCTGAGCTGCTGTGCGTGTTCGACGACGAGCGCATGCCGTACAAGGCAGACGGAGACGATGTCGTGGAACGACATCCCGACGTGCAAGGAGGCGGGGGTGCCGACGGACTACGGGATGCTGCGCGGCATCTTCATGGCGCCGGGGGTGACGGCGGAGCAGCAGGCGTATTTCGTGGACCTGATGAAGAAGGTGCGCGAGACGCCGGACTGGAAGGAGTACATGGAAAAGGGTGCCTTCAACCAGAGCTTCATGACCGGCGCCGAGTACGTGAAGTGGCTGGAGAACGCCGAGAAGACCCATCGCCAGCTGATGACCGAGGCCGGCTTCCTGGCCAAGTGATTGGCCTGGTGATCGAGCGCAGCGCAGGCGAGGGCAGGGCATGAGCGGACCCGGTGCGGCGGCCGACGGCATACGTACGGCCACGATGGAGGCGGTGGTCGCGGCCATCACGCTGGCGATCGGCCTGGTGACGGCTTTCGAAAGCTGGCGTCTCGGCGCACGCTGGACCGACGACGGGCCCGGCGCCGGCTACTTTCCGTTCTACATCGGTCTGGTGATCAGCGTCGCCAGCGCCGGGCTGCTGCTGAAGGCGCTGCGCCTGCGCCGCAGCGGCAGCACCGAGGTCTTCGTCGACCGGGCCAGCCTGCGCCAGGTGCTGCAGGTGCTGCTGCCGGCCGCGCTGTACGTGCTGGCGGTGCAGTTCATCGGCATCTACGTCGCCTCGGCGCTGTACATCGCCGGCTTCATGGCGCTGCTCGGCAAGTACACCTGGCTGCGCTCGCTGGTGGCCGGCATCGCCGTCAGCGCGTTCTTCTTCCTGATGTTCGAGGTCTGGTTCAAGGTGCCGCTGTTCAAGGGCGAACTCGATCCCACCCGCTTTCTCGGTTATTGAAGATGAAGCCCCCACGCTCACTTCGTTCGCTGCCCCCCGCGGGGGCGCTCAGGTCCTTCGGGACGGCCGGGCGGACCTGATATGGGCGAAATCCAGGCCTTGATGCACGGCTTTGCCGTCGTGCTGAGCCCGATGAACGTGCTGCTGATGTTCATCGGCATCATCCTCGGCGTGCTGATCGGCGTGCTGCCCGGCCTGGGCGGTGCCAACGGCGTGGCCATCCTGCTGCCGCTGACCTTCACGATGCCGCCGACCTCGGCGATCATCATGCTCAGCTGCATCTACTGGGGTGCGCTGTTCGGCGGCGCGATCACCTCGATCCTGTTCAACATCCCCGGCGAGCCGTGGTCGGTGGCCACCACCTTCGACGGCTACCCGATGGCGCAGAAGGGCCAGGCCGGCGCGGCGCTGACGGCGGCCTTCACCTCGTCCTTCGTCGGTGCCTTCGTCGCCGTGGTGATGATCACCTTCCTGGCGCCGCTGGTCGCCAAGTTCGCGCTCAAGTTCGGCGCGCCGGAGTTCTTCGCCGTCTACCTGCTGACCTTCTGCAGCTTCGTCGGCATGGGCAAGGGTTCGCCGCTGAAGATCCTGGTGGCCATGGGCCTGGGCTTCGCGCTGGCCGCGGTGGGCATGGACACGGTCACCGGCCAGCTGCGGCTGACCTTCGGCTCCACCGAGCTGATGCGCGGCTTCGACTTCCTGATCGCGGTGATCGGCCTGTTCGGCATCGGCGAGATCCTGCTGTCGATGGAAGAAGGCCTGGAGTTCAAGGGCAAGCAGGCGCGCATCGACCCGCGGGTGGTGCTGCAGACCTGGGCCCAGCTGCCGCGCTACTGGATGACCTCGGTGCGCAGCGCGCTGGTCGGCATCTGGATGGGCATCACGCCGGGCGGCGCCACGCCGGCGTCCTTCATGAGCTACGGCCTGGCCAAGAAGATGAGCAAGGACGGCGCGCATTTCGGCACCGGCCAGATCGAAGGCGTGGTCGCGCCCGAGACCGCGGCGCATGCCGCCGGCACCAGCGCGCTGCTGCCGATGCTGGCCCTCGGCATCCCCGGCTCGCCGACCGCGGCGGTGCTGCTCGGCGGCCTGCTGATCTGGGGCCTGCAGCCGGGGCCGCTGCTCTTCGTCGAGCAGAAGGACTTCGTCTGGGGCCTGATCGCCAGCATGTACCTCGGCAACCTGGTGGGGCTGATCGTCGTGCTCACCACCGTGCCGCTGTTCGCGTCGATCCTGCGCATTCCGTTCTCGATCGTCGCGCCGGTGATCATCGCCATCTGTGCGATCGGCGCCTACACGGTGCACGGCGCGATGCTCGACATCTGGTTCATGCTGATCTTCGGCGTGCTCGGCTACGTCTTCAAGAAGCTCGACTATCCGCTGGCGCCGCTGGTGCTGGCGCTGGTGCTGGGCGACAAGGCCGAGGACTCGTTCCGCCAGGCGATGCTGGTCTCGCAGGGCGAACTCGGCATCATGTGGTCGAACCCGCTGGTCGGCAGCATCACCACGCTGGCGCTGTTGATGCTCTGCTGGCCGCTGATCTCGAAACTGCTGGCGCTGATCCGCGCTCCCAAGAGCCCGGACCTGCCCGCGCAGCAGCCGGTCGACTGACACGAAAGGAGCCGCACATGCCGGTCATCGCACTCACCCAGGGCATGGGCTCGCTGGCCCAGGACATCGCCGAACAGCTGGCAGACGAGTTGGGGCTCGCGACGCTGCAGCACGAGGTCGCCGAACGCGTGGCCGACAAGATGCACGTGTCGAAGAGCCTGATCAGCCGGCTGCGCTCGGGCAAGGCCGGGCTGATCGAGGGTCTTCGCGCCGATCGCCAGGCGATGGCGGTCTACAGCGCCGAGGAGGTGCTGGACGCCGCCGCGCAGGGCAACGTGGTGATCCGCGGCTGGGGCGCGACGCAGCTGCTGCGCCCGGTGCCGCACGTGCCGTGCATCCGCATCATGCGTCCGCTGCCCAAGCGCGTGGCCTGGCTGATGCAGCAGCTGGATACCGACGACGCCGAGATGGCCGAGGCCGAGATCCGCCGCAGCGACCATGCCAATGCCACGCGCATGCACCAGCAGTTCGGCGTCGACTGGGGCGACCCGGTGCTGTTCGACCTGGTGCTGAACACCGACCGGCTCAGCATCGACACCTGCGTGCAGCAGATCAAGGCGCTGCTGCAGCGGCCGGAGTTCGCCGAGACCGAAGCCTCGCGCGCGCTGCTGCAGGCGATGGCGCTGCATGCGCGCGTGCGCGCCGCGCTGCGCGCCCATGCCGACACGCAGGAAGTGGACATCACGCTCGAAGGCAGCGGCTCGACGGTGGTGCTCAGTGGCATCGTGCTGCACGCGGCGGAGCGCGATGCGGCCGCACAGGTGGCGTCCGGGGTGCCTGGCGTGGCCAGCGTCGACAACCGGCTGCGCGTGATGGCCACGTCGCGGCTGTTCACCTCGTCGAAGAACTGAAAACCGATGCGCGGCGTGGGCTCTCGAGCAAATGCGGCTCCGCCACTTTGCTCGACCCCCATGGGGGGCGGGCTGGGCGCAGCCCGGCCCTGGGGGCGCTCAGATCTTGCCGCGATGGCGCAGCCGGCTCAGCGTCTCGGGCGACAGGTTCAGGTACGACGCGAGTTCCTTGCCCGGAATCAGGTCCACCAGTTCGGGATGCTTGCGCATGAAGCGGCGCACGCGGCCCGGCGCGTCCAGCAGATGCAGCGTGATCGTGTGGGCCATGATCTCGCTCATGCCCAGCATCACCCGGTACTCGAAGTCGGCCTTGGCCTTCGGATAGCGCGACAGGAAGGCGATCCACGTCTTCAGCGGCAGGCAGGCCACGCGCGCCTTGGTGACGCAGCAGATGCCGTAGGGCGTGGGCGTGCCGAGCAGCATCGCCGCATAGCTGGTCTCCATGCCGTGCTCGCTGGCGAAGCGCAGGATCATCTCCTTGCCTTCCTTGTTGGACACCACGCGCTTGAGGATGCCCTCGACGATGAAGTACTGCTTCATCTCGCGCACGCCCTGGTGCAGCAGGAAGTCGCCCTTGTGGCCGTCGATGACGTGCAGCTGCGTCTCGAGCTCCGCCCGCGCCTCGTCGTCCAGCTGTTGCAGCAGCACGTTCTGGCGCAGCTGCAGCCGGATGATGTTCCCTTCGGGATGCTGGGCCAGCGTCGTCATCAGGAGTATCGAAGGCGTGTGGGGAACCGGCCCGTGCCGCACCGGCACCGCCGGTCACGAAGCCCTGCCACGCGGCAGATGGTGATTCTTGACCGTGGTCAATCGAAGAAGCACGAGGCGATTTTTATGATAACCGCGCAAGGCCATGCCCTCTGCCTGGTGGCGGCGCGGTCCCTTCCCTGGTTGGAGCACGACTGAAAGACGACACCCATGAGCAGCACCACGACAAGCACGGACCTGACCGACGGTTTTCACCTGGTCATCGATGCGCTGAAGCTCAACGACATCGACACGATCTTCGCCCTGCCCGGCATTCCGATCACCGACCTGTGCCGCAAGGCGCAGGGTGAAGGCATGCGCGTGATCTCGTTCCGCCACGAGCAGCATGCCGGCAACGCCGCCGCGGCGGCGGGCTTCCTGACGCGCAAGCCCGGCATCTGCCTGACCGTGTCCGCGCCCGGCTTCCTGAACGGTCTGACCGCGCTGGCCAATGCGACGACCAACTGCTTCCCGATGATCCTGATCTCGGGTTCGTCGGAGCGCGAGATCGTCGACCTGCAGCAGGGCGACTACGAAGAGATGGACCAGCTGGCCATCGCCAAGCCGCTGTGCAAGGCCGCGTTCCGCGTGCTGCACGCCGAAGACATCGGCGTCGGCATCGCCCGCGCGATCCGCGCTGCGCTGTCCGGCCGCCCCGGCGGCGTGTACCTCGACCTGCCGGCCAAGCTGTTCTCGCAGAGCATGGATGCCGAGGCCGGCCGCCGGTCGCTGATCAAGGTGGTGGACCCGGCGCCGCAGCAGATCCCCGCGCCCGATGCCGTGAAGCGCGCGCTCGACCTGCTGAAGGGTGCCAAGCGTCCGCTGATCCTGCTCGGCAAGGGCGCGGCCTATGCGCAGGCCGATGATGTCGTCCGTGCGCTGGTGGAGAAGACCGGCATACCGTACCTGCCGATGTCGATGGCCAAGGGCCTGCTGCCCGACACGCACGTGCAGTCGGCCTCGGCCGCGCGCTCCTACGTGCTCGCCGAAGCCGACGTGGTGATGCTGGTCGGCGCGCGCCTGAACTGGCTGCTGTCGCACGGCAAGGGCAAGACCTGGGGCGCGGACAAGGGACCGAAGCAGTTCATCCAGGTCGACATCGCGCCGACCGAGATCGACAGCAACGTGGCCATCGCCGCGCCGGTGATCGGCGACATCGGCTCCTGCGTGGCGGCACTGGTCGCCGGCATCGACGCCACGCCCGGCGGCTGGCCCAAGGCGCCGTCCGACTGGGTGGGCGGCATCGCGGAGCGCAAGGACAAGAACCTGACCAAGATGGCGGAGACGCTGGCCAGGCGGCCGTCGCCGATGAGCTTCCAGTCGGCGCTGTCGGTGATCCGCGACCAGGTGAAGGCACGGCCCGACGCGATCGTCGTCAACGAAGGCGCGAACACACTGGACTTCGCGCGTTCGATCGTCGACATGTACGAGCCGCGCAAGCGGCTGGACGTCGGCACCTGGGGCATCATGGGCATCGGCATGGGCTTCTCGGTTGCCGCCGCGGTCACGACCGGCAAACCGGTGATTGCGATCGAGGGCGACAGCGCCTTCGGGTTCAGCGGCATGGAAGTCGAGACGATCTGCCGCTACAACCTGCCGGTGTGCGTGATCGTGTTCAACAACAACGGCGTGTACCGCGGCACCGACGTCAATGCCGGTGGCGGCAGCGATGTCGCGCCGACGGTGTTCGTCAAGAACGCGCGCTACGACAAGCTGATGGAAGCCTTCGGCGGGGTCGGCGTGCATGCGACGACGGCCGATGAACTGCAGAAGGCGCTGGCCGAGGCCGTGGCCTCGGGCCGGCCGACGCTGATCAACGCCGTCATCGACGAAACGGCCGGCACCGAAAGCGGCCGCATCACCAGTCTGAACCCGCAAGCCGCGGCGAAGAAGAACTAGTCCCCCCAGCAGCTCACAGCTTTCGAAGGAGAACACCATGAGCGACCTGCCCCTCAAAGGTATCAAGATCATCGACTTCACGCACGTGCAAGCCGGCCCCGCCTGCACGCAGCTGCTGGCCTGGTTCGGCGCCGACGTCATCAAGCTGGAGCGCCCCGGCGCCGGCGACGTGACGCGTTCGCAGCTGCGTGACATCCCGAATGCCGACGCGCTGTACTTCACGATGCTGAACAGCAACAAGCGTTCGCTGACGCTGAACACCAAGGCACCCGAAGGCAAGGCGGTGCTGGAGAAGCTGATCCGCGAATCCGACGTGATGGTCGAGAACTTCGGCCCCGGCGCACTGGACCGCATGGGCTTCACCTGGGAACGCATCCAGGAGCTGAACCCCGGCATGATCCTGGCGTCGGTCAAGGGCTTTTCCGACGGCCACCACTACGAGGACCTGAAGGTCTACGAGAACGTGGCGCAGTGCGCCGGCGGCGCGGCCTCGACCACCGGCTACTGGAAGGGCGAGAACGCCGGCCCGACCATCAGCGCGGCGGCGCTGGGCGACAGCAACACCGGCATGCACCTGGCCATCGGCATCCTGACCGCGATCATCGGCCGCCAGAAGACCGGCAAGGGCCAGAAGGTGGCCTGCTCGATGCAGGACGCGGTGCTGAACCTGTGCCGCGTGAAGATGCGCGACCAGCAGCGCCTGGAAAAGGTGGGCTACCTCGAGGAGTACCCGCAGTACCCGCACGAGATGGAAGCCTTCGCCGACAAGGTGACGCCGCGCGGCGCCAACGCCGGCGGCGGCGGCCAGCCGGGATGGATCCTGAAGTGCAAGGGCTGGGAGACCGACCCCAACGCGTACATCTACTTCACGATCCAGGGCCACGCCTGGGAGCCGATCTGCGACGCCCTCGGCAAGCCGGAATGGAAGACCGACCCCAACTACACCACCGCGCGGGCGCGCCAGCCGCACATCGAGAAGATCTTTGCCA
>JBGAII010000078.1:0-21148 GCA_044225625.1 Rubrivivax sp.
GCGCCGCCGGCTTGCGGGCCGACGGCTTCGGCGCCATCGGCGCGCCTCGCCGGCGCGCAGGTGGCGCAGCACCTTGCGCCGCACCTGGATGATGTCCGGCATCGGCTGCGGGTCGATGCGCGCCAGCAGCAGGCGCACCACCTCCGACAGCGCGTCGATCAGCATCACGATCACCTCGTTGTGCGTGGCCTTCGCCAGCAGACGGTAGAACTCGGTCAGCGCGCGCGTGTTGCGCGAACCCTGGCCGCTCTTGAACAGCGCCGCATGGTGGTCGATGTCGGCTTCCAGCGCGTCGAGTTCTTCCGGGGTCGCGCGCTGGCAGGCCAGGCGGATCGCCACGTTGGTCACCTCGATGCGCGCCTCGGTCACGCTGACGGTCGGCACCTGGCCCAGCGCGACCATGTCGCGCACCGCCTGGGCCACGCCATCGTTGCCCGACGCGGCGATGAAGAAGCCGCCGCTGGCGCCGGTGCGCGCCTCGACCAGCCCCGCCAGCTCCAGGCTGCGCAGCGCCTCGCGCACACCGCTGCGGCTGATGCCGAAGCGCTCGGCCAGTTCCCGCTCGCCCGGCAGCCGCTGCCCCGGCAGCAGCGTCCCCTCGGCCACCTGCCGCCGCACCTGGTCGCACACCGCCTCGAACGCGCGCCGGGTGCGCACCGGCTGGAAGTTCGGCGCCTGCGCGCCAGCCGCTGCAGCTGCGGGGCGAGCGGACGAAGGGCTGGGCATGGTGGTTCTCCTCTTATTCCGTTCCGATCGACCGGTCGGCGCCGGGCCGGGGTGTCCCCGCGGCGGGTTTCGCGAGGCTGCAGCATGCTACCCGACGGCGTCCGGCGCGTCGCTGCTTTCCCTATTGGTTGAACCCTTGACACGGAGTACACTCGCCGGCACACCCGTCATCGATCCTCCCCGCCCCGCCCTCATGGACCTCGATCTCAGCACCGAACAGCGCGCCTTCCGCGACGAAGTCCGCGCCTTCATCCGCACGCGACTCCCCGCCGAGATCCGCGAGCGGCTGCGCCTCGGACACCCGCCGCGCAAGCAGGACACGGTGACCTGGCAGCGCATCCTGCACGAGCGCGGCTGGGCGGCGCCGCACTGGCCCAAGCGCTATGGCGGTGCCGACCTGGGGCTGGCGGAGCGCCTGATCCTGCTGGACGAGATCTACCGCGCGCCGGCGCCGCTGCCGCAGGTCTTCAACACCGGCATGCTCGGACCGGTGCTGCTGAAGTACGGCACCGAGGCGCAGAAGGAGCATTTCCTGCCGCGGCTGGCGCGGCTGGACCTGTGGTTCTGCCAGGGCTTCTCCGAACCCGGCTCGGGCTCCGACCTGGCGTCGCTGCGCACCCGCGCCGTACGCGACGGCGACGACTACGTCGTCAACGGGCAGAAGATCTGGACCACCACGGCGCACCTGGCGGACTGGGTGTTCGCGCTGGTGCGCACCGGCTCCGAGGGACGCAAGCAGGAAGGCATCTCCTTCCTGATGATCGACCTGAAGACCCCCGGCATCACGATCCGGCCGATCGTCTCGATCGACGGCGAGCACCACCTGAACGAGGTCTTCTTCGACAACGTGCGCGTGCCGGCGGGCAATCTGGTCGGCGAGGAGAACCGCGGCTGGGACTGCGCCAAGTACCTGCTGGTCAACGAGCGTACCGGCATCGCCAATGTCGGCCTGTGCCGCGAGCGGCTGGACTATGCGCGCGAACTGGCCGCCGGCATCCGCGAAGGCGGCCGCCCGCTGGCCGAGGACCCGAAGCTCGCGGTCGAGTTCGCCGAGCTCGACGCCGAGATCCGCGCGCTCGAGGTGACGAACTGGCGCTTCCTGCTCGACCCCGAGGCGCAGAAGGCGCAGCCGGCCTTCGCCTCGGTGCTGAAGCTCAAGGGCGTGGAACTGCAGCAGGCGCTGGCCGCGCTGCTGGCGCGCATCGACGGCCCGGCGGGGCTCGAGCGGCGCGGCATCGGCGGCGTGCCCGAGAACCACGGCCCGCTGTCGCCCCGCTACTTCTACTCGCGCGCCGCCAGCATCTATGGCGGCACGAGCGAGGTGCAGAAGGACATCGTCGCCAAGACCATCGTCGGCTGAGGACCCGCACACCATGAACTTCCAACTCAACGACGAGCAGCGCCAGCTGCAGGACAGTGTGCGCCGCGTGCTGGCCGACCATTGCGACTTCGAGAAGCGGCGTGCGATCGTCGCCGGCGCCGAAGGCCGCAGTGCCGAACTGTTCGGCCGGCTGGCCGAACTCGGCGTCACCGGCCTGCTGGTGCCCGAAGCGCAGGGCGGCTTCGGCGGCCGGGCCGAGGACATGGCCGCCGTGACGCAGGCCTGCGGCGCGGCGTTGACCGTCGAGCCGGTGCTCGCGTCCGCCGTGCTCGGCACCACTGCACTGAAGCTCGCCGGCGGCCCGGCCGCGACGGCGCTGTTGCCCGAACTGGCGCTGGGCCGGACCGTCGTGGCCTGGGCGCACGACGAAGCCGGCACGCGCCACGCCGACCTCTGGGTCGAGACGCGCGCCGAGCGCGGTGCCGGCGGCTGGCGCTTGAGCGGCACCAAGCTGCCGGTGATCAGCGGGCCGCAGGCGAAGCACTTCGTCGTCAGCGCGCGCACCGCCGGCACGCCGGACGCGGCCGAGGGCCTGGCGCTGTTCCTGGTCGAGGCCGGTGCCCAAGGTCTGGCACGGCGCGACTACCGCCTCGTCGACGACACGCCGGCGTCGGAACTGTCGCTGACGGCGGTGCCGGCGTTGTGTCTGGCCGAGGGCGGCGAGGCGTCACGCGTGCTGGCCGGCGTCGCCGCCGCCGGCATCGCCGCGCTGTGCGCCGACATGGTGGGTGCGGCCGAGGCGGCGTACCGCCTGGCGCTGGACTACCTGAACGTGCGCAAGCAGTTCGGGCGCGTGATCGGCGAGAACCAGGCGCTGCGCCACCGCGCCGCCGACATGCTGGTCAGCCTGGAGACCGCGCGCAGCATGGCCGTGGCCGCTGCGGTGGCGGCCGACCGGCCGGACGCGGACGATTCGGCCGCCGACCTGCTGCGCGCCAAGCTGATCGTCGGCCGCCATGCGCGGCAGGTCTGCCAGCATGCGATCCAGTGCCACGGCGGCATCGGCATGACCGAGGAATACGCGGTCGGCCACTGTCTGCGCCGCGTGCACGTGGCCGACCATCTGTTCGGCGACGCCGACGCCCAGGCCCGCCGGCTGGCCGCGCTGGCCTGAGGCGTCCGCCGGCTAGGCAGCCGGCGTCGGCTTGGTTATCATATGTAGAACCATTGACCAACGGCCTGCCCGGCCTGGGAGACAAGCCCGATGTCCACCGCCCGCATCATCCTCGACGGCCGCACCGTCGATCGCGACGCCGTGCTGCAGCGCGGACAGCGCGCCGCCAGCGGCCTGCACGAGATCGGCGTGCGTGAGGGCGACACCATCGCCCTGCTGCTGCGCAACGACTTCGCGTTTTTCGAGGCGCAGACGGCGGCGGCAGCGGTGGGCGCGTACTGCGTGCCGATCAACTGGCACGGCAGGACCGAAGAGGTGCGCTATGTGCTCGACGACGCGCGCCCGAAGGTGCTGGTGGCCCACGCCGACCTGCTGGCGCCGCTGCGCGGCCAGCTGCCCGCCGGCCTGCAGGTGCTGGTGGTGCCGACGCCGGCCGAGGTGAGCCAGCGTTACCGCATCGCGCCCGAAGATGCCGCGCCGCACGCCGGCGACACCGTCTGGCCCGACTGGCTGGCCGGCTTCGCGCCGTGGGACGGCCCGGCGATGCGGGCCCGCGCGACGATGATCTACACCTCCGGCACCACCGGGCACCCGAAGGGCGTGCGGCGCGAGCCGGCGACGCCCGAGCAGACCGCCGCCTACGCGGCGATGCTGGAGCGCGTCTACGGCATCACCGCCGACTCGCGCTGCCTGGTGCCGGGGCCGCTGTACCACGCGTCGCCCAACGCCTACGGCCGCTATGCGCTGCCGCGCGCCGAGCTGATCGTGCTGCAGTCCAAGTTCGACCCGGAGGAGATGCTGGCGGCGATCGAGCAGCACCGCATCACCAACGCGGTGATGGTGCCGACGATGTTCGTGCGCCTGCTGAAGCTGCCGCAGGCGGTGCGCGAACGCTACGACGTGAGCTCGGTCCGCTGGGTCACGCACACCGGCGCGCCCTGCCCGGCCGAGATCAAGCGCGAGTTCATGGACTGGTGGGGGCCGGTGGTCTACGAGACCTACGGCGGCACCGAGGTCGGCACCGCGACGCTGGCCACGCCGCAGGACGCGCTGTCCTATCCGGGCAGCGTCGGCGTGCCGACACCGGGCACGCGCATCGCGTTCTACGACGAACAGGGCGCCAGGCTGCCCGACGGCGAGATCGGCGAGATCTACATGCGCGTGCCCTGCTACGCCGACTTCACGTACCTGAACCACCCCGAGAAGCGGGCCAGCGTCGAACGCGACGGGCTGATCAGCGTGGGCGACGTCGGCTACCTGAAGGACGGGCACCTCTACCTGTGCGACCGCCGTTCGGACATGGTGATCATCGGCGGCACCAACATCTATCCGGCCGAGATCGAGATGGCGCTGCTGCAATGCCCCGGCGTGCAGGACTGCGCGGTCTTCGGCATCCCGGACGAGGACATGGGCGAGTCGCTGGTCGCGGCCGTCGAGCGCGTGCCGGGCGGCACGGTCGGCGCCAAGGAGATCCAGGACTGGCTGCGCCAGCGGCTGGCCAGCGTCAAGGTGCCCAAGCGCATCGACTTTCATGCCGCGCTGCCGCGCCAGGACAGCGGCAAGATCTTCAAGCGCCAGCTGCGCGACCCGTTCTGGCAGGCGGCCGGCCGCCGGATCTAAAGACATGCCGATCGAGGCTTCCGAACTGGGCCGCGACCTGCCGGCACTGCTGTCGCGCCGGCTGGGCTGGGCCGGCGAACTGCAGGAGCTGCAGCGCCTGACCGGCGGCGCCACCAAGCAGACCTGGGCCTTCGACTGGGTGCATGGCGAGCGCCGCGAGCGCTGCATCCTGCAACTGCTGGACGAATCCACCGCGCCGCCGGCCGGCGCGCGCCTGCCCAAGCTGAACGCCGAGCACGATGCCGCGCTGATGACGGCGGCCCGCGCGGCCGGCGTGCCGGCGCCCGAGCTGCTGCTGCTGCTGGCGCCGCAGGACGGCCTGGGCGCCGGCTACGTGACGCGGCGCATCGACGGCGAAACACTCGGCCGCCGCATCGTGCGCGACGAGGCCTTCGCCGGGGCCCGGCGGGTGCTGGCGCAGCAGTGCGGCGAGGCGCTGGCCCGCATCCACCAGCTGCCGCGGCAGGACTTCCCCTTTCTGCAGACGCTGACGCCGGCCGATGAACTGCAGCTCTACGCGGACCGCCTGAATGGCCTGGAGCGGCAGCATCCGGCGCTGGCCTACGGCCTGTGCTGGGTGCGCTCTCACCTGCCCGCGCAATGGCGCTGGTCGGTGGTGCATGCCGACTTCCGCACCGGCAACCTGATCGTCGGACCGGAAGGGCTGCGCTGCGTGCTCGACTGGGAGATCGCCCGCATCGGCGACCCGATGCAGGACCTGGCCGTGCTCTGCCTGCGCAGCTGGCGCTTCGGCGGCGGCGAACCGGTCGGCGGCTTCGGCAGCCGCGAGGACCTGTACGCCGCCTACGAAGCTGCCGGCGGCGAGCGCGTGGAACCCGAGCGCGTGCGCTTCTGGGAAGTGCTCAACAACCTGAAGTGGGCCATCTCCTGCGTCCACCGCGGCAGTGCCAAGCGCGCCGATGGCCGGCCCGCACGCGTCGAACTGGCCGCCATCGGCCGGCGACTGGAAGAGCCGCTGTGGGACCTGCTGAACCTGACGAAATGAACCCACCCCCTACGCGCTTCGCGCGCCCCCTCAAGGGGGCACCGCTGGCGGACCGGCAGAGCCGGATCCGCGGCGGTCGCTCGGAACGCTGCGGCCTCACGGAGAGGATGACCGCATGAGCGTGACCGTTCCCGACACCGCCACGCTGCTGCAGGCGGCCGCCGACTACCTGGAAGGCGATCTGCTGCCGACGCTGCCGGACTACCACCGCTTCCAGACGCGCGTCACCGTCAACCTGCTGCGCCTGATCGAACGCGAGCTGCGCCTGGCGCCCGCGCAGCAACAGGCCGAACATTCGCGCCTGCGCGCGCTGACCGGCCGCGATGGCTCGCTCGCCGAACTGAATGCCGCGCTGGCCGACAACATCCTGGCCGGCAACGTCACGCTGACTGATCAGGCGCTGCTGCAGCACCTGCGCCAGACGCTGCGCGAAACGCTGCAGATCCACAACCCGGCCTGGCCCCGGGACGAGGCCGCACCCACTTCCCCAAGGAGAACCTCATGAACTTCACCGAAGAACAACTGGCGTTTCGCGACAGCGTGCGCCGCATGGCCGAACAGCGCGTCGCGCCCATTGCCGCCGAGATCGACGAGAAGGACCGCTTCCCCACCGAACTGGTCAAGCTGTTCGGCGAGATGGGCCTGATGCAGCTGTGGGTGCCGGAAAAGTACGGCGGCCCCGAAGGCAACCTGACGATGGTCTGCATCGCGCGCGAGGAGATCAGCCGCTTCTCGCCGGCGGCCGGCTCGATCGCCGGGCTGAACACGATGTTCTCGATGCCGCTGCTGCACTTCGGCAGCGAGGAGCAGCGCCAGCGCTTCCTGCCGAAGATCGCGGCCGGCGGCGTGGTCACCGCCATCGCCATCAGCGAGCCGCAGGCCGGCTCGGACGTCAGCGCGATGACGACGCGTGCGGTCAAGGACGGCGACAGCTACGTCATCAACGGCCGCAAGCAGTGGTGCAGCTACGGCGTCGAGGCCGAGTACATCGCGCTGATGGCGCGCACCGCGGGCGAAACCGGGGCCGACGGCATCAGCTGCTTCGTCATCGAGCCGAAGAAGATGAAGGGCATCAGCTTCGGCCGCCACGAGCGCAAGATGGGCTGGCGCGGTGCGCCGAACACGCCGATCTTCCTGGACAACGTGCGCGTGCCGGCCGAGAACCTGATCGGCGAGGAAGGCAAGGGCTTCCGCGCCAGCCTGCGCGCGCTGGACATGAACCGCCCGACGATCGGCGCGCAGTGCGTCGGCCTGGCGCAGGGCGCGATGGAGGCATCGATCGCCTACGCCAAGGAGCGCAAGCAGTTCAAGCGCGCGATCGCCGAGTTCCAGGGCATCCAGTTCATGCTGGCCGACATGGCGATGAACATCGAGGCGGCGCGGGCGCTGGTCTACGAATGCGCGCGCGCCGGCGACACCGGCGACTTCGCGCGCCTGAACATGCTGGCCAGCATGGCCAAGTGCTTCAGCAGCGACATGGCGATGCGCGTGACGACCGACGCGGTGCAGGTCTTCGGTGGCTACGGCTACACGATGGACTACCCGGTCGAACGCATGATGCGCGACGCCAAGCTGGCGCAGATCTTCGAAGGCACGAACCAGATCCAGCGCATGGTGATCGCGCGCGACCTGCTCAAGTAGCCCGCCTCGCCAATGACACCGAACTGGTCAAGCTGTTCGGCGAGATGGGCCTGATGCAGCTGTGGGTGCCGAAGATCGCGGCCGGCGGCGTGGTCACCGCGATCGCCATCTCCGAGCCGCAGGCCGGCTCGACGTCAGCGCGATGACGACGCCGAGGACGGCGACAGCTACGTCATCGGCGAGTGGTGCAGCTACGGCGTCGAAGTACATCGCGCTGATGGCGCGCACCGCCAGCCGACGGCATCAGCGCGCATCGAGCCGAAGAAGATGAAGGGCATCACCGCCACGAGCGCAAGATCGGCGCGAACACGCCGATCTTCCTGGACAACGTGCGCGTGCCGGCCGAGCAACCTGATCGGCGAGGAAGGCAAGGGCTTCCGCGCCAGCCTGCGCGCGCTGGACATGAACCGCCCGACGATCGGCGCGCAGTGCGTCGGCCTGGCGCAGGGCGCGATGGAGGCATCGATCGCCTACGCCAAGGAGCGCAAGCAGTTCAAGCGCGCGATCGCCGAGTTCCAGGGCATCCAGTTCATGCTGGCCGACATGGCGATGAACATCAGGCGGCGCGGGCGCTGGTCTACGAATGCGCGCGCCGGCGACACCGGCGACTTCGCGCGCCTGAACATGCTGGCCAGCATGGCCAAGTGCTTCAGCAGCGACATGGCGATGCGCGTGACGACCGACGCGGTGCAGGTCTTCGGTGGCTACGGCTACACCATGGACTACCCGGTCGAACGCATGATGCGCGACGCCAAGCTGGCGCAGATCTTCGAAGGCACGAACCAGATCCAGCGCATGGTGATCGCGCGCGACCTGCTCAAGTAGCCGCACCGCCAACCCTCCGGAGACAAGACCCATGACCGTTTCCCGCCGCCGCCTGCTGCAGGGCTCTGCCGGGCTGGCCGCCACGCTGGCGCTGCCGGCCGTGCGCGCGCAGACCTACCCCAGCGCACCGCTGCGCATCATCATCACCGTGCCCGCCGGCGGCGGACACGACACGATGATGCGCATGGTCGGCCAGAAGCTCACCGAGGCCTGGGGCCAGACGGTGATCGTCGAATCGAAGCCCGGCGCCAGCGGCGCCATCGCCGCGGTCGCGGTGGCGCGCTCGGCGCCCGACGGCCACACGATGCTGCTGACCAACAGCAACTTCCTCAGCACCACCATCCTGCAGCCCGCGGCCGGCTACAAGACCGCGGACTTCGTGCCGGTGAGCATGCTGGTGCTGACGCCGATCGCCATCGGCGTGCGCACGTCGCTGGGCGTGAACACCATCCAGGAATGGGTGGCGCTGGCGAAGAAGGAGCCGGGCAAGCTGAGCTACGGCTCCTACGGCCAGGGCTCGGGCGGGCATTTCGTCGGCGAGCAGCTGAACGCCGCGGCCGGCATCGAGACCACGCACGTGCCCTACAAGGGCGAGGCACCGGCGATCCAGGACGTGCTGGGCGGCCAGATCGACGCCGTCATCGCCTCGCTCGGCGGTGCGTCGCGCTACCCCGGCAAGATCAAGGCGCTGGCCGTCGCCAGCCCGACGCGCTTCCCGGTCTACAACGACGTGCCGACCTTTGCCGAAAGCGGCCTGCCCGCGGTGAACATGCCCGGCTGGGGTGGCGTCTTCCTGCCGGCCGCCACGCCCAAGCCCGTCGTCGCCAAGCTGTCGGCGGAGCTGAACCGCGTGATCATGCTGCCGGACGTGCAGGCGAAGATGCTGGACCTGGGCTTCGAATCGGTCGGCTGGGGCCCGGACCACCTGCAGTCCTTCCTGGACGAGCAGCTGGTCAAGACGCGCAAGCTGGTCGATTCGGGGCGCGTCAAGCTCTGAGGGCTGCCGAGCCCCTGGCCCGGTCGCGCGTCAGTCGTCCTCGTCACGCGCTGCGTAGTCCCGCAGCGCCTGCGGCTGGGCCACCGTGATCGAGCGGTAGGTGGTCTCGATCCAGCCGGCCTCGGCAAAGCGCCGCATCGCGGCGCTGACCTGCTGCCGCGAGGCATTCGCCATGATGCCGATCTCCGACTGCGACAGCGGGATCGGCACGGCGCCGATCCACGCCGCACGGTGCAGCACGGACGCGATGCGCCGGCTGGCATCGCGCTTCTGCAGGTCGTGCACGATGCGGATCAGCACGTCGACCGTCAACACCGCGATGCTGCCGAAATGGCGCTCGGCGCGTGGATCGGCCGCCGCGATCTGCTCCATCGACGGTAGCGGCAGGTGCATCAGCCAGGCTTCGCCCAGCGCCTGCATCTCGGCCCGCCGCGGCTGAGCGGTCAGGAAGCAGCCCTCACCGGTCCACGCCCCCGGCATGCCCAGATGAATCAGCCGCGGCACCGCGTCCGGCGGCGCGGTGTTGATGCGCAGCGTGCCGGCCACCAGGCCGTAGATGCCACCGGGCGCATCGCCGTAGCGGAAGATCGTGTCGCCGGGCGCGCAGTGCTGCAGCCGCGCATGGCGCAGCACCTCGGCGCGGAACGGCGCCGGCGTGGCGGGCAGCCAGCCCGCACTCGCGACAACGCGCTCGGCGTCGGCGCGCGATAGCGCCGGACGGCGGCGCCGGCTTTGTTCGGATTCGGACAATTCGACGACTCCCCCTTGACTAGACTGCGGGCACCCTGCCGGCGCCGAAGTAAGAAGCTTATGCAAGAGCTCGTGGCGGCGCCATGTCGATGTCCGCCTGGCCTCAGGCGGGCCCATGCCCCGGAGGCCGCATGCCTGCATCCCGAACCCGCCACCTGCCCGCCGCAGCACTGTGCGCCGCCGCGCTGCTGTCCACGTCGATCGCCGCAGCGCAGCCGCTGACGGCCGACGAAGCGCGGCAGATTGCCCGCGACGCCTATGTCTACGGCTTCCCGATGGTCGACAACTACCGCGTGCTGCATTCGTACTTCGTCGACCGCAGCGGCAGCGCGTTCAAGGCGCCGTGGAACCAGATCCACAACGAGGCACGCGTCTACACGCCCGACGACCGCACCATCCAGACGCCCAACTCGGACACGCCGTATTCGCAGCTCGGCACCGACCTGCGGGCGCAGCCGCTGGTCATCAGCGTGCCCGCCGTGGACGCCAAGCGCTACTACTCGCTGCAGTTCATCGACGCCTACACCTTCAACTATGCCTATGTCGGCAGCCGCGCCACCGGCAGCGGCGCCGGCCACTATCTGCTGGCCGGTCCGGGCTGGCAGGGCGAGACGCCCGCCGGCATCCGGGCGGTGATCCGCTCCGAGACAAATCTCGGCTGGGTGCTGTACCGCACCCAGCTGTTCGATGCCGCCGACATTGCCGCGGTGAAGAAGCTGCAGGCCGGCTACAAGGTGCAGACGCTGTCGGCCTTCCTCGGCAAGCCCGCCCCGGCGCCGGTCCCGCCGTTGAACTTCGTCCGGCCGCTGAGCGTCGAGCAGCAGCGCACCTCGCCCGAGTTCTTCGAGGTGCTGAACTTCACGCTCGGCCTGTCGCCGATCCATCCGTCGGAGCAAACGCTGATGTCGCGTTTCGGTCGGCTGGGCATCGGCCCGAACGGTCGTTTCAAGGCGGCCGAGCTGACGCCGGAACTGCGCGCCGCCGTCGCCGCCGGCATGGCCGATGCCTGGGCGCAGTTCGAGGCCTTCAAGAAGGCCGATCTCGACACCGGCAAGCGCACCGCGGCCGAAGGCTTCGGCACGCGCGAGTTCCTGAAGAACGACTATCTCGTGCGCATGGCCTCGGCCGTGCTCGGCATCTACGGCAACTCGAAGGAGGAAGCGCTCTACCCCGCGTACTACGCCGATGCCGGCGGCGCCGCGCTCGACGGCAGCAGGTCCTACACGCTGCGCTTCGGGCCCGGGCAGTTGCCGCCGGTGAACGCATTCTGGTCGCTGACGATGTACGAGCTGCCGCAGAGCCTGCTGGTGGCGAACCCGCTGAAACGCTACCTGATCAATTCGCCGATGCTGCCGGGCCTGAAGAAGGACGCCGACGGCGGTGTCACGCTGTACGTGCAGCACACGTCGCCGGGCAAGGCGCTGGAATCGAACTGGCTGCCGGCGCCGAAGGGCCCGTTCTGGGCCGTGATGCGGCTGTACTGGCCCAAGCCCGAAGCCATCGACGGCCGCTGGAAGGCCCCGGCGCTGCAGCCGGTCGCCGCGGGCACGACGGCGGGCGCTGCCGGAGGTGGCGCGGTGCCGGTGACGGTCGAGAACTTCGCCCGCGCCGAGAGCGACCTGTATTTCGGCGCCACGGTACGGCGCGGCGGCTTCGCCAAGTTCGACCACAACCGCCAGACCACGCCGATCGATCGCCAGGAGGTCATCCGCATGAACCGCGACACGCTGTACTCGGCCGCAGTCTTCGACCTCGATGCCGGGTCGGTGAGCATCACGCTGCCCGATGCGGGCCAGCGCTTTCTGTCGATGCAGCTGATCAACCAGGACCATTACACGCCGACGGTCGTCTACGGCGGCGGCACACACCGGCTGACGCGCGAAGACATCGGCACGCGCTACGTCATCGCGGCGGTGCGCATCCTGGCCGATCCGAACGATGCGCAGGACCTGGCGGCGGTGCACAAGTTGCAGGACGCGATCCAGGTCGAGCAGCCCTCACCCGGCACGTTCGAGGTGCCGCGATGGGACCCGTCCAGCCAGAACCGTGTGCGCGACGCGCTCAACGTGCTCGCCGACACCCTGCCGGACAAGAACCGCATGTTCGGCGCCAAGGGCCAGGTGGACCCGGTGCGGCATCTGCTGGGCTCGGCATCGGCCTGGGGCGGCAACCCGGACAAGGAAGCGGTCTACCTCAGTGTCACGCCGGCCCGCAACGATGGCCGCACGGTCCATCGGCTCACGGTGAAGGACGTGCCGGTGAATGCGTTCTGGTCGGTCAGTGTCTACAACGCCAAGGGCTATTTCGAGAAGAATGCGCGCAACGCCTACTCGCTGAACAACCTGACCGCCCGGCGCGGCGCGGACGGCGCGATCACGCTGCAGTTCGGCGGCTGCGACGGCGGCGCGCTGAACTGCCTGCCGATCACGCCGGGCTGGAACTACATGGTGCGGCTGTACCGCCCGCAGCAGGCGGTGCTCGACGGCACCTGGCGCTTTCCCCAGGCACAACCGCTGCCGTAGGCCCGGGCACGGGCCAGCGCCGCGTCAGCCGGCGACCCCGGCCTCACGCAATGCCGCAATCTCTGCCGCGCTGAAGCCGGCGTCCCGCAGCACCGCGTCGGAATGCTGGCCGGCCTGCGCCAGGGTCGGGCCCTGAACCTGGCTCGGCGTGCGGTCGAAGCGCGGCGCCGGTGCCGGCTGGCGCACGCCGTCGCGGGTGACGAAGGCCTCGCGTGCCAGCGCATGCGGATGCTGCGCCGCCTCGGTGATGTGCAGCACCGGCGCGAAGCAGGCGTCGCTGCCTTCGAGCACGGTGCACCATTCGTCGCGCGTGCGGCCGGCAAAGATCTTCGCGAAGCGTTCGCGCAGCGCCGGCCAGTGGGCGCGGTCCATGCGATCCGGCACGCTGGCCGGGTCGATGTCCAGCCGCTTCAGCAGCTCGGCAAAGAAGCGCTGTTCGATCGCGCAGATGCTGACATGCCGCCCGTCGCGTGTTTCGTACACGGTGTTCCACGGCGCGGCGCCGCCGAGCACGTGCTCACCGCGCTGCATGCGCCAGGTGCCGCCGGCCAGCTGGCCGTGGATGCCGGCCATCAACGCGCTGACGCCGTCGACGATGGCCGCATCGACCACCTGGCCCTGGCCGGAGCGCGTGCGTTCGAGCAACGCGGCCAGCACGCCCAGCGCCAGGAACATCGAACCGCCGCCGAAATCGCCGACCAGGTTCAGCGGCGCCACCGGGGGCCCGCCGTCCGCGCCGATCGCCTCCAGCGCGCCGGTGAGCGCGATGTAGTTCATGTCGTGCGCCGCGGCCTGCGCCAGCGGCCCCTGCTGGCCCCAGCCGGTCATGCGGCCGAACACCAGGCCCGGATTCACCGCCTGGCAATCCTGCGGCCCCAGCCCCAGGCGCTCCATCACGCCCGGGCGGAAGCCTTCGATCAGCGCATCGGCACCGCGCACGATGCGCAGCACCGCGTCGCGGCCGGCCGGCGACTTGATGTCCAGCGCCACCGAGCGCTTGCCGCGCGAGGCCAGGTCGAAGCGCGGGTCGCGCTTGATGCCCAGGTCGGCGTCGCCGAGACGGTCGATGCGGGTCACTTCCGCGCCCATGTCGGCGAGCAGCATGCCGGCCAGCGGCGCGGGGCCGATGGCCGCCATCTCGATGATCTTGGAAGCTCCTGCAACGGTCCCATTCGCATCTCCATTCACATCAGGCGTACAAGGCCTGCAGCGTCGCCACTTCGCGCCGGCCGCCCCGCTGCGTGGCCCCGCGCGGCGACGTAGGCCGCACGCGCGGTCTTGAACGCGGCCGCGCTGAAGCAGGTCTGCTCGGCCCGCGCGGCGCGCAGGAACTGCAGGTTCAGGCTCACGAGCTGCAGGCCGCCCTCGCGTTCGGACCCCGCCTGCGGACGCGCACGTGACGCCGCATTCATCAGCCCGGCCGCGACGACGCCGCCGTGCAGCGCCGGCAAGGCGACCGAGCCCACCAGCCACGGCTGGAACGGCAGCACGAAATCCTCGCCGTCGAACGCACCGCCGAGCAGCGCATCGAAGTGCGCGACCTCGGGCGCGGCCGCATCGGCATGGCGCGCCGCATTCGCCGCCCGCGCGGCCGGTGTCTCGCTGTCGTCATTGGCCCGGCCGGGGCCCAGGCCGACGGCATAGCGCCCGCTCATGCGCGCCACCGGCTGCGCATCGCCGTCGTGGCGGGCCTCGCCGACCACCAGCGCCGACCAGGCATCGGCGGTGACGCAGCGGGTCTCGAGCAGCAGGTCGGCGCCGGCCCGCGGCGCCATCGCGAAATCGATGCGCAGTTCCAGCGTCGCGGTCGCGCCGGTCGAGACGCCGGCGCCATAACAGGCCGGTGCGCCGGCGCCGATCCAGGCGCGCGACCAGCGCGCCGGTCGATGGCCCCGTCGGCGCCGCGCACGGCCGCATGGCACGGCAGGCGCAGGCGCGCCAGCGGCCGCCCGCGCCCGCGGCGTCGTGCAGCCCAGCCAGCGCGCCTGCAAGGCCCGGGTGAAGGGCACCGACTGCGTGTGGCGCTCGCCGCTGCCCAGCGGGAAGGCGGCCTCGCCGGCCGCGGCGCTCAGCACAGTGCGGCGGCCGCAGCCAGCCGTTCGCGGCACTCGCGAACCATGCGCTGCAACAGGTCGGCGCAGCTCGGAATGTCGTCGATCAGCCCGACCACCTGCCCCGCCCAGACCACGCCGTCGTCCACCTGCCCCGACTGCAGCGCCGCACGGCCGTGCGCGCCGGCGACCAGCGGGCGCAGTTCCTAAAACCGGCGCCGCCCTCGCGGCGCTCGAGGCGGAGCACCTCTTCCGACGTGGCATTGGCCAGCACGCGCGCGCTGTTGCGCAGGGTGCGGAACATCAGCCGCGTGTCGGTCTCGCGCGCGGCCACCAGCGCCTGCTTGATGCGATCGTGCACCGGCGCCTCGGTGGTCGCGACGAAGCGCGTGCCCATGTTCACGCCTTCCGCCCCAGCGCCAGCGCGGCGGCCATGCCGCGGCCGTCGGCGATGCCGCCGGAGGCGATCACCGGCACCTGCAGCGCACGCACCGCGGCCGGAATCAGCACCAGCCCCGGCACGTCGTCCTCGCCCGGATGGCCGGCGCATTCGAAACCGTCGATGCTGACGATGTCGACCCCGCGCTTCTGCGCCGCCAGCGCATGGCGCACCGAGGTGCATTTGTGGACGATCGTGATGCCCGCCTCATACGCGCAGCCGGGCGACACCCTCCGCCGTTGCTGGCGTTTCCATCACCTCGACGCTGGCGGGGGCACACGATGCGCTCGTACGGCGGCGCCGACACGCGCAGCATCGTCACATTGACGCCGAAGGGCTGGTCGGTCAGCGCGCGGCAGCGCTCGATCTCGCGCCCCAGGTCCTCCGGCGTCGGCTGCGTCAGCGCCGACAGCGTGCCCAGGCCGCCGGCGTTGCTGACGGCCGCGGCCATCTCGGCCGTGCCCACCCACTGCATGCCGCCCTGGACGATGGGGCAGCTCGGTTTCGCCTCCGGCTGACGCGTGTCTGTGCCTGTCCGCCTATCTTGCGCTTCGATGCCGCGCCACGGATGACCGCGCCCCAGCGTTGATGTGCTCGCCGCGACTACGCGCGCGAACTCCTCGCTGGAGTTGCCGATCGGAATGAAGCCCATGTCGGCGATCTTCTTCTGCACGTCCGGCATCTGCGTGATGCGATGCACCTCCTGCGACCACTTGTCGACGATCGCCTGCGGCGTACCGGCAGGCAGGAACAGCGCGCCCCAGCCGGCGAGGTTGATGTCCGGATAACCGGCCTCGGCGAAGGTCGGCACGTCGGGATATTCCTTCAACCGTGCCGGGCTGGCCACCACGATCAGCTTGACCTTGCCCTCGGACAGCTGCCGGCCATAGAAGCCGACCGAGCCGTAGGCGAACTGGATGCGGCCGCTCGCCAGGTCGGGGAACGAGGCCGCCTCGCCCTTGTACGGCACATGGGTGATGTCGATGCCGGCGGCCTTGTTCAGGCCGGCGCCGATGATGTGCCCGCCCGAGCCCAGGCCGTAGCTGCCGTAGGTCAGCCCGCCCGGCTTTTCCTTGGCCAGCTTGACCACGTCGGCCAGCGTCTTCACCGGCACCGCGGCATGGGCCGCCATGGCGATGGGGAACGAAGCCACGATCGACACCGGCGCCAGGTCCGACGCCTTGTAGGGCGGATTGGCCTGCAGCACCAGGTTCTGCACGAAGCCGCTGATCGTGAACAGCGCCGTGTAGCCGTCGGGCGGCGCCTTGGCCACGTAGGTGGTGGCCAGCGTGGTGTTGGCGCCGGCACGCGACTCGACGATCACCTGCTGGCCCCAGGCGGCCTGCAGCTTCTCGGCGACGATGCGCGCCAGCAGGTCCAGGTTGCCGCCCGGCGCGGTGGGAATGACGATGCGGATGGCGCGGTTCGGGAACGGCCCTTCCTGCGCGGCCGCACCGAACGCGAGGCCCAGACCGAGTACGCCCAGCGCCAGCCGGCGGACGACGGCGCGGCGTGCGGACGCCGACGGCGCCGGACCCGTGTTGGCTGCGAGGCTCATCGATGTCTCCTTTTGAAGTGGTTCTACCATTAGACCGATGGTAGTGGCGATCACGGGCGGCCGTCAATGCGCGCCTGCCCGCCGGCACCGCCAGCCTGCTACAGGTCGAGCACCAGCTTCGCCGAGCGCGAGCCCGAGCAGCACACGGCCATGGCCGTGTTGGCGGGCGCGCTCGGCGTCGCTCAGGCAGTCGTCGCGGTGCTCCGGCTCGCCGGCCTTGACGCCCACCCGGCAGCTGCCGCAGATGCCCTGCATGCACGAATAGGGCACGTCGACGCCGTGGTCGAGCAGCACGTCGAGCACCGACTTGCCCGGCGGCACCTCCAGGCAGCGGCCGTCGCGCGCCAGTTCGACGACGAAGCCGCCGGCGGTCGCCGGCGCCGTGGCGGCACCGAAGCGCTCGATGTGCACGCGCGCCGCGTCGACGCCGACCGCCGCCGCCGCGGCGACGAAGTCGTCGAGCAGCGGGTTCGGCCCGCAGGCATAGAGTTGCGCCCCGGCGGGCGCCGCCGCGGCGATCGCACGCAGGTCGAGCCGACCGCCGCCATCGCCGCTGAAATGCACGAACAGTTCGCCGCCGGCCGCGGCCAGCGTCTCGAGCCGCTCGCCGAAGGCCAGGACGCGCGCGCCGCGCACCGTAGTGCAGCTTGCCAGGGTTGCCGCAGCGCGGACAGGCGTTCGATCATCGCCAGGATCGGGGTCACGCCGATGCCGCCGGCAATCAACACGCTGGCCGGCGCGTCCTCGACCAGCGGGAAATCGTTGACCGACGCGAAGGCCTGCAGCGTCTGGCCGACCCGCGCGCTGTCGTGCAGCGCCGATGCCCCGGCCCGCCGCCTCGCGCTTGACCGCGATGCGCCAGCAGCGGCGCTCGCCCGGCGCGCCGTACAGCGAGTAGCTGCGGCGCATGCGCTCCGGCAGGTCGAGGTCGACATGCGCGCCGGCCTCGAAGCCGGGCAGCAGCCCGCCGTCGGCGGCCACCAGCTCGAAGGAATGGATGTCCCACGCCTCCTGGCGGATCTGGCGGATCAGGACGGGAATCGTGTCGGCACTGGCGCTCATGATGGTGAGCGCAAGCAGCACGTGGCCGCGCTCGGATCTGCTTGACGGGCCGATCTGAACCCCAAAATGTCCTAAGGTTCAACCAATCAAAGTTTTGCGATGCTGACGCACGAAGACAACGAGACCCTGGTCCGCGTGGGCCCGGGCACGCCGATGGGCCGGCTGATGCGGCTGCACTGGATCCCCTTCCTGCGCAGCAGCGATGTCGAGCGCGATGGACAGCCGCACCGCGTGCGGCTGCTGGGCGAGGACCTGGTGGCCTTCCGCGACAGCAGCGGCCGCGTCGGCCTGGTCGACCATGCCTGCCCGCACCGCGGCGCGCCGATGGTCTTCGGCCGCAACGAGGACGACGGCCTGCGCTGCGTGTACCACGGCTGGAAGTTCGGCACCGACGGCCGTTGCCAGGAAATGCCGGCCGAGCCGGCCAACAGCCCGATGTGCTCGCGCATGAAGATCACCGCCTACCCGGTGCGCGAGCGCAACGGCATCCTCTGGGCCTACATGGGGCCCGAGCCCGATGCCGCGCCCGCGCTGCCGGACCTGGAGTGGAACCTCGTGCCCGAGGAGCAGGTGGCGATCTCGATCCGCGTGCAGGAATGCAACTGGCTGCAGGCGCTGGAAGGCGAGATCGACTCGGCGCACGCGGCCATCCTGCACGGCCGCGTGCACGAGGACGGCGTGATCAACCAGTGGAAGCAGGCCAAGACCTGCGCGCCGACCTTCGAATGCGTGCCGCACGAAGCCGGCATCAGCATCGGCTCGCGGCGCAAGCTCGATGCCGAGCACCAGTACATCCGCGTCAACCAGTTCCTGATGCCCTTCTACACGCTGGTGCCGCCGTTCAGCCAGTTTCCCGAGCTGAGCGGCCATGCCTGGGTGCCGATCGACGACGAGCACACGCTGTGCATCATGTTCTCGTACCACCCGACGCAGCCCTTCTACGAGAAGACACGCGCGCTGTTCAAGAGCGGCCACCGCGGGCGCGAAACCGGCCATGCGTCCGACGGCTCGTTCGAGACCCGCCCGGTCACCGACCCGTTCCCGAAGTACTGGAGCAAGTACAACCGCGGCAATGCCTACCAGTTCAGCCACGCGCTGGCAGGACACCTACAACTCCGGCCTGCCGGGCCTGTGGGTGCAGGACGCCGCCGCACAATCGGGCGTGGCGCCGATCTACGACCGCAGCAAGGAACACCTGCGCACCAGCGACACCGGCATCGCGCGCACGCGCCGCATGCTGCTGGACACGGTGGGCCGCTTCGTCAAGGACGGCCAGCGCCCGGCCTCGGCCGACAAGCCGCAGTCGCTGATGTGGCGCGCCGTGTCGCTGACCGTTCCCACCGGCGGCAACTGGTCGGAGCTGGGCGCCGAGTTCATGCAGGCACGCCTGGGCGCCGGCTTCGGCTACGAGCCCTGAGGCGCTACGAGCCAAGCTCCAGACCAGCTGCGCATAGGATCTCCGCCCTACTCGGCCGCAGCCGGCGGATCGCCCCAAGGTGCTGGGCGGCATCCGCATCGTCGACTTCACGCATTTCATCGCCGGCCCGCTGGCGACGATGATGCTGCCGACATGGGTGCCGACGTCATCAAGATCGAGCCGCTGGCGCGCGGCGACGAACTGCGCTACTACCCGCCGGTGCCGGCCGAGCTGCCGGCCCAGGGTGCGCCCTTCTTCTGGGCCAACCGCAACAAGCGCAGCCTGGCGCTGGATCTGAAGAAGCCCGAGGGCATCGCCATCGCGCGCGAGCTGATCGCCGGCGCCGACGTGGTGATCGAGAACTTCTCCGCCGGCGTGATGGACCGGCTGGGCCTGGGCTACGAAGTCTGCCGGCTCAACCCGAAGATCGCTCCGCGATCTCGGCCTACGGCCGCGAAGGCCCCTCAAGCCGACCGCCTGGGCTTCGACCCGATCGCGCAGGCCGAGAGCGGCTTCGTCGCGATGAACGGCTGCCCCGACCGCCAGGGCGTGCGCGCCAGCTCGGCGGTGATGGACATCTCGACCGCGATGATGGTCGGCAACGCGGTGCTGGCGCGCTCTTCGCCCGCCAACGGGCCGACAACCCGACCGGCGAAGGCCAGTACGTCGAGGTCGGCCTGTTCGACACCGCGCTGATGATGACCGGCTGGGCCTCGATGCAACACCTGATGACCGGCTTCGAGCACAAGCGGCACGGCAACACCAGCACCGACTCCGCCTGGGCGGCCCCGTGCCAGCGACGGCGCCTTCGAGCATCAACTGCGGCAACGCATCTTCAACCGCCTCAAAGCTGCAGGTGCTGATGGGCCGGACCTGGCCAACGACCCGGTGCTGGCCGAGCGCAACGGCCGCCTGGCGCGCCAGCAGGAGCTGTTCGGCATCCTCGAAGACATCTTCGCCGAACAGCCTGGCCCCGGCCTACTGGGTAGAACGGCATGCGCGCGGCGCAGATCCTGCGGCGAGGTGCAGGTGCTGGCGACGCCGCGCCTGCCGGAGGCGCGCGCGAAGCGAGTCGGATTCCTGTTCCACGGTCGGCCAGGTGCCGAACCTGCGCTCGCCGATCCGCTATGCGCGCACGCCGTGGTCGTCGACCCGACAGCATCGGCGCCGACCATCGGCCAGCACAGCGAGCAGGTGCTGCGCGAGGTGCTGGGCTACGACGACACGCGCATCGCCGCGCTGGCGGCCGAAGGGGTGTTCGGCGATCGCATCGCCCCGCGGGCCACCGCGGCCGGCGACTGAAGGCGAGCATGGCGACGCCACGCACGCTGCGCGGACGCGTCGCGGTCGTCGGCATCGGCGAGACGCCGTACACCAAGCATGGCCGCTCGCCGGACCCGGAGTTCGTGCTGGTGCTGAAGGCCATCCTGGCGGCCTGCGCCGATGCCGGGCTGGACCCGCGGCAGATCGACGGCTTCGCCTCCTATGCCAACGAGCGCAACGACCCGGCGCGGCTGGCCGCGGCGCTGGGCATCCACCAGCTGCGCACGGCGACGATGCAATGGGGCGGCGGCGGCGGCGGCTGCGCGGCCGCAGTGGCCAACGGCGCCGCAGCCATCGCCGCCGGCCTGGCCGAATGCGTGGTCGTGTACCGCGGGCTGGCGCAGGGCGAATTCGGCCGTTTCGGCCAGCAGGTGGGCGACAACGCCGTGTCCGGCGAGATGGCCTACCAGACGCCCTACGGCGTGATCGCACCGCCGCAGAAGTTCACGCTGCGCATCAAGCGCTACCTGCACGAACACGGCATCGGGCCCGAGGCGCTGCGCGCCATCGCGCTGGCCAGCTACCACCACGCGCAGGCCAACCCGCGCGCCGTGATGCACGGCAAGCCGCTGGATGCCGCACGCTACGACGCGGCGCGCTGGATCGTCGAGCCGCTGCGTCTGTACGACTGCTGCATGGAAAACGACGGCGCCGCCGCGGTACTGCTGGTCGATGCCGAGCGCGCACGCGACTTCGCGCAGCCGCCGGCCTACCTG
>JBGAII010000079.1:0-21637 GCA_044225625.1 Rubrivivax sp.
GCCGCAGCCTGGCAGCGCGTGGCGACGCTGATCTCCTTCGTCACGCCGCTGCCGCACGCACAGGCGGCGCTGCTGCCGCTGCACGTGCTGCCGCCGAACCGGCTGCGCGTGCTGAACGCGGTGCAGGGACTGCAGGCCCTGCTGACGCGTGAGTTCGGCCGGCCGGACGGCACGCAGCGGCTGCGCGCCTTTGCGCTGCTGCTGACCGATGAAGGCCAGCGTGGTGACTTCCACCGTTTTGTCAGTGCGCTGCTGCCGCGCCGGCTGGAAGCGGGCCCGCAGGCCGACGGCGCGACGCTGCGCCACGCGCTGGAAGACGCCTGGTCCGATGCGCGCGTCAACCGCTGCTGGCAACGGTTTGCGCTGCGCCTGGACGAGGCCGGCGTCGAGCGCCTGTTGCAGCGCTGCGCGGCTGGCGCACTGGGCGCCATGCACGTGCTGCTGCATGCGCCGGAACGAGCCACCGAAGGCTGGGCGCTGGAACGCGAAGGACGAGCCCTGCCGGCGGCGCCGCAGCCGCGGCCATCGCCTTGGCGGCCGGCCGGACCGTCGCCGCGCGATCGGGCGAGAATCACGCTCTTTCGCACGAGAACCATCGATGGCCATTTACCAGTTTGACGAGTGGGCGCCCGAGCTGGCCGAGGGCGCGTGGGTTGCCGAAAGCGCCAGCGTGATCGGCCGAGTGCGCCTCGGCGAAGGCGCCAGCGTCTGGTACGGCGCGGTGCTGCGCGGGGACAACGACTGGATCACGCTCGGCCGGCGCACGAACGTGCAGGACGGCAGCGTGCTGCACTGCGACCCCGGCGTGCCGCTGACGCTGGGCGACGACGTGACCGTGGGCCACCAGGTGATGCTGCATGGCTGCAGCATCGGCGACGGCACGCTCGTCGGTATCCAGGCGGTGGTGCTGAACCATGCCCGCATCGGTCGACACTGCATCGTCGGCGCGGGGGCGCTGGTCACCGAAGGCAAGGAGTTTCCCGACGGCTCGATGATCGTCGGCGCGCCGGCCAAGGTCGTGCGTACGCTGTCGCCGGAGCAGTTCCAACTGCTCCAGCGGCTGTCCGAGGCCTACCAGGCGCAGACGCGCCGTCATCGTGATGGCATCCGGCGCATTGGCTGAATCCGCGGGCGAAGTGCACCGCTTCCTGTTCGAAGGCCTGCCGGTACGCGGGCAGCTGGTTCGGCTGGGCGCCAGCTGGCGGGAGATGCTGGCGCGGCGCGAGGCACAGCCCTACGCGGCGCCGGTGCGCACGCTGCTCGGCGAGATGGCCGCAGCCGGCGTGCTGATGCAGGCCAACCTCGATTTCAACGGCACGCTGATCCTGCAGGTCTACGGGGACGGGCCGGTGAAGCTCGCGGTCGTGGAGGTGCAGCGCGAACTGAACTTCCGCGCCACGGCGACGGTGCGCGGCGAGGTCGCGGCCGATGCCGGACTGGAGGCGCTGCTCAACCTGCACGGCCAGGGACGCTGCGCCATCACGCTCGACCCGGCCGAACGCCGCCCCGGCCAGCAGCCCTACCAGGGCGTGGTGCCGCTGTACGGCGACCGGCGCGAGCCGCTGCAGCAGCTGTCACAAGTGCTCGAGCACTACATGCTGCAGTCCGCGCAGCTGGACACGCGGCTGGTGCTGGCGGCCGACGACCGCATCGCCGCCGGACTGCTGATCCAGCGCCTGCCGGCGCAGGGGGCGACGCGCGTCGCCGGTGAGCGTGACGAGGATCAGATCGGACTGAACGAGGACTTCAACCGCATTGCCCACCTCGCGTCGACGCTGACGCGCGAGGAGCTGCTGACGCTGGACACCGACACCGTGCTGCGGCGCCTGTTCTGGGAGGAACGGGTGCGCCGCTTCGAGCCGCGGCCGGCGCGCTTTGCCTGCCGTTGCGGCCGCGGGCGCGTGGCCGGCATGCTGCGTGGGCTGGGCCGCGAGGAGGTCGACTCGATCATCGCCGAACGCGGCGAAGTCGAGGTCGGCTGCGAGTTCTGTGGCCGCCAGTACCGCTTCGATCCGATCGATGCGGCCCGGTTGTTCATTCCCGAGGCAGACCAGCCGCCGGGCGCCGATGCGCTGAACTGACGCGCTGCGCGTGCTCGCATTCGGGCACGTCGCATTTTTCGCAGACCCATTGCCATGGCGGTGCCGCGGCGTTGCGTCGGGTCAGGCGGGTCAGCAGCCCGCGGCGCGGCGTTTCGCGTGCGCGCAGCAGCGCGGCTGCCGCGTCGAGGGCCGACTCCAGCCGCACGACGCCCACGCCGGCGGCCAGCATCCAAGTGACCCCGGCGGCTTGCAGCCGTGATCGCAGCGCCGTGTCGGCGCGTTCCGCGGCGGGGTCGTGTTGCAGCGGGTCCAGCGCGGTCAGCAGCGTCAACGCGACGTGCGTGCGGTGCCACTGCGCGGAATGCAGCAGCGTCTGGGCATGGCAGACGAAGACGTCCCACGCAAAAGCCTCGGACACGCCGCTGCCGACGGCCGCACCGCGGTCCGGCAGCGGGCCTGCGGCACAGCGCAGGCCGGTCTCTTCGGCAAGGCGCCGGGCCAGCGCTTCGGCCAGCGCGACGTGGCCCGTGCCGGGCGTGCCGAGTACGGCGATGAACAGGGCCGCAGGCGCGGCCGGCTGGGCACTTGGGGCGGCAGGGGCCACGGCGGCCGTCAGGGGCGGCGTGGGCTGAGCTGCACCAGGATTTCGTCCGGCTTGACCATGCCGAGCTCGCCGCGCGCCTTTTCCTCGACCATCTCCAGGCCTTCCTTCAGGTCGCTGACCTCGGCCGCCATGCGCTGGTTGCGCAGCCGGGCCTGTTCGTTGGCCTGCTGCTGCGCCTGCAACTGCGACTGCAACTGCACCACGTAGCTGCGCCCGCCCTTGCCGGCCCACAACTCGGCCTGCACCAAGGCCAGCAGCAGCAGCAGCGCGGCGGTGATGAAGCGCATGGGCGTCTACGGTTCCGGGTTTCAGGGGCAGAAGGCCGGGGCGGTGGGGCAGGGCGTCGGGCCCTTGTCGACGCCCTTGTCCTTCATGCCGCCCAGGATGCTGGCGTTGGAGGTGCGGGCGATGTAGCTCGCGATCACCTTCTGCTGCAGTGCCGTGGCGGCCGCCGATTCACCTTGCGCCGCGAAGGACACACGCAAGGTGCCGTCCTGCATCGGTTGCAGCGTGGCGACGATGGTCTCGCCATCGCGCGTGCCGACGATGCGCCCGTTGAGCCGGTCCTGTTCGCTGAAGATCAGCTTCTGGTCGGCCATCGCGCCGAGCGTGTCGTTGTAGGTGGCGTTGTAGCTCAGCGTGCTGTCGAACTGGGCGCGCTGCGGCGGTGTGCCGCAGGCGGCCAGCGCAGCCAGGACGCAGGCCGCCAGCCAGATGCCCAGGAACTTCAGGCGCATGTGCCGCGTAGCCTCAACGCAGGTTGTAGAACGCCGCGCGGCCCGGGTAGGCGGCGACGTCGCCCAGGTCTTCCTCGATGCGCAGCAGCTGGTTGTACTTGGCGATGCGGTCGCTGCGGCTCATCGAGCCGGTCTTGATCTGGCCGGCGTTGGTGCCCACCGCGATGTCGGCGATGGTGCTGTCTTCGGTCTCGCCGCTGCGGTGGCTGATCACCGCCGTGTAGCCGGCTCGCTTGGCCATCTCGATGGCGGCGAAGGTCTCGGTCAGCGTGCCGATCTGGTTGATCTTGATCAGGATCGAGTTGGCGATGCCCTTGTCGATGCCTTCCTTCAGGATCTTGGTGTTCGTCACGAACAGGTCGTCTCCGACCAGCTGCACCTTCTGGCCCAGGCGCTCGGTCAGGTGCTTCCAGCCGTCCCAGTCGCCTTCGTGCATGCCGTCCTCGATGCTGATGATCGGGTACTTGTCGACCCAGCTGGCGAGCATGTCGGTCCACTGCGCGGCGCTGAGCTTCAGGCCCTCGCCGTCGAGGTGGTACAGGCCGTCCTTGTAGAACTCGCTGGCGGCGCAGTCCAGGCCGATGGCGATCTGCTCGCCGGCGGTGTAGCCGGCCTTGTCGATCGCTTCCAGGATCAGCTGGATCGCGGCTTCGTGGCTCTCGACGTTGGGCGCGAAGCCGCCTTCGTCGCCGACGCTGGTGGGCATGCCCTTGGCGTCGATGATCTTCTTCAGCGCGTGGAACACCTCGGCACCATAGCGCACCGCCTCGCGGAAGCTGGGCGCACCCACCGGCAGGATCATGAACTCCTGCAGGTCGAGGTTGTTGTTGGCGTGCGCGCCGCCGTTGATGACGTTCATCATCGGCACCGGCAGCATCAGACCGCCCATGCCGCCGAAGTAGCGGTACAGCGGCAGGCCGCTCTCTTCAGCCGCGGCCCGCGCCACCGCCATGCTCACCGCCAGCGTCGCGTTGGCGCCGAGGCGGCTCTTGTTGTCGGTGCCGTCCAGGTCGAGCAGCGTCTTGTCCAGGAAGGCCTGCTCGCTGGCGTCGAGGCCGAGTACGGCTTCGCTGATCTCGGTGTTGATGTGCTCCACCGCCTTCAGGACGCCCTTGCCCAGGTAGCGGCTCTTGTCGCCGTCGCGCAGTTCGATGGCCTCGCGGCTGCCGGTGGACGCGCCGCTGGGCACGGCGGCACGGCCCATCGTGCCGCTTTCCAGCAGCACGTCGCATTCGACGGTGGGGTTGCCGCGGCTGTCGAGGATCTCTCGGCCGACGATGTCGACGATGGCACTCATGGTTTTCCTTGGGTGGTTTCGAAGGGTTGGGTTCAGGCCGGCGGGGCGTCGACGCCTTCGACCAGAACCATGTTGAACATCGCGGTGGCACCGGCACGCAACTGGCGCGCGGCCCGGTAGCCGGGGCTGTCGTACATGGCCTGTGCGGCCTCGAAGCTCGGGTATCGCAGCACGGTCAGGCGCGGCGGTGCCCAGTCGCCCTCGAGCACCGCCATGCGGCCACCGCGGACCAGGTACTCGCCGGCGAATTCGCGGGCCACGGCCGGCGCGGCTGCCATGTAGGCCTTGAACTGCTCGGGGTCGCTGATGCTGGATTCGACGATCAGGTAGGCAGCGGCCATCGGTTTTCTCGGCGGGTGGGGGCGTCCGGCGACGTGGCTTCGGGAGGTATTCGGAAAGGCGTCAACAGGCAAAGTCGTTCTCGACCAGCGGCTGCTGCTTGACCACGCGGTCCAAGGCCAACAACTGTTCGAGCAATGCACGCATGTGCTTCAACGGCACGGCGTTGGGACCATCGCACAGTGCATTGCGCGGGTCGGGGTGGGTTTCCATGAAGACCCCGGCAATGCCCACTGCGATGGCCGCGCGCGCGAGCACCGGCACGAATTCGCGCACGCCGCCCGAACTGGTGCCGTTACCGCCAGGCAACTGCACGCTGTGCGTGGCGTCGAAGACCACCGGTGCGTGGGTCTCGCGCATGATCGCGAGGCTGCGCATGTCGGAGACCAGATTGTTGTAGCCGAAGGTCACGCCGCGCTCGCAGGCCATGAAGTTGTCTTCTTCCAGGCCGGCCGCGCGCGCCGCGGCACGCGCCTTGTGGATCACGTTCTTCATGTCGCCCGGGGCCATGAACTGGCCCTTCTTGATGTTCACCGGCTTGCCGCTGCGCGCCGCGGCCTGGATGAAGTCGGTCTGACGGCTCAGCAGCGCAGGCGTCTGCAGTACATCGACCACCGAGGCGGCGATCGCGACCTGCGACTCGTCGTGCACGTCGGTGATGACCGGCACGTTCAGTTCACGCCGCACCTGGGCGAGGATCTCCAGCCCGCGTTCGGTCCCCAGGCCGCGGAAGCCGCTGTCGCTGCTGCGGTTGGCCTTGTCGTAGCTGCTCTTGAAGATGAAGGGGATGCCCAGCGCGGAGGTGATTTCCTTCAGGTGCCCCGCGGTGTCCATCTGCAGCTGCTCGCTCTCGACCACGCAGGGTCCGGCGATCAGGAAGAAGGGCCTGTCGAGTCCGATCTCGAAGCCGCACAGCTTCAAGCGGCCACCTTCAGCGCCTGCTTGGCCGAGGCCTGGTGTTCGAGCGCGGCCTTGACGAAGCTGTTGAACAGCGGATGGCCGTCCCACGGCGTGGACTTGAATTCGGGGTGGAACTGCACGCCGACGAACCAGGGGTGCACGTCGCGCGGCAGCTCGACGATCTCGGTCAGCTTCTCGCGCTGCGTGATCGCACTGATGACAAGCCCGGCCTGGCGCAGCCGGTCCAGGTAGTGCGCATTGGCCTCGTAGCGGTGGCGGTGGCGTTCCGTGACCACGTCACCGTAGATCTGGTGGGCCAGCGTGCCGCGCTGCACGTCGGAGCTCTGCGCGCCCAGGCGCATCGTGCCGCCCAGATCGGAATTGGCATCGCGCTTCTGGATCGACCCGTCGCGGTCCTGCCATTCGTCGATCAGCGCGATCACCGGATGCGGCGTGGCGGGCTCGAACTCGGTGGAGTTGGCGTCCTTCAGCCCGGCCAGGTGGCGCGCGACCTCGATGGTGGCCACCTGCATGCCCAGGCAGATGCCGAGGTAGGGGATCTTGTGTTCGCGCGCATAGCGGGCCGCGCAGATCTTGCCTTCGACGCCGCGCTTGCCGAAGCCGCCCGGTACCAGCACCGCATCGAAGCGCGCCAACTGGTCGACGTTGTCGTCGGTCAGCGTCTCCGAATCGACGTACTCGATGTTGACGCGTGCGTGGTTCTGGATGCCGGCGTGGCGCAGCGCCTCGTTCAGCGACTTGTAGCTGTCCGACAGGTCGGTGTACTTGCCGCACATGGCGATGCTGAGCTGTTGCGCAGGGTGCTCGACCTCGTGCACCAGCCGGTCCCAGCGCTTCAGGTCGGCCGGACGGGTGAGCAGCTGCAGCTTCATGCAGATCATCTCGTCCAGGCCCTGCTCGTGCAGCATGCGCGGCACCTTGTAGATGGTGTCCACGTCCCACATGCTGATCACGCCGTGCAACTGCACGTTGGTGAACAGGCTGATCTTCTCGCGCTCCTCGTCGGGCACGGCGCGGTCGGCGCGGCACAGCAGCACGTCGGGCTGGATGCCGATTTCGCGCAGCTTCTGCACCGTGTGCTGCGTGGGCTTGGTCTTCAGCTCGCCGGCGGCGGCGATCCACGGCACGTAGGTCAGGTGCACGAAGGCGCTGTTCGTCGGCCCGAGTTTCAGGCTCATCTGCCGCGCCGCTTCGAGGAAGGGCAGCGACTCGATGTCGCCGACCGTGCCGCCGACCTCGACGATGGCCACGTCCACGTCGGCCGCGCCGCGCTTGACGTAGTCCTGGATCTCGTTGGTGACGTGCGGGATCACCTGCACCGTCTTGCCCAGGTAGTCGCCGCGGCGCTCCTTCTCGAGCACGCTCTTGTAGATCTGGCCGGTGGTGAAGTTGTTGCTGCGCTTCATCCGCGTCGTGATGAAGCGCTCGTAGTGGCCGAGGTCGAGGTCGGTCTCGGCGCCGTCGTCGGTGACGAAGACCTCGCCATGCTGGAACGGCGACATCGTGCCCGGGTCGACGTTCAGGTAGGGATCGAGCTTGATGAGGGTGACTTTGAGGCCCCGCGATTCGAGGATCGCGGCCAGCGAGGCCGAAGCGATGCCCTTGCCGAGAGAGGACACCACACCGCCGGTGACGAAGACGTACTTGGTCATGTCTGCACTTGGCCCCGGTGCGGCGGCGCACCTTGCGAAGGGCACGGGTGGAAAGTGCAATTATAGAGGCGTGCCCTGACGTCGACCCACTCCGCGAACCGATGAACAAACCATTTTCCGATGCCTGCGAGCGCAACAAGGCGCCGATCCTCGGCGTGCTGCGCCCGCTCTACGCCGATCGTCGTCAGGTGCTGGAAATCGGCAGCGGCACGGGTCAGCATGCGCTGTACTTTGCGGCAGCGCTGCCGCACCTGCGCTGGCAATGCACCGAACTGCCGGCGAACCTGCCGGGCTTGCGCCTGTGGCTGGACGAGGCGGCCCTGGCCAACCTGCCGCCGCCGCTGGCGCTGGATGCCGGCGAGTCCGATCCACCACCCGGCGACTACGACGCGGTCTTCACCGCGAACACGCTGCACATCATGGGTTGGCCACAGGTGCAGCGGCTGTTCGCCGGCCTCGGCCGTTGGCTGCCGAGCGGCGCGCTGTTCACCGCCTACGGGCCTTTCAACTACGGCGGCCGCTTCACCAGCGAAGGCAATGCGCGCTTCGACGCCGCACTGCGCGGCGCCGACCCGGCTCGCGGCATTCGCGACTTCGAAGCGGTGGACGCGCTGGCGCGTGCCGCCGGCCTGGCACTGTGCGCCGACCAGGCCATGCCGGCGAACAACCGCTGCATCAGCTGGCAGCGCGGCGCGCTGCGCTAGACTGCGCGCGCTTGCACCAGGTGCCTGCCGTCCCTGCACGGGATGGTGGGTCAAACGGGAAGCCGGTGCGCCGGAGGGTCTGACTCTCCGGCAATTCCGGCGCTGCCCCCGCAACGGTCGGCGAGGCGCGTTCGACACAGCAGCCACTGGGTGACACCACCTGGGAAGGCGTCGGGCGCTCCGGTTTCCACGGGAAACCGGCACTCGCAAGCCCGGATACCGGCCTGATGCACGGGAAGCTGGCGTCGCGGAGGGCGGTGCAGGCACGAACCCGTGTGCCCTGCGCATCCGGACGTGCCCCATCTGCCTTTCACGACCCGGCCTTGTCTTGAACCATGCCGCACGGGGTGTGCGGCAGTGAAAGGTCGTTCGTGTCATCCCTCGTTCCCCCGCATCGTTTCCGGCGGCTGCTGGCTTGCGCCGCCGTTCCCTCGTTGTTCTGTTCGTCCGCCTGGTCCCAGGCCCAGGCCACGCCGCCCGGCGCCGTGCAGGTCGTCGGCACGCGCGCGCCGACGGCGCTGAACCGCATGGTGGCCGACGTCGTGGTCATCGACCGCGACCGCATTCGCGCCACCAGCGCCGATTCGCTGGAAGATCTGCTGCGCCGCGAGGGCGGCATCCAGCTGTCGCGTAACGGCGGCCCGGGCCAGAATGCCAGCGTCATGATCCGCGGCAGCGCCGCCAGCAACACGCTGGTGCTGATCGACGGCGTGCGCATCGGCTCGGCCACGCTGGGCCAGACCGACCTGGCGTCGATCAGCCTGGCCCAGGTGGAGCGCATCGAGATCATGCGCGGTCCCGGCTCCAGCCTCTACGGTGCCGACGCGATCGGCGGCGTGGTCAACATCGTCACGCGCCGCGGCGACGGTGCACCCTACGTCAGCGGCAACATCGCCGGCGGCAACCACGCGTCGGGCGAAGCCTATGTCGCCGTCAGCGGTTCGGGCGCGCAGTTCGACTACGCGCTCAGCGTCAGCGGCGAAACCAGCAACGGTGTTTCGGCGGTGCTGCCCGGCGACCTGTTCGGCATCTACAACCCGGACGACGACGGCTTCAGCCGCGGCGGTCTGTCGCTGGCCGGCGGCTACAGCTGGCAGAAGGGCCAGCGCATCGGCCTGAGCTACAGCGCCAGCCGCCTGCGCTCGCAGTTCGACAGCGCCGAATACCCGCCGCCGACCTTCCTGCCCGACCCGTCGCCCGACTTCCGCAGTCGGCTGACGACGCAGCTGACGACGCTGGAGTACCAGGGCACGCTGTCCAGCGAATGGACGAATCTGCTGCGCGCCTCGTACCAGAGCGACCAGCTGCAGTCCGGCGCCAGCGTCGTCAGTCTGTACGACACGACACGCCGCCAGATCACCGCGCAGACCACCTGGAGCCCGACGACGCAGCACCAGCTGGTGGCCGCGGTGGACCTGCTGACCGAGTCGATCCAGAGCAGCGACTATCAGGCACCGGACCGCGACAACACCGGCCTGATCCTCGGTTACACCGGGCGCTTCGGCGCGCAGAAGCTGCAGGCCGACCTGCGCTGGGACCACAATTCGGTGTACGACAACCAGACCACCGGCAAGCTCGGCTGGGGCATGGATGTCGCGCCGGGGTGGTCGGTGCGCGCGGTGGCCGGCACGGCCTTCCGCGCGCCCACCTTCAACGACCTCTATTACCCGAACTACGGCGTGGTGACGCTGCAACCCGAACGCTCGCGCAGCATCGAGGCCGGCCTGAACTACCAGGCCGACCAGACCACCGTGGCGGCGACGGCGTACTACAACAAGGTGTCCGACCTGATCGGCTACCAGGCCGACAACAGCCTGTGTCCGCCGGGCTTCAACTTCGGCTGCGCCGGCAACACCGCGCGTGCGCTGCTGCAGGGCATCACGATGCAGGGACTGCAGCAGTGGGGCAACTTCCAGTTCACGCTGGCGCTGGACTGGCTGAATGCCAAGGACAGCGACACCGGCCTGACGCTGCCGCGCCGTGCCGCCAACCAGCAGACCTTCGCCGTCGACTGGAACGAGGGCCCGTGGCAGCTCGGCGGCACGGTGCTGCGCGTCAGCACACGGCCCGACGCCGGCGCGCTGCTGCCGGCCTACACGCTGCTGAACCTGAACGCCCGGTGGCGCTTCGAGCGCTTCTGGCAGCTCGAGGCGCGGCTGCAGAACGCCTTCGACAAGGACTACCAGCCGGCCCGCGATTACCAGGACGTGGGCCGCCAGTTCTGGATCGGCCTGCGCTACGACGGGCACGGGCTGTGAGCAGGGGCGGCACCTCATTCCACCGGCAGGCGAGGTGCCGCCTCGGCCCGGCGCTGGCCGGGCTGCTGCTGGCGGCGCTGGCGGGCCTGGCCGCCGCCGCGCCGCCATTGCGCATCGTCAGCCTGGTGCCCGGACTGACCGAGAGCGTCTGTGCGCTCGGCGCCTGCGCCCGGCTGGTCGGCACCGACCGCTATTCGAATTGGCCGGCGGCCGTGGCCGCGCTGCCCAAGCTCGGCGGCCTGGACGATGCGCAGGTGGAGCGCATCGCCGCGCTGAAGCCGGACCTGGTGCTGATCGCGCCGTCGGCGCGGGCGGCGGAGCGGCTGCAGGCGCTGGGCCTGAACGTGGTGGCGCTGCACACGCGCAGCCACGAGGACGTGAGGCTCAACCTGCAGCGCCTGGGCGAACTGCTGCAGGAGCCGGCGCGTGCGGTCGGCGCCTGGGCGGCCATCGAGCAGCAGATGGCGGCGGCCGCGGCGCGGGTGCCGTCGGCGCTGCACGGCCGCAGCGTCTATTTCGAGGTCGATGCCACGCCCTTTGCTGCCGGGCCCAAGTCCTTCATCGGCCAGACGCTGCAGCGTCTGGGCCTGCAGAACATCGTGCCGGCCTCGCTCGGGCCCTTTCCGAAGCTGAGTCCGGAGTTCGTGGTGCGCGCGCAGCCGCAGATCGTGATGGCCGAAGACCGCAACCTGCGCGACATGGCCGCCCGCCCCGGCTGGTCCGCAATGCCGGCGCTGCGGGCTCAGCGGGTCTGTGCTTTCGACAGCGCCCGCTACGAGGTGCTGGTGCGCCCCGGACCGCGCATGGGCGAGGCCGCGCTGCAACTCGCCGATTGCCTGGCCGGGCTGGACAAGGAAGCGCGTTGAGCCGACGCCGTCGCCTCCGCCTGCTGCTCGCGCTGGCGCTGGCGAGTGTGCTGCTGTGGGCGGCCGGGCTGGCCGCCGGCGGCGACGGCTGGTCGCCCGCAGGGCTGTGGCAGCTGCTGCAGGGGCCGGATGCGGCGCTGATCGTCGGCCAGATCCGCGCGCCGCGCTCGCTCGGCGCCTGGCTGACCGGAGCGCTGCTCGGCCTGGCCGGAGCGTTGGCGCAGGGCCTGTTCCGCAACCCGCTGGCCGATCCCTTCCTGCTCGGCTCGGCTTCCGGCGCCTCGGCGGCCGTGGTGGCGGTGCTGGCGGCCGGCACGCTGGTCGGTCAGACGGCGCTGCCGGCCGCCGGCCTGCTGTCGCGCGTGGGCCTGGTGGGTGCGGCCTTCTTCGGTGCGCTGGGCGTCGTGCTGCTGACGCTGATGCTGGCCCGCGGCGCGCAGCACAGCCTGCGGCTGCTGCTGGCCGGCGTGGTGGTGGGCGTGGTGCTGTCGGCCCTCAGCGACCTGATCACGATGGTCGTGCCCGAGGCGCTGCGCGGCCGCCAGGTGTTCATGCTCGGCAGCACCGCCTTCCTGGGCTGGGACAGCTGTCTGCTGCTGGCGCTGGGGCTCGGTCTGACGCTGCCGCTGGCGCAACGCCTGTCGCGCGTGCTCGATGCGCTGGTGCTGGGCGAGGACAGCGCCCGCAGTCTGGGTCTGGCCCTGCCGCGGTGGCGGCTGCTGCTGGTGTGCCTGCTGGCCGCGGCCACCGGCCTGGCGGTGTCGCAGGCCGGCCTGGTGGCCTTCGTCGGCCTGGCCGCACCGCACCTGGTGCGCCGCATTGCCCCCGGCGCGCACGGCTACACGTTGCTGGCCAGCGCCGCCGCCGGCGCGGTGCTGCTGTCGGCGGCCGACGTCGCCGCACGCACCTGGATCGCGCCGCAGGAGCTGCCGGTCGGCGTGCTGACCGCGGTCTTCGGCGGCATCTACCTGCTGTGGCTGCTGAACCGGCAGCGCGACGCATGACGGCTTCGCTGCGCGCTGAAGACCTGCAGGTCGCGCTCGGACCGGCGCCGGTGCTGCACGGGGTGACGCTGGATCTGCAACCGGGCTGGACCGCGGTCGTCGGCCCCAACGGCGCCGGCAAGTCGACGCTGCTGCGGGCGCTGGCCGGGCTGCTGTCACCGCGCGCCGGCGGCGTGTGGCTCGAGGGCCGGCCGCTGCAGGCCTGGAGCGCGCGAGAACGAGCGCAGCGCATCGCCTGGCTGGCGCAGCAGGGCCAGGCCCAGGGCGACCTGACGGTGCGCGAACTGGTCGAACTGGGACGCCTGCCGCAGCTTGGCTTGTTCGGCGCACCGGGCCCGGCCGACCGGCGCGCTATCGACCAGGCCATGCAGGCCACCGAGTGTTCGGCCTGGGCCGATCGTTCGCTGCAGCAGCTGGGAGGCGAGCGCTGAAGCGCCGCTCGCTGGCGCGCGCTGGCGGTGCAAGCGCCCGTGCTGCTGCTCGACGAGCCGACCACGCACCTGGATCCGCCCCACCAGGTGGCGCTGGTGCGGCTGATGCGTGAACAGGCACGGCGCGGCATCGTGCTCAGCGTGCTGCACGATCTGCCGCTGGCGCTGCAGGCCGATCGCGTGGTGGTGATGCGGGCGGGCCGCATCGCCGCCGCCGGCGCGCATGACGATCCGCGCCTGCATGCGGCGCTGGCCGAGGTCTTCGAGCACGCGGTGCGCATCGAGCGGCTGGGCACGCGCTACATTGCGCTGCCGAGCCTGTGACCGCTGTCAAGCGCGGGTCGCGAGGCTCTGGTAACTTCGGGGCTCGGACAACGAAGGAATCCGCCCTCATGGCAGCATTGAAAGCCCGCCTGCAGGCCCTGCCGGCCTCGGCGCTGAAGGGCATGCGCCGCGGCATCGAGAAGGAGAGCCTGCGCTCGCGGCCCGACGGCTCGCTGGCCGCGACGCCGCATCCGCTGGCGCTGGGCTCGGCGCTGACGCATCCGCACATCACCACCGACTTCAGCGAATCGCAGCTGGAGCTGATCACCGGCGCGCATGCCGAGGTCGACAGCTGCGTCGACGAGCTGACGCACATCCACCAGTTCGTCTATCGCACGCTCGCCGCTGCGGGCGACGAGATGCTGTGGGTCGGCAGCATGCCCTGTGGGCTGCCGGCCGACGAGAACATTCCGATCGGCGTCTACGGCACCAGCAACGTCGCGCGCGCGAAGAGCGTCTACCGCATGGGCCTGGGCCACCGCTACGGCCGGCGCATGCAGACCATCTCCGGCATCCACTACAACTGGTCGCTGCCCGGCCTGGGCAACGAGGACTACTTCGGCCTGATCCGCAACTTCCGCCGCCACAGCTTCCTGCTGCTGTACCTGTTCGGCGCGTCGCCGGCGGTGTGCGGCAGTTTCGTCGCCGGGCGCGAGCATGGGCTGCAGGCCTTGCCGGGCGGCTCGCTGTACCTGCCGCATGCCACCAGCCTGCGCATGGGCCGGCTGGGCTACCAGAGCGATGCGCAGGCGTCGCTGGCAGTGTCGTACAACAGCCTGCAGAGCTACGGCGCGTCGTTGCAGGACGCACTGACCCGGCCCTATCCGCCGTACGAGGCGATCGGCATCCGCAATCCCGGCGGCGAATACAACCAGCTCGCCACCACGCTGCTGCAGATCGAGAACGAGTTCTACGGCACGATCCGACCCAAGCGCGTGATCTTTCCCGGCGAGCGACCGCTGCATGCGCTGCGCGAGCGCGGCGTCGAGTACGTCGAGGTGCGCTGCATGGACCTCGATCCGTTCGTGCCCGTCGGCATCGAAGCGTCGACGATGCGCTTCCTGGATCTGTTCCTGCTGCATTGCCTGCTCAGCGACAGCCCGCCGGACACGCCGGAAGAAATCGCCGCGCTGGGGCGCAACCAGCAGCGCGTCGCGGCACGCGGCCGCGAGCCCGGCCTGACATTGGAGCGCGGCGCTGACCCGGTGAGTCTGGTGGAGTGGGGCGCACAGATCGTCGACGAAATGGAACTGCTGGCCAACGCGATGGACGCCGCGCTCGGCGGCCGCCGCTACCGTGATGCCCGCCAGGCCGCGGCACGCGTGCTGCACGAGCCCGGCCAGTTGCCGTCGGCGCGCGTGCTGGCGACGATGGCGACGGATTTCGACCAGTCGTTCCTGCGCTTCACGCGCGCACAGTCGGTGCAGACGCGCAATCTGCTGCTGGGCCTGCCGTGGAACGACGCCCAGCAGCAGCGCTTCGAAGCGATGGCCGGTGAATCGGTGCAGGAGCAGAAACGCATCGAGGCGGCGGACACGATGCCCTTCGAGATCTACCGCCAGGAATACCTGGCGCCGCGCCGGCTGGGCATCTGAGCACGGGCCGCGGCCGTGCTGGCCGCGCGCACGGCCCCGCCGGCCCTTCAGCCGACGGTGCGCGACGGTTCGCGCATCAGCACGAATTCCTCGGCGGCCGTCGGATGCACGGCGATCGTGCGGTCGAACTGCGCCTTCGTGACGCCGGCCGTGATCGCGACCGCCAGGCTCTGCACGATCTCGGGTGCGTCGGCACCGATCATGTGGGCCGCCAGCACGCGGTCGTCGCCGGCGTCGACCAGCAGCTTCATGTAGCAGCGCTCGTTGCCGTCGATGAAGGCCTGGCGCATCGGCCGGAAATCGGCTTCGTAGACCTTCAGCTTGCGGCCGGCGGCCAGCGCATCGGCCTCGCTCGGGCCGATGCCGGAGATCGGCGGCAGCGTGAACACCGCGCTGGCCACCAGGCTCAGGTCGACCGTGCGCGGGCTGGTGCCGAACAGCGAGTCGGCCAGCGCGCGGCCCTCGGCAATGGCCACCGGCGTCAGGTTGACGCGGTTCGTCACGTCGCCGATCGCATAGACACCTTCGGCCGCGGTACGCAACTGCGCATCGATCGCCACCACGCCGTCCTGGCCCGGCGTGATGCCCACCGTCTCCAGGCCCAGCCCGGCCGTGTTCGGACGGCGGCCGGTGGCATTGAGCACGAAGGGGTACTCGCGCATGCGTTCGTCGTCGGCGATCAGCAGCCACTGGCCGCCGGCGCGTTGCACCTCGCGCGGCGCCGAGCCGGGGTGCAGCTCGACGCCGGCCGCCTGCAGCGCGGCTGCCGCGCGGGTGCGCAGGTCGTCGTCGAAGCCGCGCAGCGGCAGGCGCGCGCGGTAGAACAGGCTGACCTTCGTGCCCAGCCGCGCCAGGATGCTGGCGAACTCCAGCGCGATGTAGCCGCTGCCGATGATCGCCGCCTGCGGCGGCAGCGCCTGCAGGTCCAGCAGGTCGTCGCTGGTCGGGCAATCGGCGATGCCGGGAATGCTGTCGCGCACCGCGGTGGCGCCGGTGGCGATCAGCACGTGCCGGGCCTGCAGCACGCGTTCACCGACACGCACACGTTGCGGGCCGTCGAGCGTGGCGCGGCCTTCGATCAACTCCACCTTCGAGCCGGCCAGCAGCTGCCGGTAGACATGCTCCAGCCGCTGGGTTTCGGCAGCCTTGGCCGTGGCCCAGCGCGACATCTCGAAATGCGGGTGGCCGACGCTCCAGCCGTAGCCGGCCGCTTCGCGGAAGGCATCGCCGTAGGCCGCCGCGTACATCAGCAGCTTCTTCGGCACGCAGCCGCGAATGACGCAGGTGCCGCCGACGCGGCTGGATTCGACGATCGCCACCTTGGCGCCGTGGGCCGCGGCGCGGCGCGAGGCGGCGACGCCGCCGGAGCCGGCGCCAATCACCACCAGGTCGTAGATATCGGTCATCTGGGGTCTCGAAGTGAACGCAGGCCGCGATTCTGGCGCCCCGGGCCATGGCATGCTTGCGGCCGATGAGAGACCCCGCCGAACGCGCTGCGGAACTGCGCCGCACGCTGCAACACCATTCCCACCGCTACTACGTGCTGGACGCGCCGGAGATTCCCGACGCCGAGTACGATCCGCCTGTTCCAGGAGCTGCAGTCCATCGAGGTCGCGCACTCGAACTGCGCACGCCCGATCGCCGACGCAACGTGTCGGCGGCGCGGTGCTGGCCGGCCTGATGCCGGTGCGGCATGCGCTGCCGATGCTGTCGATCCGCACCGAGACCGACACCACGGCCGAAGGCGCGCGGGCCTTCGACGCGCGCGTGCGCCGCGAGCTGGCGCTGCCGGCCGATGCGCCGCCGGTGGAATACAACGCCGAGCCTGCGCCGACGGCCTGGCGATCAACCTGCGCTACGAAGACGGCGTGCTGGTGCAGGCCACCACGCGCGGTGACGGCGAGACCGGCGAGGACGTGAGCCAGAACGTGCGCACCATCGGCCGCATCCCGCTGCGGCTGCAGGGCCGTGCCGAGGACGTACCGCCGCTGATCGAGATCCGCGGCGAAGCCTACATGCGCCGCGACGACTTCGAGCGCCTGAACGAACGCCAGCGCGAAAAGGGCGGCAAGACCTTCATCAACCCGCGCAACACCGCGGCCGGCGCCATCCGCCAGCTGGACCCGGCCGGCATGGTGGACAAGAAGCTGAGCTTCTTCGCCTACGGCCTGGGCGAGACCCGCGGCTTGGCGCAGCCGCCCACGCACAGCGGCACGCTGGATGCCATCGCTGCCTTTGGCGTGCCGGTCAATGCCGACCGGCGGGTGGTGCAGGGCGCCGAAGGGCTGGTGGCCTTTCACGAGGAGATCGCGAAGCGGCGCGATGAACTGCCCTTCGACATCGATTGCGTGGTGGTCTACAAGGTCAACGCGATCGCGCTGCAGCAGCGGCTCGGCTTCGTCACGCGCGAGCCGCGCTGGGCGGTGGCGCACAAGTACCCGGCGCAGGAACAGGTGACGCGGTTGAACGGCATCGAGATCCAGGTCGGCCGCACCGGCAAGCTGACGCCGGTGGCCAAGCTGCAGCCGGTGTTCGTCGGCGGCACCACCGTCAGCAACGAGACGCCGTACAACGTCTTCGAGCTGCGGCGCAGGACGTAGAGCGCCGTGCCAGGCGACGGTCACCCAGGAGATCGTCGGCCGCATCGTCGAAACCTGGCCCGCTGCAACTGCCGAACCTGCTGGCCGCGGCAGGCCCGGTGTGCGGCAGCGCGGTGCAGCGCGAGAAGGGCGGCATCGACCACCGTTGCACCGGCGGCCTGTTCTGCGCGGCGCAGCGCAAGCAGGCGATCCTGCACTTCGCCGGCCGGCGTGCGATGGACATCGAAGGGCTGGGCGACAAGCTGGTGGATCAGCTGGTGGATGCCGGCATCGTGCGCACGCTGCCCGAGCTGTACAAGCTGGGTGTCGCCAAGCTGGCCGCGCTGGAACGCATGGCCGACAAGAGCGCGGCCAACCTGGTGGCCGCGCTCGACAAGAGCAAGCAGACCACGCTGCCGCGCTTTCTCTACGCGCTCGGCATCCGCCACGTGGGCGAGGCCACGGCCCGCGACCTGGCGGCGCACTTCGGCGCGCTCGATCGGGTGATGGATGCGAGCGAAGCCCAGTTGCTGGAGGTCAACGACGTCGGCCCGGTGGTGGCGCAGAGCATCCACACCTTCTTCGAGCAGCCGCACAACCGCGAGGTGGTGGAGCAACTGCGCGCCGCGGGCATCCGCTGGGACGAGCACGACGGCGCCGCCGCCAGTGCGCCCAGGCCGCTGGCCGGACTGACGGTGGTGCTGACCGGCACGCTGCCGACGCTGACGCGCGACGAAGCCAAGGAGAAGCTCGAGGCGGCCGGCGCCAAGGTGGCCGGTTCGGTGTCGAAGAAGACCTCCTACGTCGTGGCCGGCGAAGAGGCCGGGTCCAAGCTCGACAAGGCCCGCGAGCTGGGCGTGCCGGTGCTGGACGAGGCCGGCCTGCTGGCGCTGCTCGACGGCGGTGTCGCCGCCACGGCGGGCTGATCAGCCGCCGCGCAGCGCCTTGGCCGCGGCCACGATGGCGTCCACACCGACGCGCGACTGCGCCTCCAGCACCGGCGCATAGCCGACCGGGATGCGCGGCGCACCCAGGCGCCTGACCTTGCAGCCCACCGCCTCGGCCGCGGTGGCGGCGATCTCGGCGCCGAAGCCGGCGGCCTGCACCGCCTCGTGGACCACCAGCAGATGGCCGGTGCGCGCGCACGAAGCCAGCACCGCCTCGCGGTCCCAGGGCGTGCGCGCGCACGAAGCCAGCACGGCCTCGCGGTCCCAGGGCCAGATCGTGCGCAGGTCGATCAGCTCCACGTCGATGCCCTCGCGCGCCAGGCGCGCGCAGGCTTCGCTGCAGGCCTGCAGCTGGCGGCTCCAGCTGACCAGCGTCAGATGCGTGCCCTGGCGCCATGTGGCGGCGCGGCCCAGTTCGGCGCGCTGCGCGGTGTCGACCTCGCCGCTCACCGACCACAGCGTCTTGTGTTCCATGAACACCACCGGGTCGCCGCAGTCCAGCGCCGCGCGCAGCAGCGCGTGGTTGTCCTGCGGTGTCGCCGGGCAGACGACGACCACGCCGGGCAGGTGCGCGAACCAGCTTTCCAGCGACTGCGAATGCTGCGCGGCGGATGCGTCCCAGATGCCGACCGGCATGCGCATGACCATCGGCACGCGGCCCTGGCCGCCGAACATGTAGCGGTTCTTTGCCGCCTGGTTGGCGATCTCGTCCATCGCGCACAGCGCGAAGTCGACGACGCGCATCTCCACGATTGGCCGCAACCCGGCCAGCGCCATGCCGACGCCGGCGCCGAGGATCGCTGCCTCGCTGATCGGCGTGTCGATGACGCGCTGCGCGCCGAAGCGCTGCTGCAGCCCCTTGTACTGGCCGAAGATGCCGCCGCGGCCCACGTCTTCGCCGAGCACGACGATGCGCTCGTCGGCCTGCATCGCCTGTTCCACGGCCAGCGCCGCGGCCTCTGCATAGGTCATCAGCGCCATTGGCCGGCTCCGGTGGTCTGCACGTCGGTGAAGGCGGCCGCGGCATCCGGCCACGGCGCCGCGTCGGCGGCGGCCAGCGCGGCCTGCACCTCGGCTTCGGCCTCGGCTTCGACCGCCTGCAGCGCCGCGGCCGATGCGCCGGGCAGATCCAGGTAAGCCGCGCGGGCGCGGGCGATCGGGTCGGTCTGCAGCGCCGCCGCCAGTTCGGCGGCGTCGCGGTAGCCGGCCGGGTCCACCGACACGTGGCCCTTGACGCGGTAGGTGATCGCATGCAGCAGCCGCGGGCCGGCGCCGCCACGCACCTCGGCCACCAGCCGGCCGGCGGCCTCGTGCACCGCGGCGACGTCGTTGCCGTCTACCTGCACGGCCGCGATGCCCAGGCTCGCCGCGCGTGCGGCGGCGCCGTCGCCGGCGATCATCGGGCCGCTGGCGGTGGTGGCGCTCCAGCGGTTGTCCTCGCAGACGAAGAGCACCGGCAGCGCATACACCTGTGCCCAGTTCAGCGCCTCCAGGAACGGCCCGCGATTGATCGCGCCGTCGCCGAAGAAGCAGACGGTGATCGCGTCGCGCTGCTGCAGCTTCTGTGCATGCGCGGCACCTACCGCGATCGGCAGCCCGGCGGCGACCACGCCGTTGGCGCCGAGCATGCCGACCGAAAAGTCGGCGATGTGCATCGAGCCGCCCTTGCCGCCATTGAAGCCGGTGGCCTTGCCGAACAGCTCGGCCATCATCGCCCCCAGATCCGCGCCCTTGGCCAGGGTGTGGCCGTGGCCGCGATGGGTGGAGGTGAGGTAGTCCTCGCGCTTCAGGTGCGCGCAGACGCCGGCCGGCACCGCCTCCTGTCCGGTGGACAGGTGCAGCGGGCCGCGCACCTTGGCGCTGCCGTCGGCTGCCTTGCCATAGGCGCTGACGCCGCCCTGGCTGGCGGCCTCGGCCGCGTTCTCGAACGCCCGGATGCGCAGCATCGTGCGCAACAGCGTCAGCATCTGCGTCGCATTCATCGGCGCGTGTTCTCCTGCTCTACTTGCGGCTGGCCGCCACGGCCTTCTCGGCCTGGTCCACCAGCGCCGGGCCGATGACCGCCTTCCACTTGGTGTAGACCGGGCGCGTGGCCTTGACGAACTCCTCGCGCTCGGCCGGCGTCAGCGTGGTCACGGTCACGCCCATGCCGGCGATCTCCTTCAGCACCGGCTTGCCTTCTTCGACCAGGCCCTTGCGCGCCAGCACGATCTGCTGCTTGCCGGCTTCGACGGCGGCGGCGCGCACGATGTCCTGGTCGGCCTTGGTCCAGCTGTTCCAGATGTCCTTGTTGACGACGAAGATCAGCGGGTCGGCCACGTAGCCCCAGGTGGTGACGTACTTCTGGCCCACGGTGTGCATCTTCAGGATCGTGAACAGGAACAGCGGGTTCTCCTGGCCGTCCACCGCGCCGCTGGACAGCGCCGGCTGCGCGTCGGCCCAGCTCATCTGCGTGGGGTTGGCGCCCAGCGCCGTCATCATGTCCGAGAAAATCGGCGAGCCGACGACGCGGATCTTCATGCCCTTCAGGTCGGCCGGCGACTTGATCGGCTTCTTCGAGTTGGTCAGTTCACGGAAGCCGTTCTCGCCCCAGGCCAGCGGCACCACGCCGCCCTTGTCCAGCGTGGCGAAGATCTGCTTGCCCACCGCGCCCTGCGTCAGCGAGTCGATGGCCGCGTAGTCGGGCATCAGGAAGGGCAGCGAGAACAGGTTCAGCTCCTTGACCTGCGGCGACCAGTTGATGGTCGAGCCGACCGCCATGTCGATCACGCCCTGGCGCAGCGCGCTGAACTCGCGCGTCTGGTCGCCCTGGATCAGCGACACGCCGGGGTACAGCTTGATGTTGATGCGGCCGCTGGTGCGCTCCTTGACGAGGTCGGACCAGATCTTGCCGGCCATGCCCCAGGGCGTCGGCGGGCCGAGCACGAGCGACATGCGGTATTCGGCCTTGTAGTTCTGCGCCGTGGCGGAGGTGGCGAAAGTGCCCAGGGCCAGCGCGGCGGCGGCCAGGCCCAGCAGGGTGCGACGGAATTTCATGGAGGTCTCCTTGGGATGAAACAGGTGAGCGGTTGAAAGAACGGGGCCATCAGTAGCCGAGGTACTTCGGCAGCCACAGCGCCAGCTGCGGCCAGACGATGACGGCGACCATGACGAGAAACATCGAGAACAGCATCCAGCCGACCCAGCGCACGGTCTCTTCCATGCGCACGCCGGCGATGCGGCAGGACACCATCAGGTTCACGGCCAGCGGCGGCGTGAACTGGCCGAGGGCCACCTTGAGCGTGTGGATGACGCCGAACCAGACCGGGTCCCACTTGTAGTACTGCACGATGGGCCA
>JBGAII010000080.1:0-21434 GCA_044225625.1 Rubrivivax sp.
CACCTGCATGCCGGCGCGCGGCTGGCCGCAGGTGCCGAGCGGCGACGGGCTGGCGCCGGAGACCAGCGGCGACGAAATCTCGGTCATGTTGAACAGCGTGTAGATCTCGCAGCCGAAGCGCTCGCGGAAGGCCACCGGGTCTTCGCTGAGCGGAATCATCAGCGCGTGGCGCATGCGGTGCGCGCGGTCCAGCGGCGACGGCGGCGCCTTCGCCAGCAGCGTGACCATGCTGCCGAGCAGGACAGTGAAGGTGCTGCCGGTCTGCGCCACCGTCTGCCAGAAGCTGTCGGCCTTGAACGCGTCGACCACCGCCACCGACGCGCCGCGCAGCAGCATCGAATACACCGCGACCGTGCCGCCGACGTGGAACAGCGGCAGCGCGACCAGGTAGCGGTCGCTCTCGTCGAACCAGGGGAACGGATCGTAGGAACCGGAAAACAAGTGCAGGTAGGACGAGGCCACGCCCTTGGACGGCCCGGTCGTGCCCGAGGTATAGATGATGGTCTGGTCGTGCCAGGGCTGGATCGGCTGCGGCGGCGGCCGTAGCGCGGCGGCATCGCCTTCCAGCGCGGCGGCCGGGTGCCAGCGCAGGCCCATGTCCGCGGCAGGACCGTCGCCGTGCAGCAGCAGCACCTCGCGCAGCGCCACGTCCTTCAGGCCGGCGAGCCGCTCGGCCAGTGCCGCATGGGCCACCATCAGCCGCGCCTGCGACACGCGGATCGCATGCTCCAGCAGTTGGCCGCGGTAGGCCAGGTTCACCGGCACGTAGACCGCGCCCAGGTAGTTCAGGGCGAACCAGACGCGGATCGCGTCGGGCCCGTTCGGCAGCCATGACAGCACGTGGTCGCCCTGCTGCACGCCCAGCGCCTGCAAGCCGGCCGCCGTGCGCCGTGTGACCTGCAGCGTCTGCGCCCAGGTCCATTCGCTGCCGTCCTCGAAGCGCGCGAACACCGCATCGGGCTTCTCACGCGCCCAGCGTTCGAGCACCGGCTTCAGTACGCAGGCTTCGGCGGCGGGCACACGCGGGTCGAACCAGGGCTTGTCCATCGCAGCTCCGTGTTCACATCGGCTCGATCAACCGCTTGCGCTGCGTGCGCGGCGCCGGCGGCGGCAGCGATTCCAGCGTGCGCAGCAACAGCTCCCGCGTGTCGGCGGGGTCGATCACGTCGTCGTAGCCGTAGCGGCTGGCCGCCACGACGGCCGAATGCTCGTCCTTCAGCTCCTGCGTCAGCCGCGCGTGCAGCCGCGCGCGTTCGTCGGCGTCCGTGATCGCCTCCAGGTCGCGGCGATGGATGATGTTCACCGCCCCTTCCAACCCCATGCCGCCGTATTCGGCGCTCGGCCAGGCCAGCAGGATCGCCGGATCCAGCGGCTGCGAGCCCATGATGTAGTAGCCCAGGCCATAGGCCTTGCGCAGCACCACGGTCAGCAGCGGCACCGTGGCGTTGGCGATGGCCGTCAGCAACCGCGCGCTGTGGCGGACCAGGCCGGTCTTCTCGGCATCGGGGCCGACCATCAGCCCCGGCGTGTCGCACAGCAGCAGCAGCGGGATGTCGAAGGCGTCGCAGATCGACGCGAAGCGCGCCGCCTTGACCGACGCTTCGCTGTCGATCGCGCCGGCCAGCTGCAGCGGCTGGTTGGCGATGACGCCGACCGCGCGCCCTTCGAGCCGGATCAGCGCGGTGACGATGCAGCCGCCGAAGGCCGGCTTCAGCTCCAGCATGCTGCCGGTGTCGGCCAGCGTCTCGATCACGCGGCGCACGTCGTAGCTCAGGCGCGGGTTCTCCGGCACGATGTCGCGCAGCGCCGCCTGGTCGGCGGCGCCGCGGCAGGGCTGCGCCGGGCCGAAGTAGGCCAGGTAGCGCTGCGCCAGCTCGATCGCATGGCCGTCGTCCTCGGCCACCAGGTCGTACACGCCGGACGCTTCGTGCACCTCGACCGCGCCGATCTGCTGCGGCGTCAGGCGCACGCCGAGCGCAGCCTCGACCAGCGGCGGGCCGGCCATGCCCAGCGCACTGCCGCGCACGCCGATCAGCAGGTCGCACATGCCGGCCAGGTTGGCCTGGCCGGCGAAGGCCACGCCGGGCACGACGCCGACGGTCGGCACCCACCCGGACAGGCGCGCGAAGACGACGAAGGTCGGCGTCTTGCCGCGCGCCGCCAGCAGCATGTCGTGCGGGCGCGCGCCGCCGCCGTCGAGCCAGCAGAGCACCGGCAGGCGCCAGCGCAGCGCATGCTCGAACATGCGCGTCATCTTCATGTGGTTGATCGCGCTCTGCGTGCCGGCATGCACGGTGTAGTCGTACAGCAGCAGGTCTACCGCCTGGCCGCCGACGCGCGCCGTGCCCATCACCAGACCGTCGGCCGCGCCGACCATGCCCTGCGTCGCGGGCTGGGCCAGGCCGCCGTACTCGACGAAGCTGTGCGCGTCGGCCAGCGCCTCCACCACTTCGCGCACCGTCCAGCGGCCGCGCTGGCGCTGGCGTTCGACCGCGGCCCTGCGCGCGGCATCCAGGCGTTCGGCCTGGGCCTTCAGCACCGCCGCCAGGTCGGCGCGCACGGCATCGGCCGGCATCAGGCCACCTGCGCCGCGGCCGGCGCCTCGATCTCCGCGATCACGCGGCTGGCGGCCACCTGGTCGCCGGCGGCCACGTGCAGCGCCCTGACGACGCCGGCCTGCGGCGCGGCATGCAGGTGCTCCATCTTCATCGCCTCCAACGTCAGCATCGGTTGTCCGGCTTCGACCGTGTCGCCGACCGCGACCAGCACCGCGACCACGCGGCCGTTCATCGATGCGCGCAGCTTGCCGTCGCTGCCCGCGCCGCCCTCCCGGCGCGTGCCGGCCGTGCGCGTGGCATCGAGCAGCGCGTAGGACACGCCGCGCCAGGCCAGCCATGCCTGCGCACCGTCACGGTACCAGGCGGCATGCTCCATCACGCCGTCGCAGATCAGCCGCACCGCGGACGCGCCGAGTTCGACCAGCTCCACCTCGTGCCGGCGCTCGCCGATCGCCACGCCGTGGCGCTGCGCGCCCAGGTCGGTGATCGTGGCCGCGAGCGGGCGGCCATCCACCTCGATGCGCAGGCCGACGGGCGAGGCCTGGGCCAGGCGCCGGCCCGGAGCGCGGGGCCGCGCGCCGGCGGCGGTTTCCAGCAGCAATGCCGCGCCGATGGCTTCGGCACAGGCATCGGCCTCGGCGTCGCGCGCGGTCAGCGCCTGCAACTGCTCGGCAACGAAGGCCGTGGTCGCGCCGCCGGCCGCGAACACCGGATGTGCCAGGCAGCGTGCCAGGAAGCGCTGGTTGGTGGCCACGCCCAGCGCCACCAGCTCCTGCAGCCCCGCCAGCAGCTTGCGCCGCGCCTCGTCGCGCGTGGCGCCGTGGCTGACCAGCTTGGCGACCATCGAGTCGTAGAACGGCGGTACTTCGGCACCGCTGCGCAACGCGTGCTCGACCCGCAGCCCGGCAGGCGGCTGCCACAGCTGCATCGTGCCGCCCTGCGGTACGAAGCCGCGGTCGGCGTCCTCGGCACACAGGCGCACCTCGATCGCATGGCCCTGCAGGCGCACCTCATGCTGCTGCAGCGGCAGCGCTTCGCCGGCCGCCACCTGCAGCTGCAGCGCCACCAGGTCCAGACCGGTGACGGCCTCGGTCACCGGATGCTCGACCTGCAGCCGCGTGTTCATCTCCATGAAGTAGTAGCGGCCCTCGGCGTCGAGCAGGAATTCCAGCGTGCCGGCGCCTTCGTAGCCGATGGCCCGGGCGGCCGCGACCGCATCGGCGCCCATGCGCTCGCGCAGCGCGGGCGTCACCGCCGGCGACGGCGCCTCCTCGACCAGCTTCTGGTGTCGGCGCTGCACGGAACAATCCCGCTCGCCCAGGTGGATGGCGTTGCCGTGACGGTCGGCAAAGACCTGGATCTCGACATGGCGCGGCGCGGCCACGGCGCGTTCGAGGATCACCGTCGCATCGCCAAAGGCGTTCTTCGCCTCCGACTGCGCGCTGCGCAGCGCGGCCGCGAAGTCCGCGGCCGCGTCCACCCGGCGCATGCCGCGGCCGCCGCCGCCGGCGACGGCCTTGATCATCACCGGGTAGCCGATGCGTTCGGCCTCGGCCGCCAGGCGCTGTTCGCTCTGGTCGTCGCCGTCGTAGCCCGGAATGCAGGGCACGCCGGCGGCCGCCATCAGGCGCTTGGCGCCCGCTTTGTGGCCCATCGCCGCGATCGCCTGCGGCGGGGGGCCGATGAACACCAGCCCGGCGTCGCGACAAGCCGCCGCAAAGGCCGCGTTCTCCGCCAGGAAGCCGTAGCCCGGGTGCACCGCATCGGCGCCGCAACGGCGTGCGGCGTCGATCAGCGCGTCGATGCGCAGGTAGCTCTGTGCCGGGAGCGGCCCGCCGATGCACACCGCCTGGTCGGCCTCGCGCACATGGCGCGCTTGTGCATCGGCGCTGGAGTACACCGCCACCGTGCGGTAGCCGGCGGCACGGGCGCTGCGCATCACGCGCAGCGCGATTTCGCCGCGGTTGGCGATCAGGATCTTGCTGAAGGGCGTGGGCTGGGACATCGGCTGAGCGGCGGGGCAACGGCGCAGCCTAGGCCGCGGCGGGCGGCGCGTCTTGTGTCTTCTGGCTACAGCCACTTCACGCAAGACGCCGCACCACCCCTTGTCCGCAGAATCGTCTGCCAGCGTGCTCTTACGAGCCGAGGGGCGGCGTGCCCGGATGGCCGGACCGCCCGCTTCCGCGCGGCCCCTCTCAACCCACAAGCCTGGAGACAACCTCATGAGTTCCGATCGGAATCCCCCGCATGGCATTCGCCGCCGCAGCGTGCTCGGCTCGGCGCTGGGTTCGCTGGCCGCCGGCGGCGCGCTGCTCCCGCGCACGACCTTCGCGTAGGCGGCAGACGTGAAGATCGGCTGGATCCGTCCGATGACCGGCCCGCTGGCCAGCAGCTTCGGTCCGCTGTTCCTGGCGGCGCAGATCGCGATGGACGAGATCAACGCCGCCGGCGGCATCATGGGCAGCAAGCTGGTCAAGGTGGAGGTCGACGACCAGGGCTCGCCGGCGCAGGCGCCGCTGGCCACGCGCAAGCTGGTGGAGGACGGCGTCAAGTACATCGTCGGGCCGATCGGCAGCTCGCAGACGCTGGCTTCGCTGGAAGTGTCCACACCCGCCAAGGTGATCTCGGCGGCCTATGCCACGGCCACCGAGATGGGCGACGGCAACCGCTTCCCCTTCCACTACCAGTTCAACTTCACGGCCGCGGCACAGGCCAAGCGCCACTGCGAGCTGTTGCAGAAGCGGGGCTTCAAGAAGATCGGTCTGCTGATCGAGGACTCGGCCGCGGGCAACTCGATGCGCGACGCGCTGGCCAAGGAAGTGCCGGCCCACGGGCTGCAGGTGGTGTCGGACCAGACCTTCCCGATCAAGGTGGCGGACATGACGCCGTTCCTGCGCAAGCTGCGCAGCGACGGCTCCGAGGCGCTGGACGCGTTCGTGTCGAACAACGGCGACATCACGCAGATGCTGGTCAGCCTGTCGCGAATGAACTGGAAGCCCACCGTCACCGGCCACACCGGCTTCCTGTTCGCCGGCACGCCGGGGGCGATCCCCGACAGTGCGCGCTACAACGAGATCTATGCCGCCACCTTCCGCGCGCTGACCTACACCGACACCGAGCAGCCACCGGAGCGCGTCAAGGCCTTCTGTCGCAAGATCCTGGCCGCCAACGTGCCCGAGGGCCTGCTCGGCCCGGCCGCGACCACGCCCTTCTACGACTACCTGTACGCGCTGAAGTTCGCGGTCGAGCGCGCGAAGAGCTGGGACACCGAGGCGGTGAAGAAGGTGCTGGACAGCAACGTGCCGATCGACGGCCTGTTCGGCAAGATGAGCTTCACGCCGGCCAAGCACACGGCCTACGACGTCGACGTGGTGACGATGGCCATTGCCAATTCGATGGAAGAGCCGCTGAGCAAGGAATATCGCGGCCTGTTCCGCCGGCGCGCACCGGGCATGTGAACGGCAGGGGACGACAGGGTCCCCGGTGACGAAGGCCAGTGCATCGCGAACCCGCGCGGCACGGCAGCGGATCAGTCTGCCGAGACCTTCGACGTGTCCACCCGCGCCGCCAACTCGGCGCGCAGGCGCTTCAAGCGCTCGCGCGGGTCTTCCTTCGCCCCACCCTCGTTCAGCTTCATCTCGGCGATGAAGCGGCTGGGCACGCCGGCCACGGTATCGCGGCCCTTCTTGCGCCGGCGCAGCGTGCTCACCACCAGCGTGCGCCGCGCGCGCGTGATGCCCACGTACATCAGCCGGCGCTCTTCTTCCAGGCGCGACACCAGTTCGGCGGCCTCGAGCCGGTCATCGTCGATCTTGAAGGGCAGCAGCCCCTCATTGACGCTGGCCAGCTGCACGTGCGCCCATTCCAGGCCCTTGGCGGCATGCAGCGTGGACAGCGTCACCACGTCCTGCTCCTGGCCGCGTTCGGCCAGGCTGATGATCACGCTGATGGTCTGCGCCACCTGCAGCACGCTCTGGCGTTCGCTTTCGAAGCTGCCGCCCTCCTGCGTGATCTCGCCGCCGCAGCGCCGCGCGATCCAGTCGACGAAATCGAGCACGTTGCTCCAGCGCGCGCCGGCGAGCTTCTCGCTGTCCTCGCTGTCGTACAGGTGCTGCTCGTAGCCGATGTCCTTCAGCCACTCCAGCAGCAGCGCCTTGGCGTCCTCGGCACCTTCAGTGTGGCGCGCACGGTGTTCCAGGTCGTTGACGTACCGGCCGAACTCGTGCAGCGCGCCGATCGCCTTGGCGCTGAGCTGGGTCTTCAGCGTGGGCGAGAACAGCGCCTCGAACAGGCTGGTCTTCCACTTCGACGCGAACTCGCCCAGATTGGCCAGTGTCTGCGCGCCGATGCCGCGCTTGGGACTCGTCACCGCGCGCAGGAAGGCGGGGTCGTCGTCTTGGTTGACCAGCAGCCGCAGCCAGGCGCACAGGTCCTTGATCTCCGCGCGGTCGAAGAAGCTCTGCCCGCCCGACACCTTGTACGGGATCTGCGCGGCGCGCAGCTTCTGCTCGAAGACGCGGGCCTGGTGGTTGGCGCGGTACAGCACGGCGAAGTCGCTGAACTTCAGCGTCGCGTCGGCGGCGCGCAGCGACTGAATGCGCGCCACCGCGCGCTCGGCCTCGTGCTCCTCGCCGTCGCATTCGAGCACGCGCACCGGCTCGCCGTCGCCGAAGGCGCTCCACAGCTTCTTTTCGAACAGCTTCGGGTTGCCGGCGATCACGTGGTTGGCCGCACGCAGGATGTGGCCGGTGGAGCGGTAGTTCTGCTCCAGCGCGATCAGCTTCAGCGTCGGGAAGTCCTGCGGCAGCCGTCGCAGGTTGTCGATGGTCGCGCCGCGCCAGCCGTAGATGCTCTGGTCGTCGTCGCCCACCGCGGTGAACAGGCCGTGGCGGCGATCGTCGGGGTGCTGCACCAGCGCCTTCAGCAACTCGTACTGCACGGCGTTGGTGTCCTGGTATTCGTCCACCAGGATGTGGCGGAACTGGTCCTGCCACTTCTGCCGAGCCTCGACATCACGCTGCAGCAGCTTCAGCGGCAGGCCGATCAGGTCGTCGAAGTCCACCGCCTGGAAGGCCGCGAGACGCTGCTCGTAGACCTGCATCACGCGCGCCGCGACACGCTCGTCGTCGCTGGCGGCCACGCCGGCGGCACCGGCTGCATCCAGCCCCTGGTTCTTCCACAGGCTGATGGCCCACTGCCAGCGCCGCGCCAGCGCGTTGTCGCTGCAGCCGCCGGCATCGCGCAGCACCCCCAGCACGTCGTCGCTGTCGAGGATCGAGAACTGCTCCTTCAGCCCGACCTTCTGGCCGTCGCTGCGCAGCATGCGCACGCCCAGCGAGTGGAAGGTGCTGATCGCCAGGTCCTTGGCCGCACGCGGCCCGACCAGCGCCTTGGCCCGCTCGCGCATCTCGGCCGCGGCCTTGTTGGTGAAGGTGATGGCGGCGATGTGCTTCGGCTCGATGCCGCTTTGCAGCAGCCTTGCGATCTTGTGCACGATGACGCGTGTCTTGCCCGAACCGGCGCCGGCCAGCACCAGGCTCGGCCCCGACAGGTGATGCACCGCCTGCATCTGCGCGTCGTTCAGGGAATGAGGGGCTTCGGCCATGGCAGCGGGTTCGCAGGGCCGCGCATGATAGCGGCGCGTTCCCGCGCGCCCGGGGCCGCGCCTACGCCGCCCAGCCCAGCCAGAACCACACCAGCACCAGCGTGCCCAGCGTCACCGGCACGCCGATGCGCGCATGCTGCTTCCAGTCGATGCCGATGCCGCTCTGTCGCGCCAGGTCGGCGACGATCAGGTTGGCGATCGAGCCCACCAGCAGCAGGTTGCCGGCGAAGGTGCTGACCAGCGCCAGCATCGTCGCCGCCGTCGGCCCCTGCAGGTGCGGCAGCATCAGCATCACCGCCGGCACGTTGGACACGAGGTTCGACAGCGCCACGCCCACCACCAGCAGCGGCCCGGGTTCGGACAGCTGCACGCCATGCGCCGCCAGCCAGGCCACCGCCTCGGCCGCCAGCCCGGTGCCATCGAAGGCATGGTTGACGACGAACAGGCCGATGAACAGCAGCAGCAGCTGCCAGTCCACGTAGCCCATCACCTGCGCCGAATGCAGGCGCCGGCTGAGCAGCAGCACACCGGCGCCGACCAGTGCCGCCACCTCGCGCGGCCAGCCGGTGAACAGGAAGACGCACAGCAGCGCCACCGCGACACACAGGCCCTTGGCCGACTGGAAGGCGTCGAAAGGCGGCTCCTCGTCGACGGCAGGCTCGGCCGGCGGCGGCAGCGCCGCCGCCGTCGCCCGCTGGCCCGGGCCGAAACTCAGCCACAGCCAGAGCAGCAGCAGGCTCAGCGCCACCGGCGGCAGCGCCTGGCGCAGGTAGTCGGCGAAATGCAGTTGCGCCACCGAGCCGATCAGCATGTTCTGCGGGTTGCCGATCAGCGTCGCCGCCGAGCCGATGTTGGCCGCGCAGGCCAGGCCGACCAGGAAAGGCAGCGGCGGCAGCCCGCGGCGCAGGCACAGTCGCGCCACCACCGGCGTCATCGCCAGGCAGACGATGTCGTTGGAGAACACGGCCGACAGCGCGCCGGCCACGGCGATCAGCACCGCCAGCAGCGCGCTGCGCGACAACGGCAGCGCGGCCACCCGCTGCGTCACCGCGGTGTAGAAGCCGCCGAGCCGCATCTGCGCCGACACCACCATGAAGGCGAACAGCAGCACGATGGTCGGCAGGTCGACCGCGCGGGCAGCGTCCTCCACCGATTCGCCGGTGAAGGCGATGACGGCGATGGCCCCGAGCAGCGCCACGCCCGAACGGTCGAGCTTCAGGCGCGGCAAGCCGCCCAGGAACATGCCCAGGTAGACGACCGCGAAGACGGCGACGACGCCCCAGTCGAGGGCGCTCCGGCCGAACAGCTCCGCGGCCGGCAGGTGCAGCGGACCGGGGCTCAACTGAGCGACGGCCGTTGACCCGACCACCAGTTCCGGTTGGCGCGCAGCGCCCGGCACTGTTCGCGCACCCAGGCCTCGGCCTCGTCACGCGACAGGAACGCACGGCGGATCGTGCCCTTCACGGCCGCGGCCTGCGTGATGCGGGCATAGACGCCGTACTGTTCGGGCGAGACGATCACCGCCACCGGCACGTTGTGCATGTCCGGCGGCACGTAGGCGTAGTGCGCGGGCGCGATCGGAGGCAGCGCGACGAGCGCCTGTTCCACGGAACTGAGCACGCCGACGGCCCTGCGTTCCACACCCGCGGCCAGCAGCAAGCCGCTGAGCAAGCCGGCATTCTTCGGTGTCAGCAGCCCGCTGAGGCTCGCGTCGACCATGCCGTCGTCAGCAATGCGATAGCGGGCGGCCGCACCGCCCAGATAGATCGTGTCCAACGATGTAGTTCTTCTCCTGCTGCGCATTCTCATCTGCGATCGCTCCCCGCCGCATCCACAGTATTCAGGATCCCACGGCTCTCCACCGGCCCGCACAGGCAATGCACGGCCAGCCGGAACGGCCGGCCCTGCGGCGCCTGCTCGGCCAGCCAGGCAAAGTCCCGCTGCATGTCGCGTGCCGTGGCCTGCGCCAGGCCCGCCGCGGGCAGCAGCGCCTCGATCTCCTGGGCCAGCACCTGGCGCACGCTGCCGCCGACGATGTCCAGCACCTGCTGCAGGCGGCCGGGATCGCGCTCCAGGTAGGTGACGCGGAAGTCGCCGCTGTCGGCGCCGGGCAGCTTGGCGCGTTGGGCCGCGGCAGCCAGCGCGTCGCCGTAGCTGCCCAGCCGGTCGACCAGGCCGCGCTCCCGCGCCTGGCTGCCGGTCCACACCCGGCCCTGGGCCACGGCGTCGATCTGCGCCGGGGTGCGCTGGCGCGCCGCGGCCACCTTGCCGACGAACTCCGCATACAGATGATCGACGCTGCTCTGCACCAGCGCGGCGAAGCGCGGGTCGATGGCGCGGCGCGGGTCGTAGGCGCCGCGCAGCCAGGTGGTGGTGACGCCACCGGTGTGCACGCCCAGCTTGTCCAGCGTCTTCTCGGCGGTGGGCAACAGCGTGAACACACCGATCGAGCCGGTGATCGTGGCGGCGTCGGCGATCACCTCGTCGGCGGCGGTGGCGATCCAGTAGCCGCCGGAGGCGGCCACGTCGCCCATCGACACCACCACCGGCTTGCCGGCGGCGCGCGTCAGCTCCAGCTCGCGACGGATCAATTCGGCGCCGAAGGCACTGCCGCCGGGTGAGTCGACGCGCAGCACCAGCGCCTTGATGCTGTCGTCCTCGCGTGCCTTGCGCACCAGCGCCGCGGTCGACAGGCCGCCGATGCGCCCGGGCGGCGCCTCGCCGTCGCTGATCTCGCCTTCGGCCACCAGCACGGCCACCGCATCGCCGCTGCGCCGGGGCTTCAGCCGCGACAGGTAGGCCTCGAAACCGACCTGGCGGAAGCTCTTGGTCTCGTCGTCGCGAACGCCGCGCTCGATCATCATCTGGCGCAGCTGATCGCGCGTCTTCAGCCCGTCGACCAGTCTGGCCTCCAGCGCCACCTTGGCCAGGTCACCCTGGGCGGCCGCCACGCGCTGCGGCAGCTCGTCGATGCCGCGCGCCAGCGCCCCGGTGCCGAGCTTGCGCGACCGCTCGACGGTGTCGCTGTAACTGCTCCACAGACCCTGGTTCAGCTGCGTCTCGGCCTCCAGCGCCGCCGGCGACGGGCCGTTCTGGGTGAATGGTTCGCCGAAGCTCTTGTAGGTGCCGACGCGGATCAGGTTCACCGTCACGCCCAGCCGGTCGAGTGCATCGCGGTAGTAGTTGCGGTAGCTGCCGAAGCCGTCGATCTGCACCATGCCCATCGGGTGCAGCAGCAGTTCGTCGGCGGCGGCGGCGACGTGGTACTGGCGCTGGTCGTAGCTCGAACCCCAGGCGACCACCCGCTTGCCGGAGGCCTTGAAGCGCTGTACCGCGACCGTGAGCTCGCGCAGCGAGGCCAGCCCGGCACCCTGGAAATCGTCCAGCACCAGCAGCAGCTGCGTGATCTGCGGGTCCTTGGCCGCGGCGTCCAGCACCGCCAGCACGTCGCGCAGCTGCACCTGCTTCGGCAGCTGCCCTCGCACGCGCTCCAGCGCCGCGTCGCGCCATTCACCGCTGAACTGTTCGACCAACGGCCCGCGCAGGTCCAGCACCAGCACCGTCTTGTCCTGCAACGCCGCCGGCCCGCGACTGAAGACAGCCCAGGCCAGGGCCGCGAGCAGCGCCAGGAAGATCAGGTTCAGCAGCAGCCGGCGCGCGCCATCGACCAGCCGCCACAGGCGGCCGAACCAGCGGGCGAGGAAACCGGTGCGGGATGCGGACATGCGCGCTCCTGAAGGCATGGACGAGCCGCATAGCTTATGCGCTTGCAGGGGCGGTCACGCGGCTTGCGATACTCGCGGCCTCGATGCAGGCCATTCTTGCCGTCACCGTTCCGTTCTTCGCGCTCGTGCTCTGCGGCTGGCTGGCGGCATGGCGCGGCGTGCTGCCCGACAGCGCGATCCCGGGGCTGAACGCCTTCGTGCTGTACTTCGCGCTGCCCTGCATGCTGTTCCGCTTCGGCATGAACACGCCGATCCTGGAGCTGCTGAACCCGGCGCTGCTGCTGGTCTACCTGCTGTGTGCGCTGCTGATGGTGTTCGCCGCCATTGCCTTCACGCTGAGCGACCACGTGCACCTGAAGGATGCGGCCTTTGGTGCGCTGGTCGCTTCGTTCCCGAACACCGGCTTCATGGGCGTGCCGTTGCTGGTGGCGCTGGTCGGCCCTGCAGCGGCCGGGATGATCTGCACGATCCTGGCGGACCCGTTCGTCACCACGTCGCTGTGCATCGCGCTGGCGCAGATGCACGATGCCGCCGGTCAGGGCACCCGCGCGGCGCTCGCGCGCGCGCTGCGTGCCGCGCTCGGCAACCCGATGCCCTGGGCCATCGGCCTGGGGGGTCTCTTCTCGGTACTGGGCATCAAGCTGGCCGGGCCGCCCGACGTGGTGGTGCGCATGCTGGCCGATGCGGCGTCGCCGGTGGCGCTGTTCACCATCGGCGCGGTGCTGTACCGCGCCGGCCGCCATGCGCACACGCGCACGCCGCTGCAGCGCTACCTGCCCGTGGCGCTGATGAAGCTGCTGCTGCACCCGCTGTTGGTCTTCCTGGTCGGCGGTGCGGCGATGAGCCTGGGTGCGCCGCTGAGCGGTTTCCAGCTGACGATGATCACGCTGACCGCGGCGCTGCCGAGCGCCAGCAACGTGGCGATGCTGGCCGAGCGCTATGGTGCCGACAACGGCCGCATCGCGCGCATCATCATGAGCAGCACGGTGCTCGCCTTCGCCAGCTTCTCGCTGCTGGCCTGGGTCTTCGGCGCGCAGCCCAGAGGCTGAGCCGCCGAGCTCCGGGAATGAAGCTTGCTTCTGTGTACGGCGCATAAGCAGCGTCGTTATTCGTCGTTGGGCGGGCAAGGCCGGCGCGCTATGGTGCCGGGATGCGCGCCCCGCGTTGTCGTCGCATGACGCGCCGTTTTTGCACTTCCAACTCTCTTGCACTGCCTCATGTCCGCACCATTGCATCGTCGACGTTTCCTCGGCGGGCTGGCGGCCGCTTCGCTGGCCGCGAGCGGCGCCGTCCGAGCCTCCGATTTCCCGCAGCGCCCGATCACCCTCGTTCTGCCCTACGCGCCGGGCGGCTCCGCGGACGTGCTGGGCCGGGTCCTGGCGCTGGAAATGCAGCTCGATCTGGGCCAGAACGTGGTCATCGACTTCAAACCCGGTGCCGGCGGCAACATCGGTGCCGAGTGGGTTGCCCGCCAGGCGCCAGGCGACGGCTACAGCCTGCTCTTCGCCGCCAGCAGCCTGGCCAGCAGCGTGAGCCTGAACAAGCTGAACTTCGATCCGCGCAAGGACCTGCGTCCGGTGGCCGGCCTGGCCGCCATCCCCAGTCTGATGGTGGTGTCGGCGGATTCGCCGTTCCGCACGGTGGCCGACGTGCTGAAGGCAGCGCGCGACAAGCCCGGCGCCGTCACCTACGGCTCCTCCGGCCTCGGCACCGGCAGCCACCTGGCCGGCGAGCTGTTTGCCGCCCAGGCCGGCGTGACGCTGACGCACGTGCCCTACCGCGGCAGCGGCGCCGTGTATCCCGACCTGATCGCCCAGCGCATCGATTTGCTGTTCGATGTGGCAGGCTCTTCCGCGGGGCAGGTCAAGGGCGGCCGCGTCCGTGCACTGGCCACCACCGCCGCGAGCCGCTCGCCGGCCTTCCCCGAAGTGCCGACGCTGGCCGAGAGCGGCCTGCCCGGCTACGAGTTCGAGACCTGGTTCGGACTGTTCGTCCCGAGCGCGGTGCCCGACGCCGTGCGCGCCCGGCTCGAGCGCGCCGCGTTGGCGGCGCTCAAGTCCAAGGCGTTCAACGAGCAGTTGCTGAAGTCGGCGGCCGTGCCGGTGCCGGCCTCGTCGGCCGCGTTCACACGCTACTTCGAGCAGGACGTCGAACGCTGGGCCCGCATGGTCCGCGAAGGCAAGCTGGCGCCGGTGAACAGCTGAGCCGGGCGCGGCCTGCGCCGGCCTGGCTTGTCTTGCTGCCGCTGCGTGTGGCGGCGGTCGGCTTGTGCTCAGATCGCCAGCGGGTCCACGTCCACCGCAAATCGCAGCAGGCCCTTGTGCCGCGCCTTCAGCGGCTGCAGCGCCGGCAACCATTGGGCCAGCAGTTGCTGCAGCGCCTGGTGCGAGTCGGCTTCGATCAGCATCTGCAGACGCTCGACGTCGGCCACCCGCGATACCGGCGGCGGCACCGGCGGATAGAGGCGCACGCTGAAGCGCTGCGCAGACGGCAGCGCCACATCCCGCGCATCGTGCAGGAAATCGGTGGCCACCGCCGCCTCGCGCGCCTCGGCGCGCAGCAGCGCCAGTCGCGTGTACGGCGGCAGCCCGGCGGCGCGGCGCTCGGCCAGCTGGCTGCGCGCGAACGCGTCGAAGTCGTGCGCCCGCAGCGCCGCGTACAGCGGATGGCGCGGGTGCCAGGTCTGGATCCACATCTCGCTGGCCGCGGCCTGCGCGGCGTCGCGCCCGGCGCGTCCGCCGGCCTGCATCAGCAGTGCGAACAGCCGCTCGGCGGCGCGGAAATCGCTGGCGAACAGCGCCGCGTCCGGGTTGACCGCAGCCACCAGCGTGACGCGGCGGAAGTCGTGTCCCTTGGCGATCATCTGCGTGCCCACCAGCACGTCCACTTCACCGTCGTGCACCGCCGCCAGCCTGGCCTGCAGCGCACCCTTGGCGCGCGTGCTGTCGGCATCGATGCGGGCGACACGCGCACCCGGCAGCGCCTGGGCGATCTGCTCTTCCAGCCGCTCGGTGCCGCGACCGATCGGCGCGATGTCCAGATTGCCGCAGTCCGGGCAGGCGCGCGGCACACGCTCGCTGAAACCGCAGTGGTGGCAGCGCAGCGTGCGGTCGGCCTTGTGGAACACGCGCCAGGCGCTGCAATGGGGGCAACCGCTTTTCCAGCCGCAGGCGCCGCAGAACAGCACGGGTGCATAGCCGCGGCGGTTCAGCAGCAGCAGGCTCTGCTCGCCGTGTGCGATGCGCCGCTCGATGGCCTGCTGCAGCGCCGGCGCCAGCGCAGCCGGCGTGCCGCCGGGCAGCGTCGGCAGCGCGCCCATGTCGACCAGGCGCACCGCCGGCAGCGCGCCGCCGCCGACACGCTGCGTGAGCCGCAGGCGGCGATAGCGGCCCTGCTCGGCCTGCGTCCAGCTCTCCAGCGACGGCGTCGCCGAACCGAGCAGCACCGGCAGCGCCTCGTTGCGACCGCGCCAAACCGCCAGGTCTCGTGCCGAATAGCGCGCCCCCTCCTGCTGCTTGAACGACGGATCGTGCTCTTCGTCGACCACGATCAGCCCCAGCCGCGGCAGCGAGGCGAGCACGGCCAGGCGCGTGCCCAGCACCAGGTCGGCCTGACCCAGATGCGCCAGCAGCCAGTGGCGCAATCGCTGCGCCGGCGTCAGCCCGCTGTGCAGCGACACCAGCCGGCGGCCGGCAAAACGCTCGGCGAAACGCGCCTCCAGCTGCGGCGTCAGGTTGATTTCCGGCACCAGTACCAGGACCTGGCGGCCCTGCTGCAGCGCGCGGTCGGCGCAGCGCAGGTAGACCTCGGTCTTGCCGCTGCCCGTGACACCCTGCAGCAGCGTCGTGCCGGGTGCGGCGTCGGCCAGCGCTTGCAGTGCCGCGGCCTGCTCGGCCGTCAGCGGCGGCAGCGCGGGCGCCGGGCTTTCCGGCAGCGGCAGTGGCTGGCGCAGCCGCTCCAGGCGCCGGGCCAGTTGCGTGTCGTCCAGGCGGCGCAACTCCGGCGGCAGCACCGACAGCGCCACCTCGCCCAGGCTGCGCTGGTAGTAGCGCGCGCAGAACTCGACCACGCGCATCCAGGCCGGGCCAAGCGGCGCCAGGCTCGGCATGGCCGCCTGCACTGGCCGCAGCTGAGCCGACGGCGCGGCGTCGCCCAGGCGCCGGTCCCAGACCAGCCCGGGCACGCTGCGCCGGCCCAGCGGGACCTGCACCAGGCTCCCGGGTGGCAGCGACTGCTCGGCCTGGTAGTCCAGCGTCTGGCTCAGACCGATGTGTTGCGGCGTATCGACGACCACCGGCAGGACGAAGGACGCGCTCATGCCGGGTTGTGGCGCAGTTGCGGGTGAAAGCTCAAGTGCAACTGAGAGATCGGGTCTAAGTCGATGATTGGAAAGCGCTTTTCCTGCTGTCCACAAATCTTGTGGATAACTTTGTGGGAAAACCGATCCGACGTCGCCCAAAGCCTTGATTCTTCGGGGCCGAGGCTGGATTGCCCCATTTGCTGGCAGGAATTCAGCCCAAGCAAAATCAACGACTTAGCGCGCATCAGGGCAAATCCGGATGGCCGCTCGATGGCCGCTTCCACGACTGCGCTGCAGCATGATTTTTGGGGATAAGTCAAGCCTGAGCGCTCACTTACCGGCTCGCATCCGCCCCCTTTGGAGCCGCCGCCGGACGTCAGGCCTGCGGGCTGCGCTGGCGCCGGGAATGGGCGTGCACCGCGTCGACCAGTGCCGCCACGTGCTCCGGCGGCGTGAACTGGCTGATGCCGTGGCCGAGGTTGAAGACGTGGCCATCCCAGCCGCCGTCGGCACGCTGCGGGGCACCGAAACTGTCGAGCACGGCTTCGGCCTCGGCGCACACCACCGGCGGTGGTGCGAACAGCACGTTCGGGTCGAGGTTGCCCTGCAACGCGACGCGAGCGCCGACCGCAGCCCGCGCGGCACCGAGGTTGACGGTCCAGTCCAGGCCGACGACATCGGCACCGCTGTCGGCGATCTCGGACAACCACAATCCCCCGCCCTTGGTGAAGACGATGCTCGGCACGCGCCGACCTTCGGCTTCGGTCTTCAGCCGCGCCAGCACCTGCCGGGTGTAGTGCAGGCTGAAGCGCTGGAACGCGCCGTCGGCCAGCACGCCGCCCCAGGAGTCGAAGATCATCACCGCCTGCGCGCCGGCGTCGATCTGTGCGTTCAGGTAGGCGGCCACGGCCTGGGCATTGATGTCCAGGATGCGGTGCATCAGGTCGGGCCGCGCATAGAGCATCGACTTGACCAGACGGTAGTCGTCGGAGCCGCGGCCTTCGACCATGTAGCAGGCCAGCGTCCACGGGCTGCCGGAGAAGCCGATCAGCGGCACCCGCCCGGCCAGCGCGCGGCGGATCGACGCCACGGCGTCGAAGACGTAGCGCAGCTTGTCCAGGTCCGGCACCGCCAGTTGGGCCACCGCGGCTTCGTCGCGCAGCGGCTGCGCGAAGCGCGGGCCTTCGCCGGCCTCGAAGCTCAGTCCCAGGCCCATGGCGTCGGGCACCGTCAGGATGTCCGAGAACAGGATCGCCGCATCCAGCGCAAAGCGATCCAGCGGCTGCAGCGTCACCTCCGTGGCATAGGCCGGGTTCGTCGCCAGGCCCATGAAGCTGCCGGCGCGCTCGCGCGTGGCGCGGTACTCCGGCAGGTAGCGCCCGGCCTGGCGCATCAGCCAGACGGGCGTGTGGTCGGTGGGCTGGCGCAGGCAGGCGCGCAGGAAGTTGTCGTTCTGCAGAGGCGCGGGCAACGGCTCGCCGGCCAGCCAGGCAGCCAGCAGCGTGCCGGCGGCTTCGCCCTGGGCGGCCTGCCACAGCAGTTCGGGCGGCAATACGCGTGTGGCCGGTGCCGCCTCGGCCAGGCGCCAGCAGAGCTCCACCAGCAGCTCGGCCAGCCGCTGCGTGCGCAGCGGCTGCTCGCGCTGCGGCACCATCCAGCTCATCTGCGCCAGCCAGACGGCAGCGAAGCGCTGCGTCCAGCCGCCTGCCGCCGCGGCGCCGCCGGACTGCGCCGCACGCAGGAACAGCAGCTGCTCGAAGCCGAGCGCCGCGACGCGGCCTTCGTCGAGCGTCGCCAGCCCGTGCTTCAGTGCATCCGGCAGCAGGGCCGGCGCATGCGGCACCACCACCAGCAGCCGGCGCACGCCGCCGGCCCGCAACTGCGTGGCCAGCGCCACCAGTTGATCGGGTTGCGGCTGCACGAAGGCGTCGTCGCGGCCATTGCTGCGCCGTGTCCGCTCGAAGACGAGGATCGCCGTATCGGCCTGCAGCGGCCCATCCAGCGCCTGCACGGCTTCGAAATCGCGCAGCGTCGACGCCAGTTCGCGCGCCACCCAGGCCTGCACCCGTGCGAAGCGACCGCAGGCCAGCGCCGCGGCCAGCACGGCCGAGCCGAGCACGCCGCCACCGCCCAGCACCAGCAGCACCTCGGCCCGCGGCGCACGCCAGGGGGTCGGGGCCGCGGCGCCGGCCAGCGCCAGGGAGAGCCTGTCCATCGCCCGCACTGTAACGGGCACGCGGTAGCATCCGTGCGGAGCCACGACGCAACACATACTCAGGGAGATTAGCCATGAAGTTCTCGCGCATCGGTGCCTGGCTGGCGATGCTGTCGACGCTGCTTGACCGGCTGCGGCTACAACGACTTCCAGCGGCTGGACGAGCAGGTCAAGGCCTCGTGGGCCGAGGTGCTGAACCAGTACCAACGCCGCGCCGACCCGATCCCGAACATCGTCGCCACGGTCAAGGGTGAAGCCAACTTCGAGCAGGAGACGCTGACCAAGGTGATCGAGGCACGCGCCAAGGCCACCAGCATCCAGGCGACGCCGGAGCTGATCAACGACCCGGCGGCCTTCCAGAAATTCCAGGCGGCACAGGGCGAACTGGGCAGCGCGCTGAGCCGGCTGATGGTGACGGTGGAGCGCTACCCCGACCTTGAAGGCCAACCAGGCCTTCCAGGACCTGCGCGCAGCTGGAAGGCACCGAGAACCGCATCACCGTGGCCCGCAACCGCTACATCAAGGCGGTGAACGACTACAACGTGCTGGCGCGCAGCTTCCCCACCAACCTGACGGCGATGATCTTCAGCTATGCCGTCAAGCCGAACTTCAGCGTGCAGAACGAGGCCGCGATCAGCGCGCCGCCCGCGGTGAGCTTCGACAAGGCCACACCGGCGGCGCCCGCGGCGTCGAAGTGAGCCGACGCCGCCGGCGATGCCCGCGCTGCGGCTTCCGACCGCTGCCTGGCTGCTGTTCGCCTGGCTGCCGGCCGCGTGCCTGCCGGCCGCGGCGCAGGACGTGCTGCCGGTGCCGGCGCTGACGGCCCGCGTCATCGATCAGACGGGCACCCTCGACGCGTCGCAGCGGGCCGCGCTGGAGGCCAAGCTGGCGGCCTTCGAGAAGGCCTCGGGGCCGCAGATCGTGGTGCTGATGGTGCCGACCACGCAGCCGGAGGACATTGCCGCCTACGCGCAGCGCATTGCCGACAGCTGGAAGATCGGCCGGCGCGAGGTCGGCGACGGCTTGCTGATCGTGGTCGCCAAGAACGACCGGCGCATCCGCATCGAGGTGGCCAAGGCGCTGGAAGGCGCGGTGCCCGACCTGGCTGCGCGGCAGATCATCGATCGCGCGATCAGCCCGGCCTTCCGCAGCGGCAACTTCGCGGGCGGACTGGACGCCGGCATCGACGCTCTGATGGCGCGCATCAAGGGCGAGGGCCTACCGCTGCCGCAGGCCGAAGCGCCCGGCGGCTCGCAGGACGGCTCGTGGCAGGAACTGCTGATGTTCTTTTTCGTCGCCGTCGTGGTCATCGGCGGCATCCTCAGCAAGCTGCTGGGGCGGCGCCTGGGTGCGCTGCTGACCGCCGGCGGTGCGGGCGCCGCGGCCTGGTTCGCCAGCGCCAGTCTGCTGATCGCCGCCGGTGCTGCGCTGGCCGCGCTGCTGGTGGTGGGCGTGTTCGGCATCGGTGCCCTGCAGCGCAGCCTGGGACGCTCGGCCGGGCGCCGCGGGCCCGTGGTCTGGGGCGGCGGTCTGGGCGGCGGCGGATTCGGTCATGGCGGCGGCTTCGGTGGCGGCGGCGGCGGTTTCGGTTCGGGCGGCGGCGGCGACTTCGGCGGCGGCGGCGCGTCGGGGGACTGGTGATGGCGGCCATTCAACCCTGCTGCCCAGGCGAGCCTCGGCTCATCGACGGCCGGCCGTTGCGCAAGGTTCGGGGGAGTACGCGATGAACCGGCTGCTGCGCATCCTTCGCCACCGCTGGCTCGACGAAACGGATGCGCGTCGAGCGCTCGACGAGGCGGCGCTGGCGCGGCTGGCCGAGCGCGTACGCCGCAGCGAGTCTCGCCACAGCGGCGAGATCCGCCTGTGTGTCGAGGCCGGCCTGCCGCTGTCCTATCTGTGGCGCGGCGCACCGCCGCGCGAACGCGCGCTGGCCATGTTCGGCAAGCTGCGCGTGTGGGACACCGAGCACAACAACGGGGTGCTGATCTACCTGTTGCTGGCCGAGCGTGCGATCGAGATCGTCGCCGACCGCGGCCTGAGTCGGCACGTGGATGCCGGCCAATGGCAGGCCATGGCGCGGCAGATGAGTTCCGCGTTCAAGGCCGGTCGCTTCGAAGAAGGGCTGACCGCCACGGTGGACCAGGTCGACGCAGCGCTGATGCAGCACTTCGCGCTGGCCGATGGCGAGCGCAACCCGAACGAGCTGCCCGATCAGCCGGTGCTCGTCGGGTAGGAGGCCCGTCGGGGTCCATCGGTCGGCTGGCTGATGGCCACCGCGGTGACCGCATCAGGGCCTTTCACGCCACGCTGCGAATCGGCTTCAGCGGCCCGGCGAAGTGTTCGCGCTTCGGTCGGCCGGGCAGCATCGGAAAATCGATGTGCGGCTCGGGGAGTCGTGTGTCGGGCACCTGGTCCAGCAGATGACGGATCAACGTCAGCCGACCGCGACGCTGATCATTGAAGTCGACCAGGGTCCACGGCGCGTGGCGCTTGTGAGTGGCCTGCAGCATGTGGTCGCGAGCCGCGCCATAGGCTTCGTACTTCTGGCGCGCCTGCAGGTCCACCGGCGACAGCTTCCAGCGTTTCAGCGGGTCGGTCAGGCGCTCGGCGAAGCGCTCCTCCTGCTGCGCCTGGTCCACCGTCAGCCAGTACTTGAGCAGCAGAATGCCATCGTCGACCAGCAGCTTCTCGAACACCGGCACCTGACGCAGGAAGGCCTCGGTCTGCTGCGGGCTGCAATAGCCCATCACCGCTTCGACGCCGGCGCGGTTGTACCAGCTGCGATCGAAGAGCACCAGTTCGCCGGCCGCCGGCAGATGCGCCACGTAACGCTGGAAGTACCACTGGCTGCCTTCGCGCTCGCTCGGCTTGGACAGGGCCACGGTGCGGCACTGGCGCGGCGGCAGCACGTCGGCGATGGAAGCGATCACGCCGCCCTTGCCGGCCGTGTCGCGGCCTTCGATCAGCACCAGCATGCGCTGGCCGGTGTGCTGCAGCCAGCGGGCCAACTGGTTCAGCTCGACCTGCAACA
>JBGAII010000081.1:0-20529 GCA_044225625.1 Rubrivivax sp.
GTGTCGGCCAGATTGCGCCGCAGCACCTGGGACCGTACCTCGGCCGCGGTCAGTTCTGCTTTCAGTCGCGCATAGCCCTCGGCCGCGGCGCGCGGTTCGGAGCGCAGCGCGCCGATGTTGAAGCCACTCGCTTGCAGCGCCTGCTGGGCCTGCGCCAGCTGGTCGCGGGCATCCTTCAGTTCCTTCTCGAAGAACACGCGGCGCTGTTGCGCTTCGCTGACCGCCAGCACCGAGGTCAGGCGACGCAGTTGTTCCACGTAGGCATTGGCCAAGGCCGCGGCGCGCTTCGGGTCAGTGTCGTCGACCTCGACACTGATCAGCCCGTCCTTCTTGCCGATGGCCACGCGCGTGTTGTTGTCCAGCGCGCGCCGTGCCTCGAAGCGGTACTGCGCCTTGTACACCTTCATCAGGTCGAACTGGTCAATCAGGGGGTCCGTGGCGTTGACGCTTTGCATCAGTGCAATGTACTGATCGGCGGGGCTTTTGATTCCCGCACTCACACCGGCTAGACCGGCGAGCCCCCCCAACGACTGCAGCGCGGAAGCCAGCCCGCTCTGTTGCTGCTGCGGCGGCAGGAACACGGTGCGCGCCGTGAACACTGGTGTCATCAGAAATGCGACACCCAGCGCCAGCAGGCCGATCGCAAGCGAGCCGAAGATCCAAAGCTTCCAGTGCCTGATCAGCGGCTGCAACAGATCGCGCAGGATGACTTCGTCGTCTGCGGGCCCTTCGTTCGCTTGTGCGGCAGCTCGTTGCACCATGCTCAATTCGTCAGCGTCACGAACGCCGCAACGCCCAAGGCGAACTGGTAGAGAATCTGCGTCCAGTCCTTCGCGTATTGCACCCAGGTCGTCTTGTCGATCTCCTCGGGCACGAAGAGCGTGTCTCCGGGTAGCGCGGGCGTCTGTTCGAAGCGGTTGCTCAGGCCGCTGCCCCAGGTCTTGACCTGCAGATTGCTGACCACCGTGCCGTTGGCACGCAGCACGAACGTGCTGCCGGCATCGGCGCCGCGCGTCGGTCCGCCCGCCAAGCGGAGGTAATCGGCCAAGCTGCGCCCGTCCTCGCGCAGGTAGTTTCCGGCATTGAACACGCTGCCGAAGACACCGACGCTGGTGGGCACTGGAGGTACCATGATCCGGTCGCCGTCCTCGAGCACCAGATTCGGTAGTTCACGACTTTCGGGCGGGACCTGCAGAACCACGCGGCCCGTGGGTTTGATGCTCTTCAGGCGCTCGATCAGCTTGGCCGTCGCGGCGCTGCGGCCGGCCTGAGCAGCAGCCTCTTCTGCGCTGGTGATGCGCTGCGTTGTTGCCGCCAGCGCGAGTTCGGTTTCGAGGTTGCGCAGCGCGCGCTCGTAGTTCATCTGCTGCGTCACACGCACGCTCTCGCGGCTGAACTCCGTACCGAAAACGAACGCGCCAGAGGTCAGCCCGCCGGCGGCACGCAGTGCGTCGTCGATCGTGCTGGCGGCCGGCAGGACGTAGTCGCCGGGGCGCACGACTTCGCCCTCGACACGTACGCGCTTGTTCTGACGCTGGATCGGGGACGCGACGTTGACGGCGTTGAAGGCACGCAGCACGTCGCCATTGCGCAGCGGTGTCTGCTCGGCCTGCGCGACGTCCACCTGCACGACACGCAGGGTGGCGCGCTCGTCCACGCGCTCAAGCGACATCCGCGTCGTGTCGGCAACAGCCGCGAATCCCCCGGCCATGCGCAGCGCGTCGGCGGTGGACTCCCCGGGTTTCAACTCAAAGATCGCGGGCCGGTTGACGCTGCCGATGACGCCTACCTGTGGCCCGATGGGGCCCACGTGGACCACATCGTCCGCCTGCACCAGTAGATCGGAACTGCGATTGCCCTTGAGCAGCAGGTCGTAGAAGTCGAGCGTCGATACCAGCCCGCTGCCGCGGCGCAACTGCACGTTGCGGAAACTGCCAGACGCCGAAGGCCCACCAGCCTTGACCAGTGCGTTGGCCATGCTGGACAGCGCACTGACCGTGTAAGCGCCGGGCCGTGCGACGAAGCCGGTGACATACACCCGCACGCCGCGCAACTGCCCCAACGACACGCTGAGCTGGAAGTTCTTGAAGGTCTGCGCCACACGCTGGCTGATGGTGGCCGCCAGGTCCGCGTAGCGCACGCCAGACACCATGATGGCGCCAACGCGCGGCAGCGTGATGCGCCCAGATCGATCGACGATCAGTCGCAGATCGGCATCGACGGAACCCCAGATCGTCAGCAGGATTTCGTCGCCGGCCGACACGATGTAGTCCGGCGGCACCAGTGGGCTGTAGTCGACGGCATTCGCATCCCTGTCGGGCGACACCATCAGATCGGCACCGAGCCGGCGGATGGGCAGTTCGCTGTCCAGCCCGAACTGCTCGCCAGGGAAGGCGAGACCGTTGACGTAGATCTCGAACTCGCTGGGTTGCCAGCGAATCCGCTGCTCGCGTTGCCCGTCGCGCCGGTCGCGGTCCTTGTCCGAGCGCGCATCGCGCTTTGACCGCGAGTCCTGCTTCGTCGACGGCTCGTTGCCCGGTTGGCGCAACTGGGGTGGCGCAGCGTTGCCATCCGTCTGCGCGTTGCTCGTCAGGCTGCCATCGTTGCTGTTGTTCGTCCGATTGCTGTAGCCGCTGTAGCTACCGTCCTGCTGGCCCTGGGCCAAGCCGGCCAGCGCCATGGCCACGACCGCCAGGCCGATGGCACGCCATGGTCGGAGCAACGGAGGCAAGAGGCCGGGTGTCAACAAAGGTGCGCGGGTGAGATGCATGCGGAAAGTACGGCGGGGCCGGGCCCGGTCGGGCAAGGCGGCACGACGGCCATCGCGATCGAGTCCACTTGACGCTCATCGCGGCGCGGCATTCTAGCGGGCCATCGAACCCGGGCCGGTCGATAGAATTCCTGGGATGCTGATACTGATCGTCGCATTCGCGGTGTCGCTCGTGATCACGCTGATCACGGTGCGTTCCGCGAAGGCCCATGCCCACCTGTCGAACGATCACGATCTGTCCGGGCCGCAGAAGTTCCATGCGCTGCCGGTGCCTCGCATCGGCGGGCTGGGCATCGTGGCCGGCGTTCTTGCGGCAGCCTTGGTGCTGTGGTCGCGCGAGGCATCGGCCGGCGAGCAGGCCCTGATGCTGCTGGCCTGCGGACTGCCGGCCCTGCTGGCCGGTCTGGCCGAAGACCTGACGAAGAAGGTCAGTCCGTCGCGGCGGCTGTTGGCCACGGCGCTGTCCGCCGTGCTGGCCATCTGGCTGCTCGATGCGGTGATTCGCCATACGGCCATTCCCGGCCTCGACTGGTTCGTGTCCTTTCCCATCGGTGCGGCGCTGGCCACCGTGTTTGCGGTTGCCGGTGTGGCCAATTCCATCAACATCATCGACGGCTTCAATGGCCTTGCATCGATGTGCTGCGTGCTGATCCTGCTGTGCCTGGCCTACGTGGGCTTCCAGGTCGACGACCTGCTGATCGCCTGGCTGGCACTGGCCGGTGTCGGCGCGGTGCTGGGCTTCTTCGTCTGGAATTTCCCAGCCGGGCTGATCTTCCTCGGCGATGGCGGCGCCTATTTCATGGGCTTCTACATTGCCGAGGTGGCCATCCTGCTGCTGCATCGCAATCCGACGGTGTCGCCGATGTTCCCGCTGCTGTTGTGCATCTACCCCGTCTTCGAGACGGTGTTCTCCATTTATAGAAGGCGCTTTCTGCGCGCCATGCCGCCGAGCATGCCGGACGGCATCCACCTGCATTCGCTGATCTACCGGCGCGTGATGCGCTGGGCGGTCGGCAACCGCAGCGCCAAGGCGCTGACGCGGCGCAACTCGATGACCTCGCCCTATCTCTGGCTGCTGTGCATGTGCGCGGCGATCCCCTCGGTGCTGTTCTGGGACAACACCGCGGTGCTGGCGGCGCTGATCGTGCTGTTCGGCATGAGCTACGTGGCGTTGTACTGGCGCATCGTGCGTTTCAAGGCACCGCGCTGGATGGTGTTCAGACGCTGATCCGGCGTCGGCCGGGGCGTGAGGGATAATCCCGGTTGCATGAATGAAACACCCCTCGCCGAACGCGACAGCGTCACGGAACCCGCCAGCGCGCCGCTGTTCGGCACGCTTCCCCTCGATGCCAAGCTGCTGCGCGCCGTCGCAGACCAGGGCTACGCGTCGATGACGCCGATCCAGGCCAAGGCGATCCCGATCGTGCTGGCCGGCCGCGACGTCATGGGCGCGGCCCAGACCGGCACCGGCAAGACGGCGGCGTTCTCGATTCCGCTGCTGCAGAAGATGCTGCGTCACGAGAACGCCAGCATGTCGCCGGCCCGGCACCCGGTGCGTGCGCTGGTGCTGGCGCCGACGCGCGAACTGGCCGACCAGGTGGCGGCCAACGTGCTGGCCTACGCCCGCCATACGCAGCTGCGCACGGCCGTGGTGTTCGGCGGCATCGACATGAAGCCGCAGACCGCGCAGTTGAAGGCCGGGGTCGAAATCCTGGTGGCCACGCCCGGGCGCCTGCTGGATCACATCGAGGCCAAGAATTGCGTGCTCAACCAGGTCGAGTACGTCGTGCTCGACGAAGCCGACCGCATGCTCGACATCGGCTTCCTGCCGGACCTGCAGCGTATCCTGTCCTACCTGCCCAAGCAGCGCCAGACGCTGCTGTTCTCGGCCACCTTCTCGCCCGAGATCCGGCGCCTGTCGCAGAGCTACCTGCAGGATCCGGTGCTGGTGGAGGTGGCACGCCCCAACGCCACCGCGACCAACGTCGAGCAGCATTTCTACAGCGTGGCCGACGACGACAAGCGTCGCGCCGTGCGGCAGATCCTGCGCCAGCGCGAACTTCAGCAGGCCATCGTCTTCGTCAACTCCAAGCTAGGCGCGGCGCGGCTGGCGCGCTCGTTCGAGCGCGACGGCCTGAAGACCACGGCGCTGCACGGCGACAAGTCGCAGGACGAACGCCTGAAGGCGCTGGACGCCTTCAAGCGCGGCGATGTCGAAGTGCTGGTGGCCACCGACGTGGCGGCGCGCGGGCTGGACATCGCCGACCTGCCGGCGGTGTTCAATTTCGACGTGCCGTTCAACGCCGAGGACTATGTTCACCGCATCGGCCGCACCGGTCGGGCCGGCGCCTCGGGGCTGGCAGTGACGCTGGTCGCGCGCGACGACATGCGGGGCGTGGGCGACATCGAGAAGCTGATCAAGAAGAAGATCGAGGTCGAAGCCTTCGAACTGGATGACGACCGCCCGCGCCGCCCACCGCGGCGCGACCGCGATGACGACGAGCCGCGTGCCGCGGCCGAACGCTTCGCGCCGGCAGAGCGGCCGCAGGCCTGGAGGGCGCCGGCGCCGCGCCACGTCGACCCCTTCTTCGACAAGCCCTACGAGCCTTCCGGCACCGGTGCGCCGGCATGGGAGGCGGCGCCTGTGCCGGCCGCTCCGGTGGTGCGCGCAGCGTCGCCGAACATCCGCAGCAAGAAGAAGACCGCTGCGCTGCTGGGCGGCGGGGCCGGCTGAACGCGCCCTGGGCCCGACCCCTCAGCCGGCCAGGAACGCAAAGACAGCGGGCACGCGGTCGGGCATCCGCGTCGGCCGCTGTTTCCAGGCCGTGACCCGGTCGCTGCGGTTCCATGCCGTGGCCAGCGTGAGTCCGCAGCTCACCGCCAACCGCGTGTCGTCGGCCAGGCCCTGCAGCAGCGCGTCCAGCAGCGCGGCATTGCGGTAGGGCGTCTCGATCAGCAGCTGCGTCTGTCCGCTGCGCCGCGACAGCGCCTGCAGTTCCTTCAGCCGCGCCAGGCGCGCGCCGGTGTCCTGCGGCAGGTAGCCGACGAAGGCAAAGCTCTGGCCGTTCAGGCCGCTGGCCGCCAGCGCGAGCAGCAGCGCACTGGCGCCCGGCAGCGGCAGTACCGCGATGCCGAGTGCATGGGCTGCAGCGACCACCGCCGCGCCGGGGTCGGCCACGGCGGGCAAACCGGCCTCCGAAATGAGGCCGATGTCCTCGCCGGCCAGCGCAGGCGCCAGCAGGTCGCGGCCGTCCCAGCGCGGCGCGGGCGACGCCCCCTTCGGCGGGCGCGGCAGCTCTCGGATCGAGATCGACTGCAGTGGCCGCTGCAGCGGTACCCGCTCGTGCACGCGCTTGAGAAAGGCGCGGGTGCTGCGGACATCTTCTGCCAGCCAGTGCGCCAGCGCGGCGGCGCGCTCCAGCACACCCCACGGCAGCACCTCTTGCAACGGCACGGGCTCGGCGCCCAGATCCAGCGCGTTGGGCACCAGCAGCAGCCGACCCGTGACACCTGTCATCGGTGGGCGGGGCGCAGCGGGTCGATACCCGCCTGGCGCAGCAGCTCGCAGGTCCGGATCAGCGGCAGGCCGACCAGCGCGGTCGGATCATCGGAGTCGATGGCTTCCAGAAGCGCAATGCCCAGCGTCTCGCACTTGGCACTGCCGGCGCAGTCGTAGGGCTGCTCGGCGCGCAGATAGTGTTCGATCTCGTCGTCGCCCAGTGGGCGGAACGCGAGCGAGACGCTGTTCAGCACGGCTCGCTCGAAACCGGTGGCGCTGCGCACCACCGCCACCGCGGTATGGAACTGCACGCGCTGCCCGCGCAGGCGCCGCAGCTGTTCGGTGGCGCGTTCGTGCGTGCCGGGTTTGGCCAGCGGCTCGCCGTGGAGGTCCGCCACCTGGTCGGATCCGATGACCACCGCATCGGGCCGGCGCTCGGCCACCGCGCGGGCCTTGGCCAGCGCCAGGCGCAGTGCCAGATCGGCCGGTGCCTCCGCGGGCCGCGGCGTTTCGTCGACCTCGGGGCCGATCACCTCGAAAGGCAGGCGCAGGCGCGATAGAGCTCGTGCCGATAGCGGACGTGGACGCCAGGATCAAGGGAGCTGCGAGGGCCATGGCAGGATTGTCCCATCGGCCGGCGGGCTGCCCATGGCTACACTCGGCGCGATCGTGCCCACGATCACCTTCGATGACCAGCCGACGCCCCTTCGATCCCCCGGCACCTCGACATTGGCCGCGTTGGCATCCGCGGGCCCTGCTCGACGTGGCCGCATGGCCGCAGGCGGGCATGTCGCGGCTGCTTCACGACGCCTTGCCGGCTGCGGCCGCGCCGGCGGAACCCGTGAACTGGTCGGCGCAGGGGGAGTGCCGGCCCGTCGCCGGCGGCGACGACCAGATCCTTCTGCACCTGCAGGTGCAGACGGCCGTGCAGATGAGCTGCCAGCGCTGCCTGCAGCCGGTGAGCGTGCCGCTCCAGGTGAAGACGACGCTGCGCTTCGTGCGCGACGAGGCGCTGGCCGAGAAGCTGGACGAGGAGAGCGAGGAAGACGTGTTGGTCCTGTCCGCCGCGCTGGATCTGCACGCGCTGATCGAAGACGAATTGATCCTGAACCTGCCCATCGTGCCGCGCCACACCCAGTGCCCCGAGCCGCTGCCGATGTCGGCCGGCGAAGACGAGGTCCGGCCCGCAGAGGCAGAGCAGCCCTTCGCCAAGCTGGCGTCGATGCTGCGCGACTCGCGCGGCGGCGGCAAGCCGAGCTGAGCCGTACACGGCCGGTGTTATACTCATGGGCTTTTTTTGGCAGGCGCCCCCATTCCGCGGCGCGGCACGCGGGCTGCGCCCCGCAGGAGTCCATCATGGCAGTCCAGCAGAACAAGAAGTCGCCGTCGAAGCGCGGCATGCATCGTTCGCACAATGCGTTGAACCAGCCCGGCACGGCGATCGAGCCGACCACGGGCGAGGTGCATCTGCGCCACCACATCAGCCCCACCGGCTTCTACCGTGGCCGCAAGGTGCTGAAGTCGAAGGCCGACGCCTGAGCACGCGGCGCACAGGCGCCGCGTTCCCGCCCGCCGCGCTTGCACGGCGGCGCGTCTTCACCTACCGTTCGCGCGCGGCGTGGCCGTCGACGCAACGGTCGACGGCTCGGTGCTGCGACGCCCAGTCGGTTCTTCCGTGACACACCCCCAAGTGCCCGAACCCCTTCGCACGGTCTGCATCGCCGTGGACTGCATGGGCGGGGACCATGGGCCGACGGTGACGCTGCCCGCCTGCCAGGCCTTCATGCAGGCGCACCCGCAGGCCGAATTGCTGCTGGTCGGCACCGCCGACGCGCTGGCCGGGGCTCGCGACTGGCGGCGTTGCCGCGTGGTCGAGGCCAGTGAAGTCGTGACGATGGACGACCCGGTGGAGGTCGCGCTGCGCCGCAAGAAGGATTCGTCGATGCGCGTGGCGATCAGCCAGCTGATCGGCGCGGACGGTGCCGCCCCGGCCGCCCAGGCCTGCGTGTCGGCCGGCAACACCGGCGCGTTGATGGCCGTGGCGCGCTACCTTCTCAAGACGCTCGATGGCATCGACCGGCCGGCCATCGCGACCGTGCTGCCGAACCGTGCCGACGGCTACACCACGGTGCTCGACCTCGGTGCCAACGTCGACTGCACGCCGGAGCACCTGCTGCAGTTCGCCGTGCTGGGCAGCGCGCTGGTGGCCGCGGTCGACGGCAAGGAAGAGCCCAGCGTCGGCCTGCTGAACATCGGCGAAGAGGTCATCAAGGGCAGCGACACCATCAAGCGCGCCGGTGAGTTGCTGCGCGCCGCCGCGGCGGAGGGCCAGATCCGCTTTCACGGCAACGTCGAGGGCGACGACATCTTCAAGGGCAGCACGGACATCGTGGTCTGCGACGGCTTCGTCGGCAACATCGTGTTGAAGTCGGCCGAGGGCCTGGCCACGATGCTCACCGATTTCATCCGGCAGGAGTTCACGCGCGGGCCGCTGAGCAAGCTGGCGGCGCTGGCGGCGCTGCCGGTGCTGCGGCGCTTCAAGCACCGCGTCGACCCGCGGCGCTACAACGGCGCCGCACTGCTGGGTCTGCGTGGCCTGGTGTTCAAGAGCCACGGTTCGGCCGACGCCTTCGCCTTCGAGCAGGCGCTGGGGCGCGCTTATGATGCGGCCCGCAACCGACTGACCGATCGCGTGCGCGATCGCATTGCGTTCAGCCGCGTGGCCCCGGCGACGTCGTCCGAATCGACGGCCGGCGCCCCCGGCGCCGCCCAAGCCGCATGAACACTGAATCCAGACGCTACTCGCGCATCGTTGGCACCGGCAGTTACCTGCCGCCGCGCCGTCTGAGCAACGCCGACCTGGTGCGCCAGCTCGCGGCCGACGGCATCGACACCAGCGACGAATGGATCGTCGAGCGCACCGGTATCCGCGCGCGCCATTTCGTCGATGCCGGCGTCAACGCCAGCGATCTGGGCGTGCAGGCCGCGCGCCATGCGATCGAAGCCGCCGGTTGCCGCGCCGAGGACATCGACCTGATCATCGTCGCCACGTCCACGCCGGACATGGTGTTCCCGTCGACCGCCGCCATCGTGCAGCGCAAGCTGGGCATTCAGGGCTGCCCGGTGTTCGATGTGCAGGCCGTCTGCTCCGGCTTCGTCTACGCGATGACGGTGGCCGACGCGATGATCCGCACCGGCAGCGCCCGCCAGGCGCTGGTCATCGGTGCCGAGGTGTTCTCGCGCATCCTCGACTTCAAGGATCGCGGCACCTGCGTGCTGTTCGGCGATGGCGCCGGCGCGGTGGTGCTGCGGGCCAGCGACACGCCGGGCATCGTCGCCACCGACCTGCATGCCGACGGGCGCCATGTGGACATCCTCTGCGTGCCGGGCACCGTGTGTGGCGGCCAGGTGCTGGGCGAACCGCTGCTGCGCATGGACGGGCAGGCGGTGTTCAAGCTGGCCGTCGGTGTGCTGGAAAGCAGTGCGCGCGCCGTTCTGGAGAAGGCGGCGCGCGGTACCGACCAGGTGGACTGGTTGATCCCGCACCAGGCCAACATCCGCATCATGCAGGCCACGGCGCGCAAGCTGAAGCTGCCGCTGGAGCGCCTGGTGGTCACGGTCGACCAGCACGGCAACACCTCAGCCGCGTCGATTCCGCTGGCGCTGGACGTGGCGGTGCGCGATGGCCGCATCCGCGCCGGCCACACGGTGATGCTGCAGGGCGTCGGTGGCGGCTTCACCTGGGGCTCGGTGCTGCTCGACTTCTAGAAGAACCACGGGGACCCCCGCGCATGGCAACTTTTGCATTCGTCTTTCCGGGCCAGGGCTCGCAGTCGGTGGGCATGCTCAATGCCTGGGGCGACCATCCGGCGGTGCGCGATACGCTGGCCGAGGCGTCGGACGCGCTCGGCCAGGACCTGGGTGCGCTGATGCGCGACGGCCCGCAGGACGACCTGGACCTGACCACCAATACCCAGCCGGTGATGCTGTGTGCCGGCATCGCCAGCTACCGCGCGTGGCGCGCCGAAGGCGGTGCCGAACCGGCCGCGGTGGCCGGGCATTCGCTGGGCGAATACAGCGCGCTGGTGGCCGCCGGTGTGTTGACGCTGTCCGACGCGCTGAAGCTGGTGCGCTTCCGCGCGCAGGCGATGCAGCAGGCCGTGCCGGTGGGTACCGGCGCGATGGCCGCGGTGCTGGCGCTGGAGCCGGCCCAGGTGGCCGAAGGCTGCGCCAAGGCGGCGGCCGAAAGCGGCGAGGTGGTCGAGGCCGCCAACTTCAACGATCCGCGCCAGACGGTGATCTCGGGCTCGGTGGCCGGCGTCGAGAAGGCACGCGAGGTGCTTAAGGCCATGGGCGCCAAGCGCGTCGTGAACCTGCCGGTGTCCGCGCCGTTCCACTGCTCGCTGATGAAGCCGGCGGCCGAGGCGCTGCGCGAACGGCTGGCTGGCGTGAGCTTTGCTGCACCGCGCATCGCGCTGGTCAATAACGTCGATGTGGCCGTGCAGACCGACGCCGACGCCATCCGCGACGCGCTCTACCGTCAGGCCTTCGGGCCGGTGCGCTGGGTCGAGGTGGTGCAGGCGTTGCGTGCACGTGGCCTGGGGGTCATCGTCGAGTGTGGCCCGGGCAAGGTGCTGGCCGGCATGGTCAAGCGCATCGACCCCGAGGCGCAGGCGCTGGCGCTGTACGACCCGGCCACGCTGGCCGAATGCAAGGAGGCGCTGGCATGAGCGCGCCGGGCCGCTCCCAAGCGCTCATCCCGGAGCACGTCGCGCGGAGGGTAGTCCAGTGACCGCGCAGGTCGCGCTGGTCACGGGCGCGTCGCGCGGCATCGGCCGGGCGATCGCCCGCACGCTGGCCGAGCAGGGTTTCCAGGTGGTCGGTACGGCGACCAGCGAGGCCGGCGCGCAGGCCATCACCGACGCCTTGGCCGCCTTTCCCGGTTGCCGCGGCGCGGTGCTGGACGTCAACGACGCGGCGGCGGCCGACACCCTGATCGATGCCATCGTCAAGGAGCATGGCGCGTTGCACGTGCTGGTCAACAATGCCGGTATTACCCGCGACCAGTTGGCGATGCGCATGAAGGACGAAGACTGGGCCGCGGTGCTGGACACCAACCTGGGTGCCGTCTTCCGGCTGAGCCGCGCGGTGATGCGCGGCATGATGAAGCAGCGCTACGGCCGCATCATCAACATCACCTCGGTGGTCGGCGCCAGCGGCAATGCCGGCCAGGCCAACTATGCGGCGGCCAAGGCCGGCGTCGCCGGCATGACGCGTGCGCTGGCGCGTGAACTCGGCAGCCGCAACATCACCGTCAACTGCGTGGCGCCGGGTTTCATCGCCACCGACATGACCGACGCACTGCCCGAGGCCCAGAAGGCGGCGCTGCAGGCGCAGATTCCGCTCGGCCGCCTGGGCACGCCGGAGGAGATCGCGCATGCGGTCGCCTTCCTGGCTTCGCCGCTGGCGGGATACATCACCGGGGCGGAACTGCACGTCAACGGCGGCATGTTCATGAACTGAATGGTGCCGGTGCGGGCCCTCGGCGCCGGGCGGGCCCGCCGGTAGAATTGCCCGGTTTTTCAGAATCCACTCCTGGAGGAGTCATGAGCGATATCGAAGCGCGTGTCAAGAAGATCATTGCCGAGCAACTCGGCGTGCCGGAGTCCGACGTCACCAACAACAAGGCCTTCGTGGCCGACCTCGGCGCCGACTCGCTCGACACCGTGGAACTGGTGATGGCGCTGGAGGACGAGTTCGGGATCGAGATTCCGGACGAAGAGGCCGAGAAGATCACCACGGTGCAGCTGGCGATCGACTACGCCACCAGCCACCAGAAGGCCTGAGCGGACACGCGCATGAGCCGCCGCCGCGTCGTCGTCACCGGACTCGGGCTGGTCAGCCCGGTGGGCAACTCCGTGGCCGAAGGCTGGGCCAACCTGCTGGCCGGCCGCAGCGGCATCGACCGGATCACGCGCTTCGATGCCGCGGCGTTCGCCTGCCAGTTTGCCGGCGAGGTGAAGGGCTTCAATGTCGAGGACTACATCCCCGGCAAGGAAGCGCGGCACATGGATGTGTTCATCCACTTCGGCCTGGCGGCCGGCATGCAGGCGGTGCGCGATGCGGGCCTGCCGGTGGGTGAGGCGCTGAACGAGGAAACGGCCGAGCGCATCGGTTGCCTGATCGGCTCGGGTATCGGCGGGCTGCCGATGATCGAAGCCACCGACGGCGAGTACCGCAGCCGCGGCCCGCGCCGCATCTCGCCGTTCTTCGTGCCAGCGTCGATCATCAACATGATCTCCGGGCATCTGTCGATCCAGTACGGCTTCACCGGACCGAACCTGGCGATTGCCACCGCCTGCACCACCGGGCTGCACTGCATCGGCGAGGCCGGCCGGCTGATCGAGTACGGCGATGCGGACGTGATGGTCGCCGGGGGCGCGGAGTCCACCATCTCGCCGCTGGGCCTCGGCGGCTTTGCGGCCGCGCGCGCGCTGTCCACCCGCAACGACGACCCGAAGACCGCGTCGCGTCCCTGGGACAAGGACCGCGACGGCTTCGTGCTCGGCGAGGGTGCCGGTGCGCTGGTGCTCGAGGAATACGAGCATGCCAAGCGGCGCGGCGCGAAGATCTATGCCGAGCTGGCCGGGTTCGGCATGGGCGCCGATGCCTTCCACATGACCGCGCCCAGTGTCGATGGGCCCAAGCGCGCCATGAAGGCGGCGCTGCGCAACGCCGGCATCAGCGCGGACCAGGTGCAGTACCTGAACGCCCACGGCACGTCTACGCCGCTCGGCGACGTCAACGAGACCAATGCCATCAAGCTGGCCTTCGGCGACCATGCGAAGAAGATGGTCGTCAACTCCACCAAGTCGATGACCGGCCACCTGCTGGGGGGTGCCGGCGGCATCGAGTCGGTGTTTACCGTGCTGGCGCTGCACCACCAGGTGTCGCCGCCGACGATCAACATCTTCAACCAGGATCCCGAGTGCGACCTGGACTACTGCGCCAACGCCGCGCGGCAGATGAAGATCGACGTCGCCGTGAAGAACAACTTCGGCTTCGGCGGCACGAACGGCACCCTGGTCTTCCGCCGGGCCTGAGGCACGACGCGCATGCGCGCCGCTCCCCCAGCACGGGCCCTGTCCCGCAGTGCAGGGCCGTGGCAAGCGATCCAGGCGTGTCTGGGTGCCGCGAGCGCGGCCGTGGCGACATACTGGGCTGGCGCGCATCTTGGTCTTCCCGGCCCAGGGCTGATGCTGGCGAGTGTGGTCATTGCCGCAGGGGCGGGAATCGTGGCGGGCCGTTGGCCGGCCGATGAACCGGCATGGCTCGCCTGGGACGGCGTGGCCTGGTCGCTGCAGCCGCAAGGCGGCGAAGCCCTGCCCGGACAGCCCGCGTTGATGCTTGACCTGGGTCACTGGATGCTGGTGCGTTTCGTCTTCGTCCCGACCACGGCCGGGACCCGTCCCACGGTGCGCTGGCTGCCGCTGTCGCGTCGTGACGCGGGTGGGGCCTGGCCGGCCCTGCGCGTGGCGGTGCACCACCATCGGACCGCCGCCCATCCGCCCGGCGGTCCGCACCCGGCCGGCCCCGCTGCATGAACGCTGCGGATTCCGATGCCCAGCTCATCGAGCGATTCAAGCGTGGCGACCGGCGGGCCTTCGAGATGCTGGTGGTCAAGTACCAGCGCCGCATCGAGCGCCTGATCGCCCGTATGGTGCGCGACACCGATCTGGTCGAGGACATCGCGCAGGAGACCTTCATCCGCGCCTACCGGGCGCTGCCGCAGTTCCGCGGGGAGAGTGCCTTCTACACCTGGCTCTATCGCATTGCGGTCAATTCGGCCAAGAAGGCACTGAGCGACCTGAAGCGCGACCCGGTCATCACCGAGGCCGCTTTCGCACAGCGTGACGAGGACGACGAAACTTCCCGCGGTCTGGTCGAACTAACCGACGGCGAAACCCCCGAATCGCTGTTTGCCAGCAAGGAGATTGCTTCGACGGTGAACGCCGCCATCGAGGCCTTGTCCGAGGACCTGCGCCAGGCGATCACGCTGCGAGAGATCGAAGGGTTGAGCTATGAAGAGATCGCCGAAGCCATGAACTGCCCGATCGGAACCGTGCGCTCGCGCATCTTTCGCGCGCGCGAGGCCATCGCCGAGCGCCTGCGGCCGCACATCGAGGCCAAAGATGGCAAACGCTGGTAAGTCGCCCTGGAGACCCCTATGAACAACACTCCTCCTGCCGACGCCGATGATCTGCGCCGCCTGATGTCGGCCCTGGCCGACGGCGAAGCCGACGCCGCCGAGATGGTTCGCGGCTGCGTCGCCTGGGCCGCCGCCGAGGGGGACGTCCGCGAGACCTGGTACGCCTACCAGCTGACCGGCGATGTGCTGCGCAGCGACGACCTGGCCAGCATGCCGGCGCGCGATCTGGCATTCCTGGAGCGCCTGCGCGTGCGTCTGGATGCCGAACCGGTGGTGCTGGCGCCGCAGCCGTTGCCGGCCCCGCCGCGGATTCCGGCACCTCGGCGGCAAAGCTGGGTGTTGCCGGCGGCACTGGCTGCCGGTGTGATGGCGCTGGCCACGGTGCTGGTGGTGACCCTGGGGCCTGCCCGCGACGGTCCCAATGGGCCCGGTGGTGGCCGTCGCGCCTGCCGCCGGCGTCACGCCCCAGGCGGCCAGCGCGGCCGCCGAGGCGGCCGTGCTGGCAGCCGCCACCGTGCCGCCGGGCGCGATCGTGCGCAGCGCGCAACTCGACCGCTACCTGCGTGCGCACCGCGACTACGCCAATACGCTGCCTGGTTCGCTGCCCGGTGGGGCGGGTCGCAGCGTGACCACCGTGTCGCTGGAACGTTGACAGCCCATGCGGGCGAAGTCGCTTCGTTCCCCGTGGCTGCGCGGTCTGGCGCTGTGCGTGGCGCTGGCCGCGTTGCAGGCGGCCCACGCCGGGGCGTCGGAGCCGCAGGGCAAGCCGATGCCGCCGGCCGAGGCGCGCAAGTGGCTGGCCCGCATCCATGCGGCCGCGCACGACCGCAACTACCAGGGCACGCTGGTGTTCAGCGTCGACGGCGCGTTGTCCAGCGCGCGGGTGGCGCATTTCAGCGAGGGTGGCCAGTCCTACGAGCGTGTCGAAGCGCTGGATGGGCGCATGCAGCAGACCTTCAGGCATAACGACCGCGTCTACACGCTGTGGCCGCAGTCGCGCACCGCCGTCGTCGAGGAGCGCGACCCGCGTCAGGCGTCTCTGCGCCCGGTCATCGAGCCGCGCGCCGAGGAGCAGTACGAGTTGCGCGAGCAGGGCAGCGAGCATGTCGCCGGCCGGGAGGCGCAGATCCTGCTGCTGAGTCCGCGCGACGCCAACCGCTTCGCGCAGCGGCTTTGGATCGACAGCCGCAGCGGCCTCGTGCTGCGTGCCGACGTGCTCGGGCCGCGCCAGCAGGTGCTGGAGTCGAGCGCGTTTTCGCAGGTCGACATCGATGTCAAGCCGAAGCCGCAGTCGGTGCTGCAGCCGATGAAGCATCTGGACGGCTATCGCAAGGTGCGGCCGGCCCAGGCGAGCACGTCGCTGGAGCACGAGGGCTGGGCGCTGAATGCAGGCGTGCCGGGTTTCGAGTTGATCCACTGCGCGCGCCGCACGCTCGACCCGGTGGAGGGGGGGGCCGTGCCTGCGCCTGTGGTGCAGGCCGTGTTCTCGGATGGGCTGACCCAGGTGTCGATGTTCATTGAACCGCTGGATCGCACGCGCCACACCCGGCCGCTGCAGACGCAGATGGGGGCCACCCACACGCTGATGCAGCCTGTGGGCAACGACTGGTGGGTCACGGTGGTGGGCGATGTGCCGGCAGCCACGCTGAAGCGCTTCCACCAGGCCCTTGAACGGCGTCGCTGAGCGCCACATATCAGCGCCCGGCGGATTTCCGCCCGGACTTGTCCCAGGAGTTTGCATGCGTTCCAGCGTTCGTCCCCTTCGCGCCGCAGCCTCAGTGCGGGCGCTGTTCCTGGCCCTGGTGCTGCTCACGGCGCTGGCCGCCTGGCCGGGCCTGTCGCGTGCGCAGACGCTGCCCGACTTCACCGAGTTGGTCGAGCGTGTCGGACCGGCGGTGGTGAACATCCGAACGATGGAACGCGTCCGCCAGGCGGCCGGCGGCGGCGCCGAGGTGGACCCGAACGTCGAGGAGTTCTTCCGTCGCTTCGGCATCCCGGTGCCGCGCCCCGATTCGAGGCGGGGCCCGCGCGGCGACGACGAGCCGCAACAGCGCGGCGTCGGTTCGGGCTTCATCCTCAGCCCCGATGGCTACGTGATGACCAACGCGCACGTGGTGGAAGGCGCCGACGAGGTGCTGGTCACGCTGCCCGACAAGCGCGAGTTCAAGGCACGCATCATCGGCAGCGACCGGCGCACGGACATCGCGCTGGTCAAGGTGGAGGCCAATGGCCTGCCGTACGTGAAGATCGGCGACAGCGACAAGCTGCGCGTCGGCGAATGGGTGGTGGCGATCGGCTCGCCCTTCGGCCTGGACAACACCGTGACGGCGGGCATCGTCAGCGCCAGCGCGACACAGGTGACTACCTGCCTTTCATCCAGACCGATGTCGCGATCAACCTGGGCAACTCCGGGGGCCCGTTGCTCAACCTGAAGGGCGAGGTGGTGGGCATCAACTCGCAGATCTTCAGCCGCTCCGGCGGCTACATGGGCATTGCCTTCGCGATCCCGATTGCCGACGCGATGCGTGTCTCGGACCAGCTGCGCGCCAGCGGACGGGTGATCCGCGGCCGCATTGGCGTGCAGATCGCACCGGTGACCAAGGAAGTGGCCGAGTCGATCGGCTCCGGGGGCAAACCTGCCGGCGCGCTGGTGCAGAACGCCGAAGCCGGCGGCCCGGCCGACAAGGCCGGCATCGAGGCCGGCGACATCATCACCAAGGTGGACGGCAAGACCGTCGAGAAGTCGGGCGATCTGCCGCGCATGATCGGCAACACCAAGCTCCGGCACGAAGATCACCGTGCAGGTCTATCGCCGCGGCAGCACCAAGGACATCGGCGTCACCGTGGCCGAGTTCGAGGCGGACCGTCCGGCGCGGCGCGCCAGCGACCCTGCTTCGGCGCCGGTGCAGAAGAGCGCGCTGGGCCTGTCGGTGGCGGACCTGAGCGACGCGCAGAAGCGCGAGATGCGCCTGCGCGGCGGGGTGCGGGTGGAAGCAGTCGATGGCGCGGCGCGAGCCGGCTTGCGCGAGGGCGACGTGATCCTGTCGATGGACAACACCGAGGTCGCCGACGTGAAGCAGTTCAACCAGCTGGCGCAGAAGGCCGAGAAGGCCAAGGCGGTGAGCGTGCTGGTGCGCCGCGGCGAGGCCGTCAACTACCTGGTGATCAAGCCGTCGCGCTGAGTCGTAGGTCGGCCAGTCGGGCGGGCGGTCCGCGATTGGCCGACTGCGCCTCGGGGTGTTTCCGCGATGCGAGACGGTCTTTTCGTGCCTGCGGCCCGCTCGCTACAGCGACGCGGACCGGAGTTAGTGACCCGTCACTTCAAATTCGGCCATCCGAGGATTGCATCGCGAGAGGGCTAGAATCGCGGCCGGATCGGCCGGCTTTAGCGACGGTCCTGGTGCGACTCCGGGATGTTTGAGTGCCGCATCCGGGGTTGTCCCAGACTTGTGGATATCTTGTTGACAAGATTTCATGTTGGCACAGTGCAACGACCGAGAAACAAGCATTGGCGAGGCTTCCAGCCAGGTCCTTTTGACTACAATGAAAGCCCAACAAGCAGTTGCCAAACGTTCTGTTGGAAGGCGCGTCACCACTTCGACGTGCCTTTTTTTTACCCCCAGCATGGCGCTTCGCGCGCTCACGCCTCACGCCGATGTGAGCCTGCGCTGAAGCGGCTTCGCCGCTTTGCCTGCCGCGCCCGAAGCCCTCGCCGTACTGCATGAATCACATCCGCAACTTCTCGATCATTGCCCACATCGACCACGGCAAAAGCACGCTGGCCGATCGCCCGATCCAGCGCTGTTGCGGACTGTCGACCGCGAGATGGAAGCGCAGGTGCTGGACTCGATGGACATCGAGCGCGAGCGCGGCATCACCATCAAGGCGCAGACCGCCGCGCTGCACTACACCGCCAAGGACGGGCAGGTCTACAACTTCAACCTGATCGGTACGCCGGGGCACGTCGACTTCTCGTACGAGGTCAGCCGCTCGCTGTCGGCTTGCGAAGGCGCTGCTGGTGGTCGACGCCTCGCAGGGCGTGGAGGCGCAGACCGTGGCCAACTGCTACACCGCGCTGGACCTGGGCGTGGAGGTGGTTCCAGTCCTGAACAAGATGGACCTGCCGCAGGCCGACCCGGACAACGCCAAGGCCGAAATCGAGGACGTGATCGGCATCGACGCCAGCAATGCAATTCCTTGTTCGGCCAAGACCGGCATGGGCATCGACGACATCCTCGAGGCGGTGATCACGCGCATGCCGCCGCCGCGCGGCAACCCCGACGGCCCGCCGCGCGCGATGATCATCGACGCCTGGTTCGACAACTATGTCGGCGTGGTCATGCTGGTGCGCGTCGTCGACGGCCAGATCGCCAAGGGCGAGCGCATCCGGCTGATGGCCACGAATTCGGTCTACGCCATCGAGCACCTGGGTGTGTTCACGCCGAAGAGCGAGAACCGCGATCTGTTGAAGGCCGGCGAGGTGGGCTTCGTGATCTGCGGTATCAAGGAACTGGCTGCGGCCAAGGTCGGCGACACGATCACGCTGGAGAAGAAGCTGCCCAACAATGCCGGCCCGGCCGCCGAGCCGCTGCCGGGCTTCAAGGAGATCCAGCCGCAGGTTTTCGCCGGGCTGTACCCCACCGAGGCCAGCGAGTACGACCAGCTGCGCGACGCGCTGGAGAAGCTCAAGCTGAACGACAGCAGCCTGCGTTTCGAGCCCGAGGTGAGCCAGGCGCTGGGTTTCGGCTTCCGCTGCGGTTTCCTCGGCCTGCTGCACATGGAGATCGTGCAGGAGCGCCTGGAGCGCGAGTTCGACCAGGACCTGGTGACCACCGCGCCGAGCGTGGTCTACCAGGTGGAGCTGAACGACGGCACGGTGCTGCAGGTCGAGAACCCGAGCAAGATGCCCGACCTGGGCCGCATCCGCGAGATCCGTGAGCCGATCGTCACGGTGCAGCTCTACATGCCGCAGGACTACGTCGGCGTGGTGATGACGCTGTGCAACCAGAAGCGCGGCGTGCAGCTGAACATGGCCTACCACGGCAAGCAGGTGATGCTGAGCTACGAGCTGCCGCTGGCCGAGATCGTGCTCGACTTCTTCGACAAGCTGAAGAGCGCATCGCGCGGCTACGCCAGCATGGACTACGAGTTCAAGGAGTACCGTGCCGCCGACGTGGTGAAGGTCGACATCCTGATCAACGGCGAGCGCGTCGATCCGCTGGCGATGATCGTGCACCGCTCGCAGAGCCAGTACCGCGGCCGCGCGGTGGCGGCCAAGATGCGCGAGCAGATCCCCCGCCAGATGTACGACGTGGCGATCCAGGCGGCGATCGGCGCCAACATCATCGCCCGCGAGAACATCAAGGCGCTGCGCAAGAACGTGCTGGCAAAATGCTACGGGGGCGACATCACGCGCAAGCGCAAGCTGCTGGAGAAGCAGAAGGCCGGCAAGAAGCGGATGAAGCAGATCGGCACCGTGGAGGTGCCGCAGGAAGCCTTCCTGGCCATTCTCCGCGTGGACGATTGATGAGTACCCTTACCGCTGCGTTGTACGGCGTCCTGGTGGTCTACCTGGGCGGCTGGTTTCTGGGCTACTGGACAGGCAACTTCGCGCTGCTGCTCTTCCTGCTGACGGTGGTCACCTTCGCCTACTGGGTGGCCGAGCGCTTCCGCTTCAAGCCGGCGCGCGAAGCGGCGGCCAAGGCGCTGGAGAGCCAGGACACCGCGCGCCGCGCCGGCCTGGCCAGGATGGGCATCGAGAAGGTCGACGGCGACGTCGAGCAGGCCAAGCGCAAGCTGCTGGCCCAGCCCTGGTGGCTGGACTGGACGGCCGGGCTGTTCCCGGTGATCCTGATCGTCTTCCTGCTGCGTTCCTTCCTGTTCGAGCCTTTCAAGATCCCGTCCGGCTCGATGGTGCCGACGCTGCTGGTCGGCGACCTGATTCTCGTGAACAAGTTCCACTACGGCGTGCGCCTGCCGGTGCTGAACAAGAAGATCATCGCCAACAACGACCCGCAGCGCGGCGACGTGATGGTGTTCCGCTATCCGGTC
>JBGAII010000082.1:0-23318 GCA_044225625.1 Rubrivivax sp.
CAGGCCGAGGTGCGCAACGACCTGGCCTACAGCTACTACCAGGCCCGCCAGCTGGAGCAGGCACGGCGGCTGAGCGGCGAGGCCATGACTCTGGCCGAGCGCTCGGAAGACGCGATCACGCTGGCGCACAGCTACACCGTGCAGGGCATCGTGCTGGATGCCCTCGGCGACAAGGTGGGCGAGCGTGATTCGATGCAGGCGGCGCTGGACCATGCACGCCGTGCCGGCGCCAAGTACGAAGAATCGCTGTACCTGGCCAACCTGGCCGACTTCTACCTGAAGAAGGGCGACTATCCGACGGCACTGCGCTATGCCCACGCGGCGCTGCCGCTGACGCGCGAGCTGAGGAACCTGGGCGGCGAGACGGTGGCGCTGGCCAACATCGGCCTGGCGCAGATCGCCATGCACGACATCGACAACGGCAAGCGCAACCTGCGTGCCTCGATCGCCATCGACGAGCGCCGCGGCTCGCTCACCGGCGTGTCCGATTCCTATGCCGAGATGGCTCAGTACCTGGAACGCGCCGGCGACGCCCAGGGTGCGATCGAAGCCTGGCACGAACACCGCGCGCTGGCGGGGCAGATCCTGGCGCGCGACCAGCAGCAGGCGATCCTGGAACTGCAGGAGCAGTTCGCCGCCGAGCGGCGCACCCGCGACCTGGCGCTGCTGCAGCGCGAGGGCGACATCCAGGGCGAAGCGCTGCGCGCCCGCACGCTGCAGCAGCGGCTGTGGTGGCTGGTCGCGGTCGGCGGCGCCCTGGCGGTGCTGGTCGTGCTGCTCGGCGTGCACCGCGTGCGGCGTGCCAACGAGGCGCTGGCGCACAGCAACGCCCTGCTGAAGCAGCAGGCCGAAGTGGACCCGCTGACCGGGCTGGCCAATCGCCGCCACCTGCAGGAGGCGATGCGCCGGCTCGGCGTCGACGAGGCCTTCAGCGGCAGCGTCTTCCTGGCCGACCTGGACCACTTCAAGCGCATCAACGACCGCCATGGTCATGCAGCGGGCGACGCCGTGCTGGTGGAGGTGGCGCAGCGTCTGCGCGCGATGCTGCGCGAGGCCGACCTGATCGTGCGCTGGGGTGGAGAGGAGTTCCTGGTGATCGCCCGCTCGGCCGCGCCAGCCGCCGTGCAGGCGCTGGCCCAGCGCATGCTCGATGCGATCGGCGGCGCGCCGTTCTTCCACGAAGGTCGGTCGATCGACGTCACGGTGTCGATCGGCTATGCCACGTTCCCGATCGAGCCGAACCAGCTGGAGGTGCGCTGGGATCGTGCGATCAACCTGGTCGATACCGCGATGTACCTGGCCAAGGCGCACGGCCGCAATCGCGCCTATGGCGTGCGTGCGCTGCAGGCCCGCGATGCCGAGCAGTTCGACGCCATCGGCCGGGCCCTGGAGAACGCCTGGATGGCGGGCGAAGTGGCGCTGACTTCGCTGCGCGGTCCCGAATTCCGGCCGCCGGCGGCCGAACCGTTGCGGGTGGTGGCGGCATGAGACGGACGGCCTCGCGTGGGCTGCGCGGCCTTGCGGTGGCGGGGCTGGCTGCCGCCGTGTTCGGTGCGCAGGCCCAGCCGGGCTTCGAGCAGCGCATCGACGAACTGCTGCGCTCGGGCTTTGACCGCCCCGATGCCGCGCTGTCCGGGCTGCGCGCGCTGCCGCTGCCGGCCGACGACCCGGCCGCCGAGCGCCTGCTGCTGCTGTCGCGGGGCATCGTCAGCGCCCAGAGTGGGCGCGAAGCCGAGACGCAGGCCCAGGTGGATGCGCTGCGCGCCCATGCGCGCGCACTGCGCGACGGCCAGGCCGAGGCCGCGGCGCTGGTCGTGCAGGCGCTGCTGGCGCACAACGCAGGCCGCATGGACCTGGCGGCGTCGCTGGCCGCCCAGGCCCGCGACGGCCTGCAGCCCTACTGCCCGCCGCTCGGCCAGCCGTCGCCCTACGGCCTGCGCAGCAGCGCGGTCGCCGAACCGACGGGGCTGTCCGAGGAGCGGCTGCATTGCGAGGTCCGCGCGGCCTGGCTGGCGTTGCAGATCCTGCAGCAGCATGCGGCGCGCAGCGGCGACTGGGCCGGGGCCGGCACACAGGCGAGGCTGGCACGCGACCTGGCGGCCCGCGCCGGCGACGACTTCCGCTGGGCCTGGAACACGACGGACCTGGCCTGGCTGAGTGCGCGGGGCGAGAGCTACGACGCCGGCCTGGCGCTGCTGCAGCAGGCGCAGCGCCACGCACAGCGCTCCGGTGATCCGCTGTTGCAGGCCCGCGTGCTGCTGGCCGAAGCCCAGATGGCCGCGCAGCGCGGCGACCTGCAGGGCGTGAGTCGACTGGCCGAAGAAGCCCTGCCGCTGGCGCAGCGTGCGGGCTCGCCGCGGCTCGAATCGAGCGTGCTGACCTTCCTGAGCGATGCCTATGCCAAGCTGGGCCGTGCCGCCGACGCGCTGAAGGCTGCGGAGCGCGGCCTGCCGATCGCCCGCCGCCATCAGGACCGGCGCACCGAGCTCGCGCTGACCAACAACGCCGGGCTGGCCAAGATCGGCCTGAAGCGCGTCGACGATGGCCTGCGCGACCTGGCGCGCGTCGAAGAGCTGGCGCAGGCCGCGGGCCTGGGCGCGTTGCGCGCCGAGGTGCTGCGCGAGTACGACGAGGCGCTGGCCGCGGCCGGCGACGCGCGCGGCGCGCTGGCGCTGTTCCATCGCGAGCGCGCGATCAGCGCCGAGGTCATGCGTGCGCACCGCGAGGCGGCACTGAAGCAGCTGCAGGAACGCAACCATGCCGAACGACAGCAGCGCAACATCGAGCTGCTGGCGCGCGACAACCAGCTGAAGGCCGCCACGCTGGCCAATCGCGACCTGATGCAGAAGGTCTGGGCGCTGGCCGCGCTGGTGCTGCTGCTGGCGGCGGCGGCGGTGCTGATGGTCTACCGGCGCATGCGCGCCACACAACGGCAGCTGCAGTCGAACCAGGCCAGCCTGCGCGTGCAGAGCGAGCGCGACCCGCTGACCAATCTGGCCAACCGGCGCCACTTCCTGTCGGTGATGCAGACCTCCCGGGCGCTCGGCGGCGGCTTCGAAGGTGCGCTGCTGCTGGTGGACATCGACCACTTCAAGCACGTCAACGACGGCCACGGCCATGCCGCCGGCGATCTGGTGCTGTGCGAGGTGGCCAGGCGGCTGACCGAGGCCGTGCGCGGCGACGACCTGGTGGTGCGCTGGGGCGGCGAGGAGTTCCTGGTGCTGGCGCTGCAGGTGCCGACCGAACAGGCCGAACAGCTGGCCGAACGGGTGCTGAGCCACGTCGGCGATCGCCCGGTCATCGTTCAGGGCAAGCCGGTGCGCGTGACGGTGTCGATCGGCTACGCGCGCTTCCCGCTGCCGCCGGACGTGCTTCCGGTGGCCTGGGAACAGGCGATCAACCTGGCCGACATGGCGCTGTACACCGCCAAGAACCAGGGCCGCAACCGCGCGGTCGGCATCGTCGCCGCGCAGGCGCCGTCGCCGCCGGACCTGCGCCACATCGAGGGCGACTTCGATCGCGCCTGGCACGAAGGGCGGGTCACGCTGAAGGTCGCGCCGGGGCCGATGGCGCTCGCCGGCTGAGCCGGCGCGGATCGGCGCGCGGCCGCGCCGGCCTCAGGACGCGGTCTGGTAGTACAGGTTCTGCGGATGGCGCGCCTGCGCCAGGAAGAACCAGCGCTCGGCCAGCAGCCCCGGTGCCTGCAGCAGCAGCGCGAGCCACCACGGCCAGCGCGCATCCAGCGCCAGTCCGGCGGCCAGCAGCAGCGCCGGCAGGCCGAAGGCGAACAGCAGGAAGAAGAGCTGCACCTGCCGCAGCCGCGCCGCCGTGCGGCCGTGGAAGAACTCGCGCGTGTTGAAGGCACCGCCGGTCATGCCCATGGCGATCTGCGTCACCCGCTCGGCGCGGATGCCGGTGGCGGTCTGCAGCGTCGACTTCGGCAGCAGCCGGTTGTTGCGGCGCAGCGCGGCGATGCGCGTCGCGGCCGCGACGACGGTCATGCCGAGCGCGATCGGCGCCGCGGCCAGCAGCAGCGCCCGTTGCTGCATTGCGGCGGCCAGCGCGCAGGCCAGCACCATGCCCGAGCTCAGGCCGATCAGTGCGAAGTTCAGCAGCGTCAGCGGCTGAGCCCATTCGCGGATGAAGCGGATGCAGGCATAGATCATCGCGGTACACAGCCACAGCACCGTGGCCAGTGCCAGCGTGGCCCACGGCAGCCACGGCAGATCCCAACCCTGGCGCAGCGCCAGCCACCACAGCGCACACACGCCGATGAAGGCCGGCAGCACGATGACCTCGCGCGACAGCCACGACGTGCGCCACATGCGCGCCGCGCGCCAGGCGCGTTCGGGCCGGCCGAGGTGGAAGGTGGAGGCCAGCAGCGCGGCCAGCAGCAGGCCGACGGCCAGCGCCAGCGCGTCCGACAGAAAGGCCGTCTGCATCGGCAGGCCCGCCAGTTCGGCCAGCGCCAGCGTCACGACCAGGCCCTGCGCGGCGCCGGCCAGCGTGGTGAACAGCACCACCGACCAGGCCGGCTTCATTGGACGACCCTCCGCGCTGTGCGCTCGGGGACGAGCGCTTGGCAGCGGCCCGGCGCGCTCATGCGTCGTCTCCCTTTGCCGCGGGCGTGATGCGGCGCGGCAGGTAGTGGTTGGCCGGGCGCGTGTCCCATTCGGGCATCAAGGCATAACCGCCGCGCTCGCGCACCGCCTGGGCCACCTCGGACTGCGGGTCGTGCACGTCGCCGAACAGCCGCGCGCCGGTGGGACAGGCCATCACGCAGGCGGGCTTGCGCTCTTCGGGCGGCAGCGTGTCGCTGTAGATGCGGTCGACGCAGCGTGCACTTGGTCATCACCTGGCGCTCCTCGTCCAGCTCGCGCGCCGTAGGGGCAGGCCCAGGCGCAGTACTTGCAGCCGATGCACTTGTCGTAGTCCACCAGCACGATGCCGTCTTCCTTCCGCTTGTAGCTGGCGCCTGTCGGGCATACCGGCACGCAGGGCGAGGTCTTCGCGCGCAGCTCTTGGGGAAGTGCACGGTCTGCGTGTCGGGGTAGCCGCCGGCCTCGTAGGTCTGCACCCGGTTGAAGGTGCCGGTGGGGCTGGCGCCGTAGGCGTCGACGTCGGCCAGCGGGCCGGCCGAGCCGGAGGTGTTCCACTGCTTGCAGCTCGTCACGCAGGCATGGCAGCCGACGCAGACGTTCAGGTCGATGACCAGCGCCAGCTGCTTGGCCAGCGTTTCGGGTGGCGCGGTACGGGCCGGCGCCTCGGCCACGGCGTCGGCGCGCAGCAGATCGCGCAACCAGGCGATCATGGTTTGGCTCCTTGGCAAAGTAGCGCAGCACGCGTTCGCCGACGCTGCGCACACCGGGTGGCGCCGGTGTGGCCTTGATCTGCCCGGAAAGCTCTCTTCAGCCTCGCCAGGGTCGGCCGGCCGGATGCGCACGCACGTCGTACCGCCGTCGGCCGGTGACCATCGTCGGAATTGCCGATCGTGCCGCCGTCGAAGGGCAGCTCTTCGCTGATCAGGTGGTTGAGCAGGAAGCCCTTGCGCGCTTCGTCGGCGCCGGGGGCCAGTTGCCACGCGCCGTCGGCCTTGCCGATGGCGTTCCAGGTCCAGACGGTTGCCGGGCTCGACGGCTTCGCTGTGGCGCAGCATGCAGCGCACCTTGCCCCAGCGGCTTCCACCCAGCACCAGCCGCCGTCGTCGATGCCCGCGGCGCGGCCGTGACCAGGTTGACATGCAGCAGGTTGTAGCCGTGGATCTGGCGCAGCCAGGCGTTCTGCGAGTCCCAGGAGTGATACATCGCCATCGGCCGCTGCGTCACCGCATTCAGCGGATAGGCCTGCAGGTCGCTGGCGGCCTCTTCCAGCGGCGCATACCAGAAGGGCAGCGGGTCGAAGTAGGTGGCGATGCGTTCGCGCAAGCCTTCGGGCGGCTGCCGCCCCGGGCTCTTGCCCTGCGCCGCCAGGCGGAAGCCCTGCAGCGTGTCGGAGTACAGCGCCAGCTGCACCGGGTCGTTCTTCTGGCGCCAGCCCTTGTCCTTGGCGAAATCCAGGTAGGCGCGGTTCCAGTTGCGCATGTAGTGCATGCCTTCGGGCATGTGGTACTGGAACACGCAGTTGTTCTTGGCGTACATCTCCCACTGCTTCGGGTTCGGTTCGCCGCGCAGGTGCTCGCTGCCGTCCTTGCCGCGCCAGCCCATCAGAAGCCGATGCCCGGCTGCGGCTGGAAGTTGATGACGAAGTCCGGATAGTCCTTGAACTTGCGCGTGCCTTCGGCGGTGGTGAAGGCCGGGAACTGCAGGCGCGCGAGGCCAGCTCGACCAGCACCTCCTGGAACGGCTTGCACTGGCCGGTGGGCGGCAGCACCGGCACGCGCACCGAATCGACCGGGCCGTCGAACTCGCTGATCGGCCGGTCCAGCATGCTCATCACGTCGTGCCGCTCGAGGTAGGTGGTGTCGGGCAGCACCAGGTCGGCGAAGGCCACGGTCTCGCTGTTGAAGGCGTCGCACACCACCAGGAAGGGAATCATGTACTCGCCGTGCGCGTCCTTGCGGTTGAGCATCTCGCGCACCGCCATCGTGTTCATGCTGCTGTTCCAGGCCATGTTGGCCATGAAGATCAGCAGCGTGTCGATGCGGTAGGGGTCGCCCCGGCGTTGGTGATGACGTTGTGCATCAGCCCGTGCGCGCTCAGCGGGTGCTCCCAGGAGAAGGCATGGTCGATGCGGATCGGCGAGCCGTCCGGGTTGATGGCCAGCTCTTCCAGGCTGGCCGGAAACCCAGCGGCGCGGCGTTCAGCGGCGTGTTCGGCTGGATCATCTCCGGCGCGTTGAAGGCGCGGTAGTTGGGCACGATGTGGCGCGGGTAGGGCGCCTTGTGGCGGAACCGCCCGGTGCGTCGATGGTGCCCAGCACCGACATCAGCACGGCCAGCGCGCGCACCGTCTGGAAGCCGTTGGAATGCGCCGCCAGCCCGCGCATCGCATGGAAGGCCAGCGGCCGCGCCTGCGTCGTCGGGTGCTGCTGGCCCCAGGCATCGGTCCACGGGATCGGCAGCTCGAAGGCCTGCGTCAGCGCTGCATGGCCCATCTCGAAGGCCAGCGTGCGGATGCGCTCGGCCGGTATGCCGGTGATCGCCGCGGCCCATTCGGGCGTGCAGCTCGCGACACGCTCGCGCAGCAGCTGGAAGGACGGCGCGACCCGCGTGCCGTCGGCCAAGGTGTAGTGGCCTTCGAGCGCCGGGTCGCAGCCGTCGGCAATGCCCTCGGGGTAGGCGTTGAGCACACGCCCGCTGGTCTTGTCCCAGACCAGCTTGTTGTGCGGGTGGCGGCCATCGCCGGGCGGGCCTTTTTCGGGGTTGGGGTCGAAGGCGAACAGCCCCTCGCGTTCGCCGTCGTCCAGCACCACCAGCTGCGGCGCGTTGGTGAAGCGCTTCAGGAACGCATGGTCCAGCGTGTCGGTGCGGATCAGCTCGTGCAGCAGCGCCATGAACAGCGCGCCGTCGGTGCCGGGCTTGATGGGGATCCACTCGTCGGCGATGGCCGAATAGCCGGTGCGGATCGGGTTGATGCTGATGAAGCGGCCGCCCGCGCGCTTGAACTTGCTCAGCGCCACCTTCATCGGGTTGCTGTGGTGGTCTTCGGCGGTGCCGATCATCACGAACAGCTTCGCGCGCTCCAGGTCCGGCCCGCCGAATTCCCAGAAGCTGCCGCCGACCGTGTAGATCATGCCGGCGGCCATGTTCACCGAACAGAAGCCGCCGTGCGCCGCGTAGTTGGGCGTGCCGAACTGGCGCGCGAACAGGCCCGTCAGCGCCTGCATCTGGTCGCGTCCGGTGAACAGCGCGAACTTCTTCGGGTCGGTGGCGCGGATGCGGCGCAGGCGTTCGGTCAACAGCGCGTAGGCGCGGTCCCAGCTGATCGCTTCGAACTCACCGGCGCCGCGCTCGCTGCCGGCCTTGCGCAGCAGCGGCTGCGTCAGCCGCGCCGGCGACTGCTGCTTCATGATGCCCGACGCGCCCTTGGCACAGATCACGCCCTGGTTGAGCGGGTGATTCGGGTTGCCGTCGATGTAGCGCAGCGCGCCGTCGCGCAGATGCACGCGGATGCCGCAGCGGCAGGCGCACATGTAGCAGGTGGTGCACTTGATCTCGGTCGTCGCGCCGGGCAGCGGCGGCGCGATCGGGTCGTGGAGCGGAGCGCTTTGCATCGGGGCGATGATAGGCATCGAAGCTGACCCGAAAAAGCGCAGAATTCAGCTCATCATGACCAAAGAAACCGATCAATCTGCGGAGCCCCAGGCGCTGCGGTTGACGCTGCGCCAGCTGGCCGTCTTCGTGGCCACGCGCGCGCCGGCAGCACCCGCGCCGCGGCCGACCGCGTGGCGCGTTCGCAGTCGGCTGCCAGCAGCGCGCTGGCCGACCTGGAGGCTGCGCTGGGTGCGGCGCTGTTCGACCGCGTCGGCCGCCGCCTGGTGCTGAACGAAAACGGCCGCGCGCTGCTGCCGCGTGCGCAGGCCTTGCTCGACCGCGCCGGCGAACTGCAGAGCCTGCTCGGCGCGGCCCACGGCGCGCCGCTGCGCGTGGCCGCCAGCTTCACGATCGGCGAGTACCTGCTGCCGGCGATGGTGGCGCGCTGGTCGCAGGCGCGGCCGGGCAGCCCCGTGCGGCTGCGCATCGGCAACACGACCGACGTGATCGCCGCGGTGGCCGGCTTCGAGGTCGACGTCGGTTTCATCGAAGGGCCGCAGACGCACCCCGATCTGGCGATCCACCCGTGGCTGCAGGACGAGCTGGTGGTCATTGCCGCGGCCGGCCATGCGCTGGCCGACCGCATCGCCACGCCGAGGCAGCTCGCCACGCAGACCTGGGTCCTGCGCGAACCGGGGTCCGGCACACGCCAGGTCACCGACGCCTGGCTGATGGGCCACCTGCCGCAGGTCAACGTCGGCTACGAGCTGGGCAGCACCGAGGCGATCAAGCGTGTCGTGGCCGAAGGCGGCGGGCTGGGCTGCGTGTCACGCCACGCGCTGGGCGATGGTGCGTCCGGCGAGCGGCGGCTGCGCGTGTTGCGCACGCGGCTGCCGGCGGCGCGCCGCCGCCTGGCGGTGGTGTTGCATCGTGACAAGCACCTCGGTGACGTCACGCGCGCCTTTCTGGGCCACTGTGGCGCGGAACTGGCTTTGCCGTGAGTGCGGGTCGGGTTCGCGTTCGAAAGGCCCTGGAAAAGTAGGCGCCGGCTTGTGGCGCATAGCGGCCGTCGGATTTCGTTGCGTCGGCGCGAGCCGAGGACGACGGGGAAGCGAATCCGTCCATGTCCCCCGCCCGGTCTTGACAGACCGGGCTCCTCCTTTACTTCCCGGATTCGCTTCCCGCCATCCTCGGCCGGATATCGCGGTTGTGTTCGCGGCGTCCGGCAATGCCCTGCACGATGGGTCGTTTCCATCGCGGACAACGTTTGCTGCCCCAGGCCGCGGGCGGGTCGCCGGCAGGCGCCTGTGCGACGCCGAGGCGCAGGGCCCATCGCGGCCTCGCGCAGCGCGCTTCGTCCTCTGACTCGTCGCACTTGTCTGAATGGAGCGAACGCCAGTTCGCGCAGTGGATTCGCGACGAGGCCGTAGGACCGAGCACCGCAGGGAACCCCCGCCCAACGGGCGGAGACTTCGCATTCGAAGCCCTGGCGGTGACCCGCCCGCGGCCTCGCGCTGACGCCAGCACACGTGACAGCGAGAGTCATCTATGCGCCGACAACGGCCGCCGCATTGTTGACCTCTGAACGCAGCTCGGCACTAGACGTAGTCCTTGTACTTCTCCAGGAAGCGCACCGGCTTGGCCAGCGCGTCGCGGCGGAAGGGGTCGCCCAACTCGCGGGTGCACATGATCTCGATGACGCAGGTCTTGCCGTGGTTCATCTGCAGGTCGATGGCGCGCTTCAACGCCGGGCCGACATCGGCCAGCTTGTCGACGACGATGCCCTCGGCGCCCATCGCGCGCGCGATGCCGGCGAAGCTCTGGTTGTCCAGCTCGCCGGCGACGAAGCGGCGGTTGTAGAAGTCGACCTGGTTCTTCTTCTCCGCACCCCACTGGCGGTTGTGGAAGACCACCGCCGTCACCGGGATGTCGTGGCGCACGCAGGTCATGATCTCGCTCATGCTCATGCCCCAGGCGCCGTCGCCGGCGTAGCTGATCGCCGGGCGCTGCGGCGCGGCCACCTTGGCGCCGATGATGGTCGGCAGCGCATAACCGCAGTTGCCGAAGCTCATCGGCGCGAAGAAGCTGCGCGGCCGCTCGAAGCGCAGGTAGCTGTGCGCCACGCTGTTGATGTTGCCGATGTCGGTGGACACCATCACGTCGGCGGGCATGGCCTTTTCCAGCTCGCGCAGCACCTGGCGCGGGTGCAGCCAGCCGTGGTCGCCGACGCCGCCTTCGCCCTTGGCCTCCTCGATCATGTCCAGGCTGTAGGCGTCGCGCTCGTGCGTCCACTCGCCCAGTTCCTTCTCCCACGCGGCCTTTTCTTCGGCGATCTTCGCGGCACGTTCGGCGCGGGTCGCGTCGCAGTCCAGCGTGCGCTGCGACAGCAGGCCCAGCAGCGCCGCCGCGGCAGCCTTGGCGTCGCCGCAGATGCCGACGTCGATCTTCTTCACCAGGCCGAGCATCTTGTGGTCGGCATCGATCTGCACGATCTTGGCGTTCTTCGGCCAGTAGTCCATGCCGTACTGCGGCAGCGTGCCGAAGGGGCCGAGCCGCGAGCCCAGCGCGATCACCACGTCGGCCTGGGCGATCAGCTTCATGCCGGCCTTGCTGCCCTGGTAGCCCAGCGGGCCGCACCACTGCGGGTGGCTGGCCGGGAAGCTGTCGTTGTGCTGGTAGCTGTTGACGACAGGGCAACCCAGGCGCTCGGCCAGCGCGATGCACTCGGCCCACGCCTCGCCCATGACCACGCCGCCGCCGGAGATCAGCACCGGGAACTTGGCCTTGGCGATCAGTTCGGCAGCGGCTTTGAGGCTGGCTTCGCCGCCGGGACCGCGGTCCAGGCGCATCGGCTTGGGAATCTCGCAGCTGATCTCGCCGTAGAACAGGTCGCGCGGAATGTTCAGCTGCGTCGGCCCCAGTTCGCTGTGCGCGCGGTCGAAGCAGCGCGCGGTGTACTCGGCCATGCGCTTGTTGTTGTTGACGTGGCCCTGGTACTTGGTGAATTCCTGGAACATCGGCAGCTGGTTCGCTTCCTGGAAGCCGCCCAGGCCGATGCCCATGGTGCCGGTCTCGGGGGTGATGATCACCACCGGCGAATGCGCCCAGTAGGCTGCGGCGATGGCGGTGACGCAGTTGCTGATGCCCGGGCCGTTCTGGCCGATGACCACGCCGTGGCGGCCGCTGGCGCGCGAATAACCGTCGGCCATATGACCGGCGCCTTGTTCGTGCACGACGGGGATCAGGCGGATGCCGGCCGGCGCGAAGATGTCCATCGCGTCCATGAAGGCCGAGCCCATGATGCCGAACATCGTGTCCACGCCCTGCGCGACCAGCGTCTCGACGAAGGCTTCGGACGGTGTCATCTTCTGCACGCCGCTGACGACGCTGCGTTGGGTCTTCATGTCCATGGCGATGCTCTCCTGGGCTTCTCAATGAGTCGGCGAACTATAGGGGCGGGCCCGCGCAGCGTCAACGAAAGTTCCGATTAACGGATCGCCATGTACTGAATTCCGGGACAGCACTATCATCGTGCCCATGGCGGACCGACTCGACGGCGATACCCCGATGCTGCGCCTGGTGGCGCTGCTGGAGCGTGTGGCCTCGAAGGACCAGCGCTTCTCGCTGCAGGCACTGGTCGACGACACCGGGCTGCCCAAGCCCACCGTGCACCGCATGCTGCAGCAGCTGGAGGGCGCCGGCCTGCTGCACCGCGAAGGCGATGGCCGTCACTACGGCACCGGCGCGCGCCTGCGCCGTCTGGCCGAGAACCTGCTGCTCAACGACACGCTGCACGGCGCGCGCCATGCGGTGTTGCGCCAGCTGGTGGACGAGGTCGGCGAAAGCTGCAACATCACCGCGCTGTCCGGCGGCGAGGTGATCTACCTCGACCGTGTGGAGACGCCGGCGCCGCTGCGCTTCTACCTGCATCCGGGCTCGCGCGTCCCGGTGCATTGTTCGGCCAGCGGCAAGGTGTTCCTGGCGCAGATGAGCCCGGCGCAACGGCGGCGGCTGCTGGCGGCCGCGCCGCTGCAGCAGTACACGCCGGCCACGCTGACCGACGTCGAACAGCTCGACAGACAACTGCAGCAGGTACGGCGCGACGACTACGCGCTGGACCGCGAGGAATTCCTGCCCGGCCTGGTGTGCGTGGCCGTGCGCGTGCCGCCGGCCGAAGGCGGCGCGCGTGCGCTGTCCAACCTGTGCGTGGCGCTGCAGGCGCCGGTGATGCGCATGAACATCGACCGGGCCCTGCAGTGCCTGCCTGCGCTGCGGCGCGCCGCGCAAGCGCTGAGCCGGGTCGAAGCGCCGGCCAAGTCCTCCAAGGCCAAACGATGAGCGACCTGAACATTCTGCGACCGGACCGCCTGCTGAGCGTGCGCGACACCTTCGGCATCGACAGCGACCTGCAGGTGCCGGCCTTCGGCGAGCGCGACGAGCACGTGCCCGAAGTCGACGACGCCTACCGCTTCAATGCCGACGTCACGCTGGCGCTGCTGGCCGGCTTCATGCGCAACCGGCGTGTCATGGTGCAGGGGCTGCACGGCACCGGCAAGTCCACGCACGTGGAGCAGGTGGCGGCGCGGCTCAACTGGCCCTGCGTGCGCATCAACCTCGACGGCCACATCAGCCGGCTCGACCTGGTGGGCAAGGACGCGGTGGTGCTGCGCGACGGCCAGCAGGTGACCGAGTTCCAGGAAGGCATCGTGCCCTGGGCGCTGCAGCGGCCGGTGGCGCTGGTCTTCGACGAGTACGACGCCGGCCGGCCGGACGTGATGTTCGTCATTCAGCGGCTGCTCGAGCGCGACGGTCGCTTCACGCTGCTGGACCAGAACCGCGTGCTGGCGCCGCACCCGTTCTTCCGCCTGTTCGCCACCGCCAACACCGTCGGCCTGGGCAACCTCAACGGTCTGTACCACGGTGCGCAGCGACTCAACCATGCGCAGATCGACCGCTGGAACATCGTCGCCACGCTCAACTACCTGAGCGCCGACGAGGAAATGGCCATCGTGGCCGCGCGCGTGCCGGCGCTGGCGGGCGAAGGCCATCGTGCGCTGCTGCAGTCGATGGTGGCGCTGGCCGATCTGACGCGCAAGGGCTTCGCCGCCGGCGACCTGAGCACGCTGATGTCGCCGCGCACGGTGATCAGCTGGGCCGAGAACATCGAGATCTTCCGCGACCCGGCCACGGCCTTCAGGCTGTCCTTCCTGAACAAGTGCGACGAAGCCGAGCGTGCGCTGGTGGCCGAGTACTTCCAGCGCGTGTTCGATCGCGACCTCGACGAGGCCTTCCGCCTGGACCATGAGTGAGGTGCAGCAGCTGGCACGCCGCCAGCAGCGGGTCGAGGAGCTGTGCGCCGGCGCGATCCGCGCGCTCAGCGGCCAGGCCGATCTGCACTTCCGCGGCCGCCGCCTGCACCGCGGCCGGCAGCGGCTGCCGCTGTTGGCGCCGCATCTGCACCCGGCGATCGAAAGCGACGATTTCGGCTCCTTCCGCGGCGCGGCCGACGGCCTGGCGCTGCGGCTGTCGCTGTCCGACGCCGCGCTGCACGCCCGCCTGTGCCCTGCGGACCCGGTGGAACGGCTGGTGTTCGAGCTGCTGGAACAGATGCGCGTGGAGTCGCTCGCACCCCCGGCGCTGCAAGGCGTGGCCCACAACCTGCGCCACCGCTTCGAACAATGGTCGCTGGCCTTCCACCGCTCGCGGCTGACCGACAGCGCGCGTGGCCTCCTGCTCTACACCGTGGCCCAGGTGTGCCGCGCGCGGGTGACCGGCGAGCCGGTGCTGGAAGCGACCGAAGACCTGATGGAAGCCACGCGCGCCGCGCTGTCGCCGGCGATGGGCGGCGACCTGGCGGGGCTGCGCCGCCAGCGCCACGACCAGGCCGCCTATGCGCGGCATGCGCTGGGCATCGCGCGGCTGGTCGGCGAGATGCTGCGCTCGGCCGATGCGGAAGAGGGCACGTCCAACGACGCCGCCGATGCCGAAGACAGCGAACGCGCCGCCTTCAGCCTGGTGATGGAACTGGACGCCCGCGTCGAGGAAGGCGTGGCTGCGGCGGTCAGCGGCCACAGCCGCGTGTTCGAAGCGGCGCAGGCGCAGTACCGCGTCTACACCCGCGCCTACGACATGGAACTCCCGGCCGCCGCGCTGGCCCGTACCGAGCTGCTGCAGGAACACCGCGTGCAGCTCGACCGGCTGGTGGCCGCGTCGGGCCTGAACCTGGCGCGGCTGGCGCGCGAGCTGAAGGCCATCCTGGCGCGGCCGGCGCACGATGGCTGGGACAGTGCGATGGAAGAAGGGCGCATCGACGGCCGGCGTCTGGCGCAGCTGATCGCCTCGCCCACGGAGCGGCGGCTGTTCCGCAGCGAACACATCGACGCCCAGGCCGACTGCGTGCTGGCCTTCCTGGTCGACTGCTCCGGCTCGATGAAGCAGCACATCGAGCCGCTGGCCACGCTGCTGGATGTGTTCACGCGCGCACTCGAACAGGCGGGCGTGGCCAGCGAGGTGCTGGGCTTCAGCACCGGCGCGTGGAACGGCGGGCGGGTGCGCCGCGACTGGCTCAAAGCCGGCCAGCCGCCGTGGCCCGGGCGCCTCAACGAGATCAGCCACCGGGTGTTCAAGGACGCCGACACGCGCTGGCGGCGCGCGCGGCTGGGCATGGCCGCGCTGCTGAAGACCGACCAGTTCCGCGAAGGCATCGACGGCGAGGCCGTCGACTGGGCTGCGTCCCGGCTCGAACAGCGGCCCGAGGCACGCAAGCTGCTGGTGGTGGTGTCCGACGGCTGCCCGATGGACGGTGCGACGAACCTGGCCAACGACGCCTTCTACCTGGACAACCACCTGAAGCAGGTGCTGCAGCGGCACGAGCGTGCCGGCCGCATCGAGGTCTGCGCACTGGGCGTCGGGCTGGACCTGAGCCCGTTCTACTCGCGCTGCCAGGCGCTGGACCTGGGCGTGCCGCTGGGCCATGGGCTGTTGCGCGACATCCTGCAGTTGCTGGCGCGGCCGGCACGCCGTTGAGCATGCCGACGCTGCCGATGCCGGTGGGCCTGCTGCTGGCCGCCCTGGGCGTGGTCTTCGCCGCCGGCATCGTGCGCGGCTTCGCCGGCTTCGGCTTCTCGGCGCTGTGTGTCGCCGGCATGTCGTTGTTCATGCCGCCGGCAGAGGTGGTGCCGCCGATCTTCGTGCTCGAAGTGCTGGCCAGCCTGACGCTGCTGCGCAGCGCCTGGAAGGACGTGGACTGGCGCTGGCTCAGCTGGCTGGTGCTGGGCAATGCGCTGTGCATCCCGCTGGGCGTGGCGCTGCTGGCCTATGTGGACGAGACGCCGCTGCGGCTGCTGATCGGCGCGTTGCTGCTGCTGGCGGCCACGCTGCTGCGCGGCGGCTGGAAGCTGGGGTTGCAACCGACGCGCGGCGTGCGCCTGGCGACCGGGCTGGTGTCGGGCTTCGTCAACGGCGTGGCGGCGATCGGCGGCATCGCGGTGGCCGTGCTGTTGAGCGGCACCGCGCTGGCACCGGCAGCGATGCGCGCCACGATGATCCTGCTGTTCCTGTTCACCGACCTGTATGCGCTGGCCTGGGCCGCGCTGTTGCCCGGCGAAGCCGGGCACGACCTGCTGGGTGCGGGCACGCTGCAACTGGCGCTGTGGCTGGCGCCGGCGATGCTGGCGGGCATCGCGGTGGGGCAGCGCGCCTTCGTCGGCATGTCGCCCGACGCCTTCCGCCGCCATGTGCTGAACCTGCTGATGCTGATGGCCGGCCTGAGCGTGCTGCGGGCGCTGTGGGCGCTGTGGATGTTTCGGTCCTGACGCCGGCGCGCCGTGCACTTACAGCAACGTCGCCATCTGCGCCGCTGCGGCACGCAGCGCCGGCAGCTGGCGCTGTGCTTCGGCCAGCGACAGCCGAGCGCTCGGCGCATGCAACGCAATCGCCGCGCGCGTGCGTCCGCTGGCGTCGCGCACCGGCACGGCCACGGCGATCAGCCCGGCGATGAATTCCTCGCGGTCGCTGGAATGGCCCTGCGCCGCGATCGCTGCGCACTCGGCCTTCAGCGCCCTGGCACTGGTGATCGTCTGGCGGGTCATGCGCGTCAACGGCAGCTGCGCGATCAGCGCCTCGCGCTCTTCGTCCGGCAGCTCGGCCAGGAACAGCTTGCCGCTGGCGGTGCAGTGCAGCGGCACGTGCGAGCCCACGTCCAGCGTCAGGCGCAGCGGCCACTGCGCCTCGACACGGTCGATGTACAGCACCTGCGTGCCGTCCAGCGTGGTGAAGTTGCAGGTCTCGCCGACCTTCATCACCAGTGCAGCCAGCACCTCGTGGCGAAGGCCCCGCACCACGCCGTGGTTCAGTGTGTCGAAGGCCAGCTTGCGCAGCGCCGGCCCGACCGCGAAGCAGCGTTCGTCGACATCGCGTGCCAGGTAGCCGCCTTCCAGCAGCTGCGCGCACAGCCGGTGCGTCGTCACCTTGGGCAGGCCCAGGCGCACCGACAGCTCGGCCAGCGACAACGCACGCCCTTCCTGGGCCAGCAGCGACAGCAGGCGCAGGCTGCGCTCGGCCGACGAACTGGGGGCGCCCCCGGTGTCACCGTCACTCCGAATGCGTGGCATCGACTAGGGTAAACGTTGAAAAACGGAACATTGTGTTCCGAAAAGCGCTGACCTAGCATCAGCACAAAACCGGATCAAAACGTTCCGGTCACGACCAGCGCATGCATGACGCAGGAATTCGACTACATCGTCGTCGGGGCAGGGTCCGCAGGCTGCGTGCTGGCCGCGCGGCTGAGCGAGGACCCGTCCACGCGCGTGCTGCTGCTCGAGGCCGGTCCGGCCGACCGTTCGCTGTGGATCCACCTGCCCATCGGCTACGGCAAGACGATGTGGAGCCCCACCTACAACTGGTGCTTCCACACCGACCCCGACCCCCACATGAACGGCCGCAGGATCTACTGGCCGCGCGGCAAGACGCTGGGCGGCTGCAGCTCGATCAACGGCCTGATCTACATCCGCGGCCAGCGCGAGGACTTCGACCACTGGGCGGCGCTGGGCAATGCCGGCTGGAGCTATGACGAGGTGCTGCCGTACTTCATCAAGGCCGAGGGCAACCAGCGCGGCGCCAACCCGCTGCACGGCGGCGAAGGGCCGCTGAAGGTGTCGGACATCGGCGCCCAGCACGAGCTGATCGAAGCCTTCATCGGTGGTGCGCAGCAGATCGGCGTGCCACGCACCGACGACTTCAACGGCGCGCGCCAGGAAGGCGCGGGCTACTTCCAGCTCAACACCTGGAAGGGCTGGCGCTGCAGCACCGCCAAGGCCTACCTGTCGCCGGCGCGCCGCCGCGGCAACCTGCGCATCGAAACCGAGGCCATGGCCGCAGGCATCGAGTTCGATGGTGCGCGTGCCAGCGGCGTTCGCTACCGCCAGGGCGGGGTGATGAAGTCCGCCACCGCCAAGGCCGAGGTGCTGGTGGCGGCCGGTGCGATCCAGTCGCCGCAGCTGCTGCAGCTGTCGGGCATCGGCCCCGAGCCGCTGCTGCGCGAGCACGGCATCACGCCGCGCAAGGTGCTGAGCGGTGTCGGCGAGAACCTGCAGGACCACCTGCAGATGCGGCTGATCTTCGAATGCACCAAGCCCATCACCACCAACGACCAGCTCAACTCTTGGCTGGGGCAGCTGCAGCTGGGGCTGCAGTGGCTGCTGTTCCGCAGCGGGCCGCTGGCGGTGGGCATCAACCAGGGCGGCTGCTTCATGCGCGCGCTGCACGACGATGCTGGCCAGCCGGTGGCGGCCACGCCCGACATCCAGTTCCACGTGGCCACGCTGTCGGCCGACATGGCCGGCGGCAAGGTGCATCCGTTCTCGGGCTTCACGCTGTCGGTGTGCCAGCTGCGGCCCGAATCGCGCGGCCATATCCGCATCCGCAGCGCCGACCCCTTCGAGCCGCCTTCGATGCAGCCCAACTACCTGTCCACTGAGCTCGACCGACGCACCGCGGTGGCGGCGGTGAAGGCGGCGCGCGCCATTGCCGCGGCCCCGGCGATGCAACCCTACGTGAAGCGCGAGGTCCGGCCCGGCCCGGAGGCCGGCGACGACGCCGCGCTGCTGGAGTTCTGCCGCAACCAGGGTGCGACCATCTTCCACCCCAGCGGCACCTGCCGCATGGGCGATGACGACTTGGCGGTGCTCGACGAACGCCTGCGCGTGCACGGCGTGCCCGGGCTGCGCGTGATCGATTGTTCGGCGATGCCGACGCTGGTGTCCGGCAACACCAATGCGGCGGCGGTGATGATGGCCGAGAAGGCCGCAGACATGATCCGGCAGGACGCGCGCGGGCGCTGACGGTGTTCCAGGCGGGGCCCGCGGGTCCCGGGTTTCAACAGGCAAGCAAGGAGACACAGCATGAGACAAGCAGACAACCCCGGCCGGCGCCAGGCGCTGGGCGCCGGCGTGGCCGCGGCCGGCGCGCTGGTGGCGGCACCGGCACTGGCCCAGTCGGTGACGCGGCTGAAGATCCAGGACCGCGGTGCCCAGTTCGAGCATCTACTTCGACCTGATGAAGCGCATGGTCGACCGCGTGGACAAGATGTCCAACGGCCGGCTGAAGATGGAAATGCTGCCCGACGGCGCGGTGGTGGCGGCCTTCGAGATCGCCGATGCGGTGGACAAGGGCGTGGTCGACGGCGGTTATGCCTGGACGCACTACTGGTCGGGCAAGAACACGGCCGCGGGCCTGTTCTCCAACCCGGCGGCCGGCGGCGGCACCGGCATGGACCAGCTGTCGCACGTGGCCTGGCTGTACCAGGGCGGCGGCTACGCGCTGTTCAAGAAGTTCTATGCCGACGTGCTGAAGCTCAACGTCGAGCCCTTCATGGTGCAGCCGATGGGGCCTGACCCGCTGGGCTGGTTCAAGACGCCGATCAATTCGTTGGACGACATGCGCAAGCTGAAGTACCGCGCGCCGCCGGGGCTGGTGGGCGAGATCTTCAAGGAGATGGGCGTCAACGCCGTGGCCATGCCCGGCGGCGAGATCGTGCCGGCGGCGCAGCGCGGCGTGCTCGACGCGGCCGAATGGATCGGCCCGGCCGACGACATGGCGCTGGGCTTCCAGAACGTGTTCAAGCACTACTACCTGCAGGGCCTGCACCAGTCCACCGACGTGGCCGAGCTGATCCTCAACAAGGCGGCGTGGAACAAGCTGCCGGCCGACCTGAAGGCCATCGTCGAAGACGCGGCCATGGCGTCGATGACCGAGACCTACACCTTCAACGTCTACCGCAACGCGCTGGCGGTGGAAAAGCTCAAGACCGAGCACAAGGTGGCCATCCACGACACGCCGCGCGACATCTTCCCCGCGTTCATCAAGGCCACCAACGTGGTCTACGAGCGCGAGGCCGGCAAGAACCCCTTCTTCAAGGAAGTGCTGGAGTCGCAGCGCAGCTTTGCCAAGCTGGTGGTGCCGTACTGGAACAAGATCAACGGCCTGTACTACAACCTCGGCATCGATTCGCCCAACGCCAAGTGAAGGCCGTCGATTCGCCGCTGGCGCTGCTGGCGCGCCGCCTCGACCGCATCGCCATCGGGTCGGGGCGGCTCGCCGCCTGGTTGATCGTGCCGATGGTGCTGTCGCTGTGCTACGAGGTGGTGTCGCGCTACGTCTTCAACGCGCCCACCCAGTGGGCCTACGACATGACCTTCATGCTCTACGGCAGCTTCTTCATGCTGGGTGCGGCCTTCACGCTGCAGCGCCGCGGCCATGTGCGCACCGATTCCTTCTATGCCGACTGGTCGCCGCGGCGCCAGGCGTGGGTGGACCTGGTGTGCTACGTGCTGATGCTGCTGCCCTTTGCCGGCGTGTTCCTGTTCGTCGGCTGGGGCTACTTCGTCAAGGCCTGGGTGACCAACGAGACCTTCGTCAGCAGCTCGTGGCAGCCGATCACCTGGCCCTTCAAGCTGATGATGCCGCTGACCGGGCTGCTGCTGCTGGTACAGGGCGTCAGCGAATGCCTGAAGTGCGTGTATGCGATCCGCTACGGGCAGTGGCCTGATCGGGTTGCCGCACCGGAGATGCAGGTATGAGCAACGAGTGGCTGGGCCTGGTGGCGCTGGGCGTATTGTTCGCCGTCATCTTCATCGGCTTCCCGATCGCCTTCACGCTGGGCGCGGTGGCGCTGGCCACCGGCTTCATCGCGCTGGGGCCGGTGGTCTTCGACTTGGGCGTGCTGCAGACCTATTCGGTGATGAAGGACACCGTGCTCGCGGCGATTCCCTTCTTCCTGTTCATGGGCTTCCTGCTCGAGCAGTCGGGCATCATGGAGCGGCTGTTCAACGGCATCCAGCAGTTGCTGGCCAAGCTGAACGGCTCGCTGTACCTGGCGGTGCTGATCACCGCCACCATCTTTGCCGCGGCCACCGGCATCGTCGGCAGCTCGGTCACGCTGCTGGGCGTGATGGCCGGGCCGTCGATGATCAAGAGCGGCTACGACGCCAAGATGTCGGCCGGCGCCATCACCGCCGGCGGCACGCTGGGCATCCTGATCCCGCCGTCGGTGATGCTGATCGTCATGGGCCCGGTGGTCGGCGTGCCGGCCACCGACCTGTTTGCCGCCGCAGTGCTGCCGGGGCTGCTGCTGTCGGGCATCTTCATCGCCTGGACGCTGCTGCGCTGCTGGCACAACCCGGCGCTGGGCCCGGCGCTGCCCGAAGAGCTGCGGCCCAAATCGCTGGGCCCGGTGATCCGCGATCTGGTGATCGGCGTGATGCCGGTGATCGTCGTCATCCTGTCCACGCTGGGCGTGATCCTGGCCGGGATTGCCACGCCGACCGATGCCGGTGCGGTGGGCGCTGCGGCCACCTTCGTGCTCACCGTGGCGTCGCGGCGCATGACGCTGGCCAAGATCCGCACCGCGGCGGTGTCGACGCTGGAAGTGTCGAGCATGATCCTGCTGCTGGTGACGGCGTCCAACCTGTTCGGCGCGGTGTTCTCGCGCCTGGGCAGCGCCGACTTCCTGGCGCAGATGCTCACCAGCCTGGCGCTGCCGCCGATGCTGATGCTGATCGTCATCCTGGCGCTGGTGTTCGTGCTGGGCTGGCCGCTGGAATGGGTGCCGATCGTGCTGATCGTCATCCCCATCGTGCTGCCGATCGTGCAGGCCGCGGGCATCGACCTGATCTGGTTCTGCACGCTGGTGGCGGTGACGCTGCAGACCGCCTGGCTGTCGCCGCCGGTGGCGCTGTCGGCCTACTTCCTGAAGGGCGTGGTGCCGCAATGGGAGCTGAAGGACATCTACGCCGGCATGGTGCAGTTCATGATCCTGCAGCTGGTGGCGGTGGCGCTGCTGCTGATCTTCCCGAAGCTGGCGACCTGGCTGCCGACGCTGAACTGAGGCGCTCCGCTACGATGGGGCACGATGGACATCACCGCCCGCATCCCCGGCCAGCGCGCGCTGCATTCCCCCGGGCCGACGCGCCTGCCCGACGAGGTGCTGCACGCCATGAGCCGGCAGCCGGTGGACCTGGCCGACCCGCGGCTGGACCCGACCATCGCGGCTTGCGAAGACGGCCTGAAGCGGCTGCTGCACACCCGGCAGGCCGACGTGCTGATGTACGCCGCCAACGGACACGGCGCCTGGGAGGCGGTGATCGCCAACCTGCTGGGGCCGGGGCGCATGGCGCTGATCCCCGGCACCGGGCACTTTTCTGAATCGTGGGCGATCCAGGCCGAAGCGCTGGGTGCCCAGGTCGTGCGCACGCCGTGGGTCGAAGGCCAGCCCATCGACGCGGCGGCCGTGGCGCAGGCGCTGCGCGACGACAAGCAGCGCGAGATCGTCGCCGTGTTCTGCGTGCACACCGACACCGCCAGCGGCGTGACCAGCGACCTGCAGGCGCTGCGCGCGGCCATCGATGCCGCCGACCACCCGGCGCTGTTCGTCGTCGACGTGGTGGCCTCGCTGGGCGTGGTGCCCTTCGACATGGACGCGCTGCGCGCCGACGTGGTGATCGGTGCGTCGCAGAAAGGGCTGATGCTGCCGCCGGGCCTGGGCTTCGTGGCCGTGAATCAGCGCGCCCGCCTGTCGGCTGAAGGCAACCCGGCGCCGCGCTTCTATTGGGACTGGGGCCGCCGCTGCGACCCGCTGTCGTACCGCAAGTTCTGCGGCACGCCGCCGATCAACCTGCTGTTCGGCATGCAGGCCGCGCTGCAGCTGATCTTTGACGAAGGGCTGGACGCGGTGTTCGCGCGCCACCGCCAATTGGCCGGCGCGGTGCATGCGGCCGTGCAGGGCTGGAGCGAGGGCGGTGCGTTGGGCTTCTTCTGCCAGCCGCCGCAGTGCCGGTCGCATTCGGTCACGGCGGTGGCGGTGCGCGCCGGCGTCGACCCCGAGGCGCTGCGCACGATGGCGCGCGAGCGCTTCCAGGTGTCGCTGTCCGGCGGGCTGGGCCCGCTGGCCGGCCGCGTGTTCCGCATCGGCCACATGGGCGACATCAATGCCGCGATGGTGCTGGGCGCACTGGGCGGCGTGGAAGCCGCGCTGCGCGCGCAGGGCATTCCGGTCGGGCAGGGTGGGGTGCAGCGGGCGGTGGAGTTTCTGGCTTTGGGGTGAGCGGGGTCGCCTGGCGGTCGGCAGGGTGGCGGGCGACTTGACTGGGTTGCCAGAGACGGGCAACGGCCCTTCGACGTCAAGCTGCGATGTGGCGCGCGCGCGGCCTCTAGCCGACATTCGCGGCGCTGAAATGCTCCAGAAACCAGTCATCAGTGCACGATCCTCTCGGAGCCAGTGGGACGCAACTCACCAGCTGGTCACGAGTTACGTCTGAGGTGGCGGCCGCGTCTCAGCGCAAGATGGCACGCATCTCGCCGATGCTTCGTCGCTATCTGAAGGTGACTGACTCCAACCCCGCATCCACCGCGAGGGCGATGCCGGTGACGAGACGCCCCTCATCGCTGGCAAGGTAGAGCGCTGCATTGGCGATGTCGCGAGCCTCGCCCATCTCGTGCAGCGCCGTGGAGCTCACTTCCAACGACACCTGTTCGTCGAAGGTGCGTCCGGCGCTTTGGGCGCGTGCCTGGATGACGCCGTCGAGGCGTGGGCCGCGCGTGAGTCCGGGCAGGATGGCATTGACGCGGACCT
>JBGAII010000240.1:0-2568 GCA_044225625.1 Rubrivivax sp.
CCGCACGCTGGCCGACAGCGAGCCGAAGATCATCGGCGAGTTGGCCGCGGTCCAGGGCAAGCCGGCGGACATCGGCGGCTACTACCGGCCCGACCCTGCCAAGCTCGACAAGGTGATGCGGCCCAGCGCCACCTTCAATGCCGCGCTGGCCTCGGTCGCCAGCTGAAGCCCCCGGGGCGGCGCCAAGCCAGTCAGGACAGGCAGTAGGCGACGACGCGACGGAACAGGTCGTGGCCCAGCGCCCAGGCCGAGGCCGCCGCCAGCGCCGCACCTGCCACGCGCACGGCCCAGGTCTGGACCTGCAAGGCGCCGCCGCCGATGCCGGCCAGACGTGCAAAGGCCCACGGCGCCAGGCTCAATCCGGCGGCGCTGGCCGCGGCAAAGGCGGCCATCGCCGCCGCGCCTCCCCAGGCGCTGTTGGACAGCGCCGACACCACCAATGCCGACTGCAGCAGGCCGCAGGGCCACGCCACCCAGGCCGCACCGGCGCCAGCGGCGCGCAGCGGCCCCTTCAGGCTGGCCCGCTGCGGGCCCTGCATCGGCTGCCAGCCGCCGGTACCGGCCTGCTGCGGCGCGACACGTCCGGCGCTGCGGCCGATGTTCTCCAGCCAGGCCGGCTGGCGGCCCTGCCACAGCAGCCACAGGCCCAGACCGAGCGCGGCGCAGTGCAGCAGCGTCCACAGCGGACGAAGCACCGGCGACAGTTGGCCGAGCTGTGACAGCACGCCGACGCTGGACGCTGCCACCGCGCCGGCCAGGGCATAGCCGGCCACGCGCGCCGCATGGAAACCCAGCGACGCAGCCTGCGGCCGCTCGGCCCCGCAACCACGGATCAACGAGGCACAGGCCGGCCCGCACATCGCCGCGCAATGCGGCGCACCGGCTGCACCGAGCATCAGCGCGCTGAGGACGAGGGCCAGTTCCATCTGCGGCCAGCGGGCAGCTTGTGCGGGCGCTGCGCTACGGCGCGCGGACGTCGCCCTGCAACGGCTCTTCCGGGCGGCTGCACAGCAGCAGCGCGAGCGCGGCACCCACCGCACAGATGGCCCAGAAGACGAAGAAGGCCAGCGTATAGACCGCGCGCGGCGCCAGGTCGATGGCATCGCCGCCGAACCAGCGCAGGTCGCCCGGGTCGACCCAGGCGAAGACCACCATTTCCAGCACCGCGGCGGCCAGGAAGGCCGACCACAGCACGCTCATCAGGCGGTGGCGCAGGCGGGTGGGCGCTTCCATGCGTGGCTCTCGTGGACGACGGCGTGCGTCAGTTGCGCGGTGTCGCCGCGTGGTTGCGGCCTTGCATCGCCGGCAGGCGGGCGGCGTCGCTGCTGCTCAGCGTCACCGGCGTCGGCGGACGCGTGAGCACCTCCTCGGCGCCGTGGACCGCGATGGCCGCGGTGACCAGCGACGCGACCACCACCGCCAGCGGGCCGCCGATCACCAGCCACACCATGCCGATGCGCCACCACGGCATCACCGCCGGCGCGTCGTTGCGGCGCCGGTGCCCGGCTTGCTGCTGCTTGTTCATCTGCTGCTCCTTCTTCGCTGCGTTCAGCGCGGAACCACGAAGGTGGACTTTTCCACCGTGGTCATCGCCGGCGTGCCGGCATCCGGGCTCAGGCGCTGCACTTCGAATTCGATCGGATGCGCGCCGGCGCCGCTCGCCGCCGCGCTGTCCGGCGGCACCCGCACCGCCACGCTCATCCAGCGCGCCTGAGCCGGCTGCACCTCCAACGCGTCGCTGCCGTCGAGCCGGATCTGCGGCATGCCCTTGACCGCCACGCGGTAGTGCTGGGTCTGCTCGGTGGCATTCATGATCTGCAGACGGTAGACGTTCTCGATCCAGCCGTCGTCGACCAGACGCGCCAGCGAGGCACGGTCGCGCACCACGTCGACGCGGAACGGGCTGCGCAGCGCGATGCTCACCGCCATCGCGGCGACGAGCAGGAACAGGATCGACGTATAGATCAGCACACGCGGCCGAAACACGCGCCGCAGGCGCTGCGCGCGCGTCAGGTGCTGAGCCATGCCGTTCTGCGTGTCGAAGCGGATCAGCCCGCGCGGATAGCCCATCTTGTCCATCACGCCGTCGCAGACGTCGATGCAGGCGGTACAGCTGATGCACTCGTACTGCAGGCCCTTGCGGATGTCGATGCCGGTCGGGCAGACCTGCACGCACAGCCCGCAGTCGATGCAGTCGCCCTTGCCGATGGCCTTGCGGTCGGCCTTGCGCGAGCGCGAGCCGCGGGGCTCGCCGCGTTCGGGGTCGTAGCCGACGATCAGTGTGTCCTTGTCGAACATCGCGCTCTGGAAGCGCGCATACGGGCACATGTACTTGCAGACCTGCTCGCGCATGAAGCCGGCATTGCCGTAGGTCGCGAAGGCGTAGAAGAACACCCAGAACACTTCCCACGAGCCCATGCGGGTCTGTAGGAAGGCCATGCCGAGTTCGTCGATCGGCGTGAAGTAGCCGACGAAGGTGAAGCCGGTCCACATGGCCACGCCGATCCACAGCACATGCTTGAACCACTTCTTGACGAGCTTTTCCAGGGTCATGGCCCCGGCGTCGAG
>JBGAII010000083.1:0-20456 GCA_044225625.1 Rubrivivax sp.
ATCATCCGCAGCCCGGCGTCGCCGCTGGAGCCTCATCGAGATCCAGGCCTGCAACAGCCAGCCGTTCAGGGCCGCGGCTCGCGCCACTGTGCCACGGTCAGCGGCTGCCGATCCGCCTTCAACCGCCAGTCGGACCCGAAGTCCGCTTCGGGGTGAAAGGCCAGCGGCGCCAGCGTTTCGATGCGGCCCAGGTGCGCCGCATAGTCGTCCAGGTACTGGGCGCGCCGCTCCGGCGTCGTGTACTGGATGTTCCAGCCGACCCAGGGCGGCAGCACGCGCAGCCCGGTGTAGGTGAACACGCCGAAGTGCAGCGGCCACAGGATCACGCGCAGGTCGCCCAGCAGGCCGTCCGGGGCCATCATCTCCTCGCGGCAGCCGGTGGTCGTCGCGATCATCGCGGAACGGCCACGCAGGCCGCCGGTTTCGATGCGCCGGCCGGCGCCGTAGGCCACGCCGTTGGCCAGCACCCGGTCGATCCAGCCTTTCATGATGGCCGGCACCGAGAACCACCACAGCGGGAACTGCAGGATCAGCAGGTCGCTCCACAGCAGCTTGTCGATCTCCGCGCGGATGTCGGGCGCAAAGGCGTCGTGGGCCGCGGCGAACTTCTGCTCGCGGTCGTACTGCAACTTGTCGGCAAAGCGGCGCTGAGTGAAGTCGCCGCCGCGCGCCACCGGCTCGAAGCCCATCGCATACAGGTCGGAGACCTGGACCGCGTGCCCGGCATGGCGCAGCGTCTGCACGGCCCGGTCGCGCAGCGCCGAACCGAAGGACTGCGGCTCGGGATGCGCATGGACGATCAGCACCTTCATGGCCGGCTGCCGCTGCGGTGCCTGGCCGGGGCGGCAACCGGCCGGCGACCTTGATCCATCTCAAGCTTCATGCACGTCATCCTTTAACAGACCGTCGCGTCGGACTATTCTAGTACGTCCTTCCACTTCAGGAACACGCCGATGTCCTTGGCCACGATCGAAGCTCCGGGCACCGCGCGGCCGCCCGATGCCATCGCGCTGCAGGCACTGATCCGCGACGACCGCGTGCACGGCTCGCTGTACTGCGACCCGGCCGTCTGGGCGCTGGAACTGAAGAAGATCTGGCACCGCGTCTGGGTCTACGTGGGCCACACCAGCGAGATCCCGAAGGCCGGCGACTTCGTGATGAAGGCGATCGGGCCCGAGCCGATCCTGATGACACGCGACCGCGACGGCCGCGTTCACCTGATGCACAACCGCTGCCCGCACCGCGGCAACCGCGTCTGCCATGCCCAGCGCGGCAATGCGCGCAGCTTCACCTGCAACTTCCACGGCTGGACCTTCAACAACGACGGCAGCCTGAAGGGCTACCCCTTCCCCACCGGCTATGCGCACGACGAGCGCAAGCAGCTCGGCCTGGCCAAGGTGCCGCGGATGGCGATCTACAAGGGTTTCGTCTTCGGCTCGCTCAGCCCCGATGGCATCTCGCTGGAAGAGCACCTGGGCGGCGCGCGTGCCGCCATCGACGCGCTGTGCCGCAATTCGCCGGAGGGCGAGATCGAGGTCAGTGCCGGCTTCCTGCAGCACAAGGTGCAGGCCAACTGGAAGTTCGTGGTCGAGAACGAGACCGACGGCTACCACCCGGCGTTCACCCACGCCTCGATCTTCGAGGTCGCCGACAGCAAGATCGGCACGCTGTATTCGGCCGAGTCCACGGCGGTGACGCGCTACTTCGGCCAGGGCCATTCCGAGGTCGACCTGCGGCCCGAGTTCCGCCGGCGCGACGCCCCGCTGTCATGGTTCGGCACCACGCCGGACAAGCTGCCGGACTACGTGCAGCGCATGCAGGCCGCCTACGGCCCGGACGAGGCGCGGCGCATCCTGATCGACGGCACGCCGCACATCATGATCTTTCCGAACCTGTTCATCGCCGAGATCCAGATGTTCGTGATCCAGCCGCTGGCGGTGGACACGACAGTCCAGCACGTGACGGCGCTGCAGTTCAAGGGCGCGCCGGACTTCAACCGCCGGCTGCGGCAGCAGACCATGGGCTCGGTCGGGCCGGCCGGCTTCCTGCTGGCCGACGACGCCGAGATGTACGAGCGATCACACGCCGGCGTGCAGGACAAGAACCCCGAATGGGTCTACCTGGCGCGCGGCACCCACCGCGAGCGCATCGACGAGCAGGGCTTCCGCATCGGCCACTCCACCGACGAAGTGCCGTCACGCGGGCTGTGGCAGCACTACCGTGCGCTGATGGAGGCCGCATGAACGCTGCCGCCCGCCACACCGCGGAGCTCGCCGCCGTGGACGATGCCGCGACGCTGGCCGAACTGAAGCTGCACCACGACGTGAGCCAGTTCCTCTACCGCGAGGCGCGGCTGCAGGACGAGCATCGCTTCGACGAATGGGAAGCGCTGTGGACCGACGACGCGATCTACTGGGTGCCGGCCAACGGCGAAGGCGGCGACCCGGAAGAGCAGATGTCGATCATCTACGACAACCGCTCGCGCATCGCGCTGCGCATCCGCCAGTTCCACACCGGCAAGCGCTACAGCCAGACGCCGAAGTCGCGGCTGCGCCGGGTGGTGTCCAACATCGAGATCCTGTCCGACGATGGCGGCGAGCTGACGGTCGGCAGCAATGCGCTGATGCTGCTGTTCGAAACCAGCCGCCGCGGCAATGTGCACTGGGGCGCGCGCAACACCTACGTGCTGCGCCGCACGGCTGCCGGCTGGCGCATGGCGCGCAAGACGGTGAGCCTGGTCGACAACGAGACGGCGCTGCCGACGATGGCCTTCCTGGTCTGATCGGGCCGCCTGCAGTCACATGCGCTTGGCGACTTCTTCGAGCATCACCTCGGTGGCGCCGCCGCCGATGGTGAGGATGCGCGCGTCGCGCGCCATGCGTTCCACCGGGTTGCCGATGATGTAGCCGTTGCCGCCGTTGAACTGCAGGCAGCCGTGCACCACCTCGAGCAGCGTCTCGCAGCCGTAGGCCTTGATCATCGACACCTCGCGCACCACGTCCTGCCCCTCGTCGACCATCTGCGCCGCCTGGTAGACCATGGCGCGCACGGCGAAGGTCTTCGACGCCATCCAGGCCAGCTTGTTGCGCACCACCTGCTGGTCCCACAGCGTCTTGCCGAAGGCCTGGCGCTGGCGCACGTAGTCGGTGGTGTATTCGATGGCCTTCAGCATCTGCCCCACCGCCATCGCGCCGGCCACCAGCCGCTCGTTCTGGAAGGTGCTCATGATGTAGTAGAAGCCGCGGCCCTCGTCGCCCAGCAGCGCGTCCGCGCCGACCTGCACATCGTCGAAGAACAGCTCCGCGGTGTCGGACGCACGCCAGCCGTGCTTGTCGAAGACCTTGCCGACGCTGAAACCGGGCGTGCCCTTCTCCACCACGAACAGCGAGATGCCGCGGCTGCCCTTCCCTTCAGGGTCGGTGCGCGCGGCGACGATGTACAGGTCGCCCAGCGCGCCGTTGGTGATGAAGGTCTTGGCGCCGTTGATCACCCAGCTGCCGTCGACAAGGCGCTCGGCACGGGTCTTCAGACCGGCGACGTCGGAGCCGGCGTTGGGCTCGGTGACGCAGACCGCGCCCACCTTTTCTCCGCGGCACGCGGCCGGCAGCCAGCGTTGCTTCTGCTCGTGCGACCCGCGGTGCGCGATGTGGGCGATGGACATGTCGCTGTGCACCGTCAGCGACGACGCGACGCCGCCGTAGGATGAGCGCGCCAGTTCCTCGCCCAGGATCACCGAGGCCATCGCCCCCAGGCCGCCGCCGCCGTATTCGACCGGATGGCGCATGCCCAGGAAACCCAGCGCGCCCAGGTCGCGGAACAGCTGCCGCGGAATGCGGCCCTCCGCCTCCCACGCGTCGCCGAAGGGCACGATGCGCTCGTCGACGAAGCGCCGTACCTGCGCGCGGATCATGCGCAGGTCGTCGTCGAGCAGTTGCGGTTCGTGAAGCTCGAAAACACTCATGGCGGCATCCGGGTCTGCGAAGCCGAGATTGTAGACCGACGCGTCGGTTTTTTTATACGTCGGACAATGCCGCGGCAGGCGGTAGCATCGTGGCCCCGCGCCAACCAGGAGCCGCACCGTGCCCCGTGTACGTGCCGATGACTACGACAGCAAGGCCTCGACCATCCTCGACAGCGCGGCTGCCTTGTTCGCCGAGGTGGGCTATCCCGGCGCGAAGATGCAGGACATCGCCGCCGCCTGCGGCGCGTCGAAGTCGATGCTGTACCACTACTTCGCCACCAAGGACGAGTTGCTGTTCGCGATGCTCGAGGAGCATATGGAGCAGGTGCTGGCGGCGCTGCAGGAGGCAGTGGCCACCGTCGGCACGGCGGAGCAGCGCTTTGCCGCGCTGGTGCAGGCCTACACGCAGAAGTCAGCGCAATCGCGGCGGCGCCACATGATCGCGATGAACGACGTGAAGTACCTGCCCGAGGGCATGCGGCAGCCGCTGATCGAACTGCAGCGCCGCGTGGTCGAAGTAGCCACCGAGCTGCTGCGCTCGCTGCGGCCGGGCATGCCGCGGCGCGTCTACAAGCCCTACACGATGCTGCTGATCGGCATGCTCAACTGGACCGACGTCTGGTACCGCAACGAAGGCCCGATGAAGCCGAAGGAACTGTGCGAGCGCATCACGCAGCTGTTTCTGCACGGCTTTCTGGCGGACGGGGCGGCTTGATCGGCCCGAACGGCGGGGCCGCGACGGCCGGTCGTTCGCTGCGCGGCCCTGTTTCCGGAATTGCCAAGAAGTCCGGTCAAGCGAGTTGCTGGACCTCTGTACGGGGCGGTGCACCGAACAGCCGCCGGTACTCGCGGCTGAACTGCGAGGGGCTCTCGTAGCCGAGGCCTGGACCCGCCCCCTCAGCGCAGCTGTGGGTGGCGCTTCGCCAGAAGCTCACCTCGGCGCTGCAGGTCCATGCAGGCCTCGTCGGCGGAGTAGGTCATCGGCGAGATCGGGTGGGCGCTCTTCCAGCCGACCTCCGCACACGCGGCCCGCGCGGCCAGGTGCTCGCGTACCTCTCGCGGTGCGTCGGGCGGCAGGGTGGCCGCGTGCCTGGCCAGGCGCGATGCAAACGTGGTGTAGCCCTGCAGGCAGTCCCCCTGGGCAGGCAGCCAGCGCGCCGGCGTACCGTCTTCGTAGAGGCACAGCACGGCGGCTGCAGCGCCGCCGTGCCGTCCCGCGAAGCGCAGCTCCGTCACCTCGGTGCCCATCTTCATCGCCGGGTCATGGAGGGTCATCGCCCATTGCTGTGCGCGCTGGCGCATGCCCGCTCCCGCCATGTCGCCGCGCACTCCGACATCGACGGACACGAGAGCCCGGTCTTCGCTCAGCGTGGCGTTGCCGCTGACGAAGGCCTCCCCCAGCCCGAGCACGCGCCAGGCCACCATCACCCCCAGCGCGGGCACGGCCAGCAGCGCCAGCACGGCCCCTGCTTCGAACCGGAGTCCTGGCTGCCGGGGAGCACCCAGCAAGGACAACAGCGCGACCAGAGCGTCCACCGCCATGAAGAGGCCCAGCGGGTTCTCCGACAGCCGCCACTCGGGGGGCGGCAGCAGCAGTACGCCACCCGTCAGCATCGCCCCCAGGGCCAGGGCACGCGCGCGGCCAGCGGCCTTCGGCGACAGTTGCGGCCCCAGCGCCACCAGAATCATCAGCAGTGCGAAGCTGGGGACATGCAGCGCACCCCCGGCCACGGGAATCGGGATCAGGTAGTCGACCAACGCACTGCCGCTGCCCCAAACACCACGCCAGCCCAGGGCGCCGGCGATGAGCGGCGGCATCATCCAGGCCAGGCTGCCGAAGACGATGATTCGCAGTGTGCGCACGACCGCGATGCTGGCATGAACGCCTTGCCTGCGGCGAGCCCGGGACGGCCCGCTTCGTGAACAAGTCTGACTTTGGACCGCAGAGTTTCGAGCCCCCGCTGGGGCAGGCCCAGGCCCTGGAACTGCGCTAGCCTGCGGGCGTGATGCAACTGTTCCTGCCCCCGACCGAACTGCACGGCGTCGTCGAGTGCGCCATCGTGGTCCGGCGGGCGGCGGGTTCGCTGAGCCGGTTTCCGGCCATGCCGCGGGCCATGCTGACGCTGGCGCCGGCAACGGGGGGCGCCGCGGCGGTGAGCTTCCATGCGATGAGCACCCGTGCCGCCACGCACGAGCACGCCGAGCCGCTGCGGGCGCTGGGTCTGGTGCTTCCGCCCGACACCGCCGCCAGGCTGCTGGGCATGAGCACCGGTGCGCTGGTCGACGCCACGCTGCCCTGGGCCGAGGTGGCCGGGCTCTGCGAAACAAGGCGACTGGACGACGCCTTGCAGCAGGCCACCGACGATCCGGCAAGGCTGGCGGCCTTGCAGTCGAGCCTCGAGCGCGTACTTTCACGCGGGCCCGAGCGGGTGCAGCGGGCACGTGCCGAGGCATTGCAGCGGCTGTGCCACGCTGTCGGTCACCAGGGGGCCCGGGCCGCCACCGATCTGGGGCTGGGCGAGCGCCAGCTGGAACGCCGTTGCCGGGCGCTGCTCGGTCTGACGCCGAAGCAGATGCAGCGCATCACGCGATTGCATGGCCTGCTGTCCGACGCCCTGCATCGTCAGCGCCCGCCTGACGTGGATGCGGCCCTGCAAGCCGGCTACTACGACCAGTCGCACCTGGCACGCGACACGCGACTGCTGACGGGCACGACACTGCGTGAGCTGCTGCTGCAGGCGCACGCCGATGGCGCCTGGTGGCCGCTGGGCACACAGCGGCTGCTGGCCCGCGGCAAAAGCGTGAATCAGCCGCGCATCGGGGCGCTGCGCCACCACAGGTAGAGCGGCAGCGCAAACGACAGGCCCACGCCGAACGTCAGTGGAACAGCCCACCAGCGGCGCGGTCCGGCGTCGCCATCCTTGGCCACACCGATGCAGAAGGCCAATGCCGCGAGATACACGTCGAGCGTGATGGCCGTGCTGAGCGGGTTGGCAAAAGCGGCGCCGAAGAATGCGCCGGGCGCCAGGCTGCCACCGCCCGACAGGTAGCGAACGTTGTGCCACCAGGGCAGGACCAGCCCCACGAGGGCCAGGATCAGCAGCAGCGCGCGAAGGGGTGTGGAGGCAGACTTGATCATGAGCGCAGCGTAGGCGCACCGCGCTGCGTCCGATAGGAAAAACCCGTCAATGTCCACGCGGCTGCCCGAACCGACCGGCCGCGACCGCTGCGCAAGCGACGCCCCGCCCACCGCCATGCTCCGCCGGCACTGACGCGCCCGGACGGGTGACGCCCGCTGCGGCGCGCCGTGCTGCCGCTGGCGGTGCCGATGGGTCGACGGTGTGAGGGCGGGAAAGGGCCTCTCCACCCCCGCGTCAACGCACCGGATCGAACTGCAGCGTCGCCGGGTTGCCCTTCAGCAGCACCAGCGTCGGCAGTGCCAGCCGCTGGTTGGGGCCGAAGCTGACGGGAGAGTTCAGCACGCCGGTGTCGTAGTTGCGCAGCCCGTCCAGCTTCTCGATCGTGCAATCCCAGGTCAGCGCCTTGCCGCACTGGCGGATGGCCTCCAGCAGCACCTTGGTGCCGGCATAGCCGGTGAAGGTGAAGCGGTTGACCTTCGGCAGGTCGGCCTCGGGCAGCAGTTCCTTGGCCTTGGCCAGGAAGGCCTTGCCCTTGTCGCTGTCTTCGCCCACCACGTAGTCCATCGTGTAGACGTTCTCCGACGGCGGCCCCATCAGCTTCAGCGTCGCCGGCACGCGCGCGACATAGGACACGCCGACCGGCAGCTTCAGGCCCAGCCGGTCCAGCTCCTTGACCATCGCCACGTTCTCGCCGATCACGCCGCCGGCGTACAGCACCTCGGCGCCGCTGTCCTTGACCTTCAGCATCTCGGACGAGAAGTCCACCTGCCCCTTCTTGTAGATCTGCGCCGAGACCACGTTCAGGTTGCGCGCCTTCTTCGCCATCTCGAAGCCTTCGCGCGTCAGCTCGCCGTATTCGTCGTCCTGCGACACGATCGCCCACTTCTTCTTCGGATAGCGCGTGTCCAGCGCCTGCGACAGCTGGTCGGTCACCATCGTGTGCTTGGTGCCGATGACGAAGATGTTCTTGTTGGGCGGCGTGTGCATCTCGTCGGCGAAGCTGACGGTGTTGATGGCCGGCAGGCCGAACTGCTTGACCAGCGGCAGCGCCGCCTGGCCCTGCGCCGACCCGGAGATCGAGGTCAGCGCGAACACCTTGTCGGCGGTGACCAGCTTGCGCACGCCCTGGATGGTGCGCGTGGGCACGTAGCCGTCGTCTTCGGAGATCAGCCGGAACTTGCGGCCGTTGATGCCGCCGGCGGCGTTGGCCTCGGCCAGCGCCAGCTTGACGCCCAGGTTGTGCGCCACGCCCAGCAGCGCCGGCGGGCCGGTCAGCGGCACGATGTCGCCGAGCACCACCTCGGTGTCGGTCACGCCCTGCTGCTGGGCCTGGGCCGACGCGGCGAGCGCGGCCCAGGCACAGGCGGCGGCGACGATGGTCTTGGAAAACGTCATGACAAGGTCTCCTTGCTGTGAATGTGCCGCGCCGTCAGTAGCGCAGCGGCCAATGAACCCAGAGATGGCGCAGGTCGTGCCAGATGCCCAGCAGACCGCGCGGGTCCAGCCGGAGAAAGGCGATGATCACCACGCCGTAGAGCAGGCTCTTGATCTCGTGCGCGCTGGCGGTCAGCAGCTCGGCGTAGCGCCCGCCGAGCAGGCCGAACAGCGCCGAAACCAGCTCGGGCAGCGTGACGATGAACACGGTGCCGAAGATCACGCCCAGCACCGAGCCGATGCCGCCGACCACCAGGATCGCCAGCGCCTCGATGCTGAGCAGGAAGGGGAAGCCCTCGACGGTGACGAAGCTGACGTACAGCGCCATCAGCGCGCCGGCCTGGCCGGTGATGAACGCGCTGATGACGAAGGCCAGCAGCTTGTAGCGCCACAGGTTGACGCCCATCGAGCGGGCGGCGATGTCGTTGTCGCGGATGGCGACGAAGGCGCGGCCGAGGTGCGTGCGCCGGATGTTGAGCACGACCACGGTGGTCAGCACCGCCGCCAGCAGGCACAGGCCGTACAGCGCCCGGTCGTCGTTCAGGTCCACGCCGAGCAGCGTCGGCCGCAGCAGCATGATGCCCTTGGCCGCGCCGGTGAAGGCGCCGCCGGCCAGGATCAGCGCGCTGACGATGAAGGCGAAGGCCAGCGTGGTGATCGCCAGGTACAGCCCCTTCAGCCGCAGCGAGGGGATGCCGACCACCAGACCGGCCAGTGCCGGCGCGGCGCCGGCCACGCCGAAGGCCAGCAGCGGGTGCAGGCTGAAGCGCGTGACGGCGATCGCATAGCCGTAGGCGCCCAGCATCAGGAAGGCCACGTGGCCCAGCGAGATCAGGCCGGTGAAGCCGGTGAGCACGTTCAGGCCGAGCACGCCGACCAGCGTGAACAGGATCACCGTCACGTGCGACAGCACGAAGGGCGTGGCCACGAAAGGCAAGGCCACCAGCGCCAGCAGCAGCGCCGCCGTCCAGACGCGCACCGGCGTCGAATCGGTCAGGCGCACCAGCTCGTCGAACCGGGTCTTGTAGGTGCCGCTGCGCATCAGACCCTCTCGATCTCGCGTTCGCCGAACAAGCCGAAGGGCCGCACCATCAGCACGACCAGGATCAGCAGAAAGCCGGCCACCTCCTTCAGCGTGGACGACAGGTAGCCGCCGACCAGGTTCTCGGCCACGCCGATGATCAGGCCGCTGAAGGCCGAGCCGATGACCGCGTCGAGCCCGCCCAGCACCGTGGCCGGGAAGGCCTTCAGGCCGATCGCGAACAGCGCCGGCGACAGGTTGTAGATGACGGCGAAGAACACGCCGGCGATGCCGGCCAGCAGCGACGACGCGGCCCAGGCCACGGCCTGCACGCGTGCGGTGGACACGCCCATCAGCCGCGCGGTCTTCTCGTCGCTGGCCACGGCGCGCATGGCCACGCCGAAGCGGCTCTTCTGGAAGAACAGCCACATGCCGGCAACGGCCAGCAGCAGCATCACGATCACGCCGACCTGGCTGACGCGGATGCCGAAGTCACCCAGGCGCAGCACGGCATCGGCCGCACCCACCTCCACCTTGTGCGGCGAGGCGTCCCAGATCAGCAGCACCAGCGAACGCAGGATCACCGCCAGGCCGATGGTCACCAGCACCGCCGAGAACACCGGCTCGCCGAGCATCGGCCGCATCACCAGCCGCTCGATCAGCAGGCCGATGCCGACGCCCGCCACCACCGCCGCCAGCGCGATGCCCGGCACGCCGGCATCGAAGGTGGTGCCGAACCACCAGGCCACATAGGCCACCAGCATGCCGACCTCGCCCTGCGCGAAATTCACCAGCCCGGTGGCCTTGTAGATGACGGCGAAGGCCATCGCGATCAGGCCGTAGATCGCGCCGACGACCAGGCCGGACACGGTCAGCTCCAGCGCGTAGTTCATCCGACGGCTCCGTAGATCTGCTCGAGCTCGCGCGCGAACTTCTGGTTGATCAGCCCGCGCCGCACCTTCTGCGTCGCGGTCAGCTCGCCGTCGTCGTGGTCGAGTTCCTTCTCCAGGATGACGAAGCGGCGGATGTTCTCGACGCGTGCGAAGCGGCTGTTGACCTCGTCGACCACGCCCTGCACCAGCTCGCGCACCTCCTGCAGCTGCGTCAGCGACTTGTAGGTGGTGTAGGCCAGCTCGCGCTCGCCGGCCCAGCGGCCGACGGCGTCGAAATCGATCTGGATCAGACCGCCGAGGAACTTGCGCCCCTCGCCGACGACGATGGCCTCGCGCACGTAGGGGCTGTCCTTCAGCGCGTTCTCGATCTCGGACGGCGCGATGTTCTTGCCGCCGCTGGTGATGATGATCGCCTTCTTGCGATCGACGACGAAGATCTCGCCGTCGCCGCGCACCTCGACGATGTCGCCGGTGGCCAGCCAGCCGTCCGCGGACAGCACGGCCTGAGTGCCCTTGTCGTCGAACAGGTAGCCGCGGAAGACGCCGGGCGAGCGCACGAACATCTCGTGGTCCTCGCCCAGCTTCCACTCGGTGCCCGGCAGTTCGGTGCCGCAGCTGCCCGGCACGTTGACGCGATCGGGCCGCTGCACGAAGGACAGGCCGCCGGCCTCGGTCAGGCCATAGCCCTGGCCGACGGTCAACCCGATGATGTCGAAGTAGCGCAGCGTCTCCGGCGAGATCGACGCGCCGCCGCACATGCGCGTGTGCGTGCGGTTCAGGCCCATGTGGCGCTGCATGTTGCGGAACAGCAGCAGCCACCAGACGAAGAACTCCAGCCGGTCCACCAGGCGCGGCCGGCCGCCCGCGGCCGTGCGGCGGTCGGCCAGCACACGGCCGCGCCGCATCCCGCTGCGGTAGACGGCGCGCTGCAGGCGGCCGCTGTCCTTCATGCGGAACTCGAAGTGCTGCTGCAGCTTTTCCCAGATGCGCGGCACGCCGAGGAAGAAGGTCGGTGCGATCTCGCGGATGTTGGTCGCCACCGTGTCGATCGATTCGGCGAAATTGACCGTGCCGCCGGTGATCAGGTGCAGCACCGTGGAGTAGCTGCGCTCGGCCACGTGGCACAGCGGCAGGTAGCACACCGACTCGAAGCGCTTGTCGAGCATCTGCCGTGCGCTGGCATAGGCATGCGCGCCGTAGATGAAGTTGCGGTGCGTCAGCATCGCGCCCTTCGGCGGCCCGGTGGTGCCCGAGGTGTAGACCAGGATGTTGACGTCGTCGGGCCGCAGCGCGTCGATCTGCGCATCCAGCCAGGCCGCGGCGCCGGGGTCTTCGCGCAGCCGCTGCTCGCCCAGCGCCAGCAGTTCGTCGAAGCTGGCGGGCCGCCCTGGCGCATAGCGGCGCAGGCCCTTCATGTCGACGCAGAACAGGTGCTGCAGCTGCGGCAGGCCCTCGCCTTCCTGCATCGCCTGCAGCACCTTGTCGGTCTGCTCCTGGTCGCCGGTGATGGCCACCTTGGCCTGGCAGTGCCGGGCGATGTACTGCAGCTCCGGCCAGGGGTTGGTGGGGTAGATGCCCACGACCTGCACGCCGATCATCTGCGCGCCCAGGTCGGCATAGAACCAGGCGGGCACGTCCTCGGCGGCGATGACGATGCGGTCGCCCTTGACCAGGCCCAGCGCCGCGAGACCCAGCGCGACGCGGCGCGCCCGCGCCTCGTAGTCGGCCCAGGTGCTGCCCTTCCAGATGCCATGCTCCTTCTCGCGCAACGCCACCTGCGCGGGGTGCCGGCGCGCGTTGTCGCGCAGCAGCGCCGGCAGCGTGCCTTCGCCGCGCGCCAGGCGCTCGTGTTCAGCCATGGCCCGCCTCCTCGCCCAGGTAGGCCGCCAGCACCGCGGGGTTCGATGCCACCTGCTGCGGCGTGCCTTCGGCGATCAGGCAGCCGAAGTCGAGCACGTAGACGCGGTCCGACAGGTCCATCACCACCTGCATGTCGTGCTCGATCATCAGCACCGAGATGCCGAACTCGTCGCGGATGTCGAGCGTGAAGCGGGCGATGTCCTCCTTCTCCTCGCGGTTCATGCCGGCGACGATCTCGTCCAGCAGCAGCAGCTTCGGCTCGCAGGCCAGCGCGCGGCCCAGTTCCACCCGCTTCTGCTGGCCGTAGGCCAGCTGCGATACCGGCTTGTCGCGCAGTTCCTCGATCTCCAGGAACTCGATGATCTGCTCGACGCGCTCGCGCGCCGCGATCTCCTCGCGCCGCGCGCGGCCCCAGAACAGCAGGTTCTCGACCACGCTGGCGCGGAAATGCACGTGCCGGCCGATCAGCAGGTTCTCCACCACCGTGCCGTGGCGGAACAGCGCCAGGTTCTGGAAGGTGCGGCCGATGCCGGCGGCGGCATAGTCCGAGGACTTCAGCGTCGCGGTGTCGCGGCCGTCGAAGACGATGCGTCCGGCGCTGGCCGGCAGCACGCCGCTGATCAGGTTGAAGGTGGTGGTCTTGCCGGCGCCGTTGGGGCCGATCAGGCTGACGATCTCGCCCGGCATCACGCGCAGGCTGACGCCGTCGACCGCCTTGACGCCGCCGAAATGTTTGCTCGCGCCCTGCACGTCGAGGATCGGCGCGGCCCCGCTCACGACAGCCACCTCTTGCGCCGCTTGTAGTGCTTGACGTCCTTCATGTGCGTGCGCCCTTCGCCCGCGCCGAGGCCGAGATAGAACTCGCGCACGTCGGCATTGCGCCGCAGCGCCTCGGCCGGGCCGTCGAGCACGATGCGGCCGTTTTCCATGATGTAGCCGTAGTCGGCGATGGCCAGCGCGCGGCTGGCGTTCTGCTCGACCAGCAGGATCGTCAGCTGCGTCTGCTCGCGCAGCGCGACGATGCTGCGGAAGATCTCGGCCACCACCAGCGGCGCCAGGCCGAGCGACGGCTCGTCCAGCGCCAGCAACCTGGGGCGGCTCATCAGCGCGCGGCCGATCGCCACCATCTGCTGCTCGCCGCCCGACAGGTAGCCGGCGATCTGGCGCCGCCGGTCCGCCAGGCGGGGAAACAACGCGTAGACGTAGTCGCGCGACGCCTGCAGCGCCGCGCGGTCCTGCAGGTGGGCGCCGACGACCAGGTTCTCGTCCACCGTCAGCGCCGCGAACAGGCGCCGGCCCTCCGGCACCTGCACCAGCCCCCGGGCGACGATCGCCGGCGCGCTGTCGCGCTCGATGGCCCGGCCGTCCCACAGGATGCTGCCCTTCTCGATCGTCCCGTCCTCGGCATCGAGCACCGCCGACACGGCCTTCAGCACCGTGGACTTGCCGGCGCCGTTGGAACCCAGCAGCGTGACGATGCGGCCGGCATGCACGTCCAGCGACACGTCGCGCACGGCCTCGATCGCGCCGCCGTAGACGACCTGCAGGTTGCGCAGCGCCAGCAGCGGCGCGGGATCGGCGGCGGAATCGGTCATGCAGTGTCGGCCTGGCCGTGCGTCGAGAGGGTCGGGAGTTCGCGGTGGGAATACTTAGACCGACACGTCGGTCGGTCAATGGACGGGATTCTGTCGAACTCGCATCGGGCGGCACAGCGGGTTTTCCCGTCCCGTCCGTCGGCGAATGTCGGCACAAGCGGCGCCGACGGGCGGCGCGAGCGGGCGCGTGCCCTTGGCGCCCCCGGAGATCGGACCGGGTTTGCCCCTGGACGGGAGTCGCTGCCGACTCGTTAATAATCCGTCCAGTCGGTCTTGTAATAAGACCTCCTGCACCACCGCGACGCCGATGACCCGCCCACGTGCCAGCAACTACGAGGACAAGAAGCAGCTGATCCTCGATCAGGCCGCGGCCTTGTTCGCCGGCCGCGGCTTCGAGAGCACGACGATGAACGACGTGGCGCAAGCCTGCGGCGCGTCGAAGTCGCACCTGTACCACTACTTCGCGCGCAAGGAAGACCTGCTGTTCTCGATCATCAGCGAGCACATCCAGAGCCTGGCTGCGCAGCTCACCGAGATCGTCGCGCTGCCCTTGGCGGCCGAGCAGCGTTTTCAGCGTTTTGTCGATGTCTTCGTGCAGCGCTCGGCAGCGTCGCGCAACGAACACCTGGTGCTGATGATGGACCTGAAGTTCCTGCCGGACGCGCTGCGCACCCAGGTGCACCAGCTCGAAACCCGGCTCGTCGACATGGTGAGCGGCCTGCTGCGCGAGATCAACCCGGCGCTGATGAAGCCGGGCAAGGTGCGCACGCCCTATGCGCTGATGCTCTTCGGCACGATGATCTGGACCTTCACCTGGTATCACCCGGACGGGCCGGTGTCGCCGGCCGAGCTGGCGGCGCGCCTGTCGGAGGTCTACCTCGACGGCTTCCGAAACGCGAAGGGCGCTTGATCCCCCTGTGTTCAGGCACAAGAGCCCGGCGACTCTTCTCGGCGCATAGCGGCCGTTCGTTGGTGGCGTGCGAAGTGTTGGGCGTGGTGCCACGGGCGGACCGCCGACAGGGCTTCGAATGCGACGCCCCGCCCGGTGGGCGGGGTGCCCTGCGGTGCTCGGCTTCACGGCCTCGTCGCCAACTCACTTCGCGCGCTGATCGCGCGCTACGTTCAAACAGTCGCGACAGAGTCGAAGTGGAGGCGCTCACGCGCGCTGGCCGTGAAACCTGCGCTCCTCGGCGTCGCATAGGCGCCCTGCCGGCGCCTGTCGCGAAGTCCCATGGCCCCTGGCACCGGTCGTGGTTCGCGAGAACCGCGCCATGCCCGCTGCAACGATCACCTCCGCTGTGAGAAGCCGAGGATGGCGCGGCAGCGCGAATCCGGCGAAGTAAAGGAGCGAGCCCGGTCGCAGACCGGCCAGGATGGTGAGCATGGACGGATTCGCTTCCCCGTCAGCCTCGCTCGCGCAAACGCCTGAACGCCAGGCACCAGCAAGCGATCAACGAGCGTCGGCGATGGGCCGCTGGCAGGCATAGCTTGACTTGCTTGATCGCGAATCCGCATGAGCTGCCCGGACCCGCTGATCAACGTGCCAGCGCCTGCTCCAGCAACCCGCGCGCAATCACCTTCAGCGCCAGCGTCTCTTCGGCGCCTTCGAAGATGCTGAGCACCCGCGCGTCGACGAAGTAGCGGCTGACCGCCGTCTCCTCCGCATAGCCCATGCCGCCGTGCAGCTGCAAGGCCTCGCGCGTCACCAGCTCGGCCGAGCGGCAGGCCAGCAGCTTGACCAGGCTGGCTTCGACGCGCCCGCCGCCTTCGTCCAGCACCGCGGCGGTGGCATAGGTCAGCGCCCGGCAGGCCGCCAGACGCGCTGCCATGCGGGCGATCTTGGCCTGCGTCAGCGGATAGGCCTGCAGCGGCGCACCGAAGACCTGGCGGTCGGCGCTGTACGACAGCGCCGCGCGCAGCGCCGCCCACATCACCCCCAGCGAGCGTGCCGCGGTCTGCATGCGCCCGCCCATCATGCCGGCCATCGTGAAATAGAAGCCCTGCCCCTGGCCCTGGGCCTCGCCGATGAGACGGTCGCCGGGCACGAAGAAGCCTTCGAACGCGAGCTCGAAGGAGTGCATGCCGCGGTAACCGATGGTCGGGATGGCCTTGCCGCGCAGCCGGCCGCCGCCGGGCTGCTGCACGTCGAACTCGTGCGCGTCGGTCGACGGCTTCTCGACCAGCAGCAGGCTCAGGCCCTTGTGCCCCGCGCCGCGGTCGGGCTCGGTGCGCGCCACCACCATCAGCAGCCCCGCCTTGCCGGCGAAGGTGCACCAGGTCTTGGCGCCGTCGAGCTGCCAGCCGCCCGGCACCGGGGTGGCGCGCAGCTGCAGCGCGGCCACGTCGGAGCCGGCATCGGGCTCGGTGATGGCGATCGCGCACAACGGCTCGCCGGCGGCGATCTTCGGCAGCCAGTGCTGCTTCTGCGCCTCGGTGCCGCCGGCGAGCATCGCGCGGCTCAGGATCTCGGGCCGCGTGATCAGGCTGCCGGCCGCGCCCAGCGAGGCTTCGGACAGCGCCTCGGTCACCACCACCATCATCAGCGTGTCGTCGCGGTCGTCGGGGCCGATGCCGCCGAAGCGCTCGGGGATCGACAGGCCGAACACCCCCATCTCGCGCAGCGGGCCAAGGATGCTCTCGGGAATCGTCAGGTCGTGGCGGTGGATCGGTTCGGCCAGCGGCGCCACCACCTCGGCGCCGAAGCGCCGGAAGCTGTCCCGCGCCATCGTCAGCGGCTCGCTCAGTGGCACCGCGGCGATGTCGCCTTGTGCGTCGATCACCGCCTGGCCGGTGCGCTGCAGCGCCTGCGCGCCCTGCGTGGCGCGGCGCAGCTGCGCCCAGTCGGCGCCGGCGGCAAAAGCCTGCAGCGGCGCCAGGTCCAGCCCCAGCTCCAGATGAAGCGCCTCCAGCCGGCCCAGGTTGGCGCCGATGGCATCGGCGGCAAAGAGCCGCGCCAGTGCGTGGTCGGTGGGCGTGGCGGCCACCTGCAGCGCGGCGCGCGCTGCTTCCAGTTCGGCGCAGGCCCAGGCCAGCTCGAAGGCCGGCACCTGCTGCGCGTCGAAGCGCACGGCGTCGAGCCGCCCGGCCACCGCGCAGGCTCGGGCCAATGCATCGCGCGCCGTATCGAAGGCCTGCTGCAGGCGGCGCAGCAGGTCGGCGGCGAGCTCGCCGCCGCTGTCCAGGGGTTCGTTCATCGGCTCAGGCTACCACCGGCCGGTCGAGCCAGGCCAGCGCACGCGGCACCACGCTGCGCGCCGAATCGGCGCAGGCCTGCGTGCCGCCGTCGCCATAGTCCTTGACGGCATCGCCGACATGCCACAGGTTGGCGATCGGCGTGTCCTGCGGCATGTCGAAGCCGCTGCACGAGCGCTGTGCCGGCCAGGCGCCGCGCATCACGCGCACCGACAGCATCTTGGCCTCGGCGAAGCCGGGGAATTCGTCGCGCAGGTCCTGCAGCGAGGCCTCGACCTCGCTCTTCTCGTCGAAGTCGCCGATCGCCGGCTTCGGCACCGCATAGGCCACGTACTGGTACCAGCCCGGCGGCGCGATCTCCGGGCAGGTGGCGGTCAGCTCACCCATGTTGCACAGCCGCCGCGTGCGGCCGAAGGTCACCAGGCCCGGCACGTCGAGCAGCCGCTCGCGCGTGGCGAAGTTGATCACGATGTTGGCCGCCGGCTTGAGCGTAGTGCGCGTCTGTTCGATGTACGCCGGGCCGACGGCCTCGGCGCCCGGCAGCGCGGCGGTCGCGGCCGGCCCGAGGTTGCTGATCACCACGCCCGCATCGACGCGCTGCACGACGCCTTCATGCTGCACGCTGACCCCGGTCACTCGCCCGCCGTCGAAGTGCAGCGCCGTCACCGGCGACGACAGCCAGACCTCGCTGCCGCGCGCGCGGATCGCCTCGGTCAGGTCGTTCCACAGCCCGACCGTGCCGCGCGGGCAGAAGCCGAAGCGCTTGAACGCGCCCTTCTGCGCGAAGTAGACGAGGAAGGCGCGCGCCGGCAGCTCGTCGGCATTGGCAGCGAAGATCGCAGCGCACAGGTTGCGGAAGATCGCATGCACGGTCTCGTTCTTCGTGTACTGCGCCAGCCATTCGGCGGTGCTCAGGCGTGCCTCGGGCAGGTCGCCGCTGCGCGCGTCGGCGAACTTGGCGCCGATCTTCGCCGCCTGCTTGGTGAAGGTGCCGAGCAGCAGGCCCCAGCCGCCGCCCTTGGACACGTTGATCAGCTTGCCATCGATGCGGAACACCGTCGCCGGGCTCGGCTCGCGGATGTCGAGTTCCACGCCAAGCTGCGCGAAGGTCTCCTCGAACACGCCGCCGCGTTCGATGGCGATGGCGCCGATGTTGACGATGTGGCCGTCGATGACTTCGCTGGAGGCGCGGCCGCCGACGCGGTCCAGCGCCTCGGCCACCAGCACGCGCTTGCCGGCCGCGACCAGCCGCGCCGCGGCACTCAGGCCGCCGGCACCGGCACCGAGGATCACGGCATCGAAGCCGGAAGAGCTTGCAGTCATGGTGTCTCCATTCGATTCAGGATGTGGGCTGCGCCGGCACGTGCGCGGGCTCAGGCGCGTTCGGGTTCGGGGCTGCGCAGCGACAGGCCCAGCGCCACGCGGCGCACGAGCCAGGGGCTGGGGCGGTACCGCGGGTCGCCGGTGGCGGCCTGCAGCCCGCGCAGGATTTCCAGCACGCGCGCGCCGCCGATCGCGTCGCCCCAGGCCAGCGGCCCCTGCGGGTAGCCCAGGCCCAGGCGCACCGCGTCCTCCAGGTCGTCGACCGAAGCCACACCGGTCTGCGCGATGTTGGCGGCGATGTTGACGATGGTGGCGAGCACACGCTGCACGACGAAGCCGGGGCTGTCGCGCACCACCGTCACCGGCACACCCCCATGCGCCAGCCAGGCATGGGCGGCGTCGCGCCAGGCCGGCGCGGTGGCCACCGTGAGCATCAGCGTGCGTCGGCGCTCCAGCGGCGGCAGCGGGTCGACGGCCACGCAGCGTGTGGCGTCCAGGCCCAGCGCCGCAGCGCGGCCGGAGGCGTCGCCACCCCAGGGCTGCAGCAACAGCAAAGCGTCGGCCTCGGGGTGCGCCACGCAGCTTGCACCGGCGGCCTGCGCCAATGCCGCAAGGCCGTCGCGGCCGCTGGCGGCCGGGTCGATCCAGAGCTTCAGCCGATCCGGCAGCGGCGGCACCGGCGCCGGCGCCGGGCGTCGCGGGCGATCGCCGTCGTAGACGTACCAGCCCTGCCCGGTCTTGCGGCCGAACAGGCCGGCCGCGACACGCGGCGCGACCAGGGCCGACGGCCGGAAGCGCGGCTCGTGCCAGAACTGCTCGTAGATCGACGACATCACCTTGCTCGACACGTCCAGCCCGGTCAGGTCCAGCAGTTCGAACGGCCCCATGCGGAAGCCGGCCGCGTCACGCAGCAGGTCGTCGATGTCGGCCACGCCGGCCACCTGCTCTTCCAGCAGGCGCAGGCCTTCGGTGTACAGGCCACGGCCCGCGTGGTTGACCAGGAAGCCGGGCTGGTCGGCCGTGACCACGGCGCGATGGCCGGTGCCGGCCACCAGCGTGCGCAAGGTGTCCACCACCTGCGGCGCGGTGCGCACGGCAGCCACCACTTCGGCCACGCGCATCAGCGGCACGGGGTTGAAGAAGTGCAGCCCGGCCACGCGCTCGGGGCGGCGGCAGGCCGCGGCGATCTGCGCCACCACCAGCGACGAGGTGTTGCTGGCCAGGATGGCCGCGTCGCCGACGATGTCCTCGAGCGCGCGGAACAGGCTGCGCTTGGCCTCCAGGTCCTCGACGATGGCCTCGATCACCAGCACGCAGCCGGCAAGGCCCTGCAGCGAATCGACCACCTGCACGTTGGCCTGCAGGCGCGGCAACGCGGCCGCGTCGATGCGGCCCTTCTGCGCCAGCTTGCCGAACATGTCGCGCACCTGGGCCGCCGCCTGGTCGGCGGCGCCGGGCTGCGCGTCGAAGCAGCGCACCACGTGGCCGGCCTGGGCGAAGAGCTGCACGATGCCGCGCCCCATGGCGCCGGCACCGGCGACGCCGAGCGTGATTGCAGGAGTGGTCATCAGGTCAACGTCCCTGGAACTCGGGTTTGCGTTTGTCGAGGAAGGCGCGCATGCCTTCGCTCTTGTCGGCGGTGTCGAACAGCAGCAGGAACTCGCGGTGCTCCAGCGCCAGCGCGGCGTCCAGCGGCAGGTCCGCGCCCTGGCGCAGCACGCGCTTGGTGGCCGCCACGGCCTTGGGCGGCAGACGCGCGGCCTTGCGCGCGATCTCCAGCGCGCGCGCCAGCGCCTGGCCTTCGGCCGCGAGATCGGCCACCAGCCCGAGCTGGTGGGCGCGTGCGCCATCGATGGACTCGCCGCTGTAGAGCATCAACGCCGCCACCGGCTTGCCCACCGCCAGCTCGGGCTGGCCGAAGCGCGCCCCGGGCTCGGCGACGATCAGGTCACACATCATCGCCAGCTCGCAGCCGGCGCCGAGCGCAAAGCCCGCCACCGCGGCGATCACCGGGCGCGTGAAGTTCGCCACCGGTGC
>JBGAII010000084.1:0-19828 GCA_044225625.1 Rubrivivax sp.
GGCTTTTCGTTTGCGGCCGGCGGCGCGGATTGGCATGCCAATGCCGGTCTTTTCGTCGCACACGGCACACCCTCGCTGCCCACAATGCACAGCACGCAGGCCGAATGTTGTGCGGCCCGCAGCATCCGGCGCCAATGCCGCAAGGCACTGGGTTCCACAAGGAGTGTTCCGTCATGCCGCAAACGATCAATACCAACGTCGCGTCGCTGAACGCCCAGCGCAACCTGAACACCTCGCAGAGTTCGCTGGCCACGTCGATGGAGCGCCTGTCCTCCGGACTGCGTGTCAATTCGGCCAAGGACGACGCAGCCGGTCTGGCGATCGCCGACCGCATGAACGCGCAGATCCGCGGCATGAACGTGGCGATCCGCAACGCCAACGACGGCATCTCGCTGGCGCAGACGGCCGAAGGCGCGCTGGCCACGATGACCGACGCGCTGCAGCGCATGCGCGAACTGGCGGTGCAGGCGCAGAACGGCTCCAACGGCAGCGGCGACCGCGCCAACCTGAACACCGAGTTCCAGCAGCTGGTGCTCGAAGTCGGCCGGATCGCCACGCAGACCAAGTTCAACGGCTCGGCCATCGTCGGCCCGAGTGCCGGCGCCCAGGTGTTCCAGGTCGGTCCGAACGGCGGCGACACGCTGACCGTGACCACCACACAGATCACCACCATCACCGGCGACATCACCACCGCGGCCAACGCGTCGACCGCGCTGGGCGACATCGACGCCAAGCTGGACATCATCAGCACCAGCCGCGCCAGTTACGGCGCCGCGATGAGCCGCTTCGGCATGGCGATCCAGAACCTGCAGATCTCGTCGGAGAACCAGTCGGCCGCGCGCGGCCGGATCATGGACGCCGACTTCGCGGCGGAAACGTCGAACATGTCACGGGCGCAGATCCTGCAGCAGGCCGGCACCGCGATGGTGGCCCAGGCCAACCAGGTGCCGCAACAGGTGCTGCAGCTGCTGCGCAGCTGACACCGCCCGGCGACAGCGGCTGCGTCGCCCGCCCCCGGCCACGCGCCCGGGCGGGCGCCGGCATTGCCGCGGCTAAAGTTTTCAACGCGGCGGCCGAAAGAGCGGAAGCGATCTAGGAAGGCACCATGGCAAGCATCTCTTCCATCGGCATCGGCAGCGGCCTCGACATCGAAAGCATGATCACTCAGCTGGTCGCGGCCGAGCGCGCGCCGGTGACCAAGCTGCAGAAGGAAGCCACTACGCTGCAGACCCAGCTGTCGAGCTACGGCAAGCTGCAGTCCGGCATGGCCGCGCTGCGCGACGCCGCGGCGGCGCTGACGCGCCCGGCCACCTGGGGCGCTACCACCGGCAGCAGCAGCGACGCGGCCAGCGTGGCCGTCAGCACCGGCAGCAGCACGCTGCCGGGCAGCTACACGCTCGAGGTGCAGCGGCTGGCCTCGGTGCAGTCCAACGCCACCGGCGTCTACGCGTCGGCCGACGCACTGGTCGGCGAGGGCACGCTGCACATCGAGCTCGGCAGCTGGAGCGCCGACCAGAGCAGCTTCACACCGAAGGCCGGCGCCACCGCCGTGGACATCTCGGTCGGGCCGCCCGCCGAGTCGCTGGCACAGCTGCGCGACAAGATCAATGCCTCCGGTTCGGGCGTCGTGGCCTCGGTGCTGACCGACGCCAGCGGCGCCCGGCTGGTGCTGCGCTCGGCCTCGACCGGCGAGATGAACGGCTTTCGCATCGGCGTCACCGACAACGACGGCAACAACAGTGACGGCATCGGCCTGTCGGCACTGGCCTTCGACCCGTCGGCAGGCATCCTGACGATGGCCCAGGCGCTGGCCGCGGCCAACGCCGCCGCCAGCCTGAACGGCCTGCCGATCTCGTCGGACAGCAACACGCTGTCGAACGTGCTCGACGGCATGACGCTGACGCTCGGCAAGGTGACGACGGCGCCGGTGCTGGTCGAGGCCAAGACCGACACGACGTCGATCCGCAAGGCGCTGGACACTTTCGTCACCGCCTACAACGACCTGAACAAGCTGCTGGCCGACCAGACCAAGTACGACTCGGCCAACAAGACGGCCGGCACGCTGCAGGGCGACAGTGCCGCGGTGTCGATGCGCTCGCAGATGCGCAGTCTGCTCGGAGCGAACAGCGGCGCCTCGGCGATGTTCTCGCGCCTGGCCGAGGTCGGCTTCGACGTGCAGACCGACGGCTCGATCAAGCTGAACGAGACCAAGCTGTCCAACGGCCTGGCCAACCTGGGCGAGATGAAGAAGCTGTTCTCGAACAGCGACCTGGCGACGCCGTCGAACAACGGCATCGCCACCCAGCTGCGCGCGATGGCCGACCAGGTGCTGAGCATCGAAGGCAGCCTCAGCACCCGCAGCGAAGGGCTGCGCAAACGCATCGACATGAACCAGGACCGGCAGGACCAGCTCGAGGATCGCATCACGCTGATCGAGAAGCGCCTGCGCGCTCAGTACACCGCGCTGGACAAGCAGATGGCATCGCTGAACAGCCTGTCGAACTACGTCACGCAGCAGATCACCGCGCTCAACAAGTCGAGCAGCTGAAGGCCCGCCGGCACGCCGCGCCGGCCGACTGCTGTACCGAGGCCCCGCCGTGCCGGCACGCGCGGCGCGTGCGCCCCGGTGCGGCACTGAACATTCCCCGACACGGCCGGCGCGCCGCCCGCAAGAAGGGCCGGCATCGCACGTGTTTTCGCAGGCCGCGGGCGTCCGCCGCACCGCTCAAGTCGCCAGGGGACGGGCCGATATTCAACTCAGCCCGCAACCCCCACCGACACGATGTTCGCGTCCGCATCCCTTCATTCGCCGCAGGCCGGCGCCGGTGCCTACCGCCAGGTGGGCGTCACCACCGGTGTGGCCGCCGCCACGCCGCACCAGCTGGTGCTGATGCTGTTCGACGGTTTCGACGAGGCGCTGGCCCAGGCCATCGGCAGCCTGCGCGACGGCGCCATCGAAGCCAAGTGCCGCGCCATCGGCCGCGCCGCGCGCATCGTCGACGAGGGGCTGAAGGCCAACCTCGACCTGACCGGCGGCGGCTCGCTCGCCGCCGACCTGCGCGACCTGTACGGCTACGTCAGCCTGCGGCTGGTCCGCGCGAACCTGGACAACGACGTGGCCGGACTGGACGAGTGCCGGCGCCTGATCCGCCCGGTGCGCGACGCCTGGGCCTCGATCGACCCGCCGGCCACCCAGGCGGCCTGACCGCAACCCCCTCCCACCGCCCACAACAAGAAGCCCGACACGATGAGCGCCAGCCAACCCCTGCCCGAATCCACGATGAGCAGCAGCTCCGTCCTCAGCTACTACGAGGCGATCGAAAAGGCCAGCGCCGACATGCTCGACGCCGCGCGCGCCGGCGACTGGGACCAGGTGGTCAAGCTCGAAGGCGCCTGCGTGCTGCTGATCAGCCAGCTGAAGCAGGCCGCGCGCGACACGCCGCTGGGCCAGGACGAAGCCCGCACCAAGTCGCGCATCATGCAGCGCATCCTGGTCAACGACGCCGAGGTGCGCAACCTGGCCGAGCCGTGGCTGCCCGACCTGCACCGCCTGCTGCAGGGCCGCAGTCCGACGCTGCACTGAGTCCCCCGGCAGAGGTCGCATGTTCCAGGACACCCGACCGGCCGATCTCGGCAGCGACGGCAGCACCGACCCGTGGGCCGAGTTCCGCGTCGCCGACCCGGCTGAACTGCTGCGCCTGCTGAAGGCGCTGCGCGACGGCAGCGTGCCGGTGCACCTGAGCGCGCCGCAGGGCGTGGCCGTCACCAGCCAGCTGTGGTCGCTGGAGCCGGCACGGCAGCAGATGAGCTTCAGCGCCGAGGCCGATGTGCTGCCGATGGAACAGCTGGCGCAGAGCGACGAGGCGGTGGCCGTGGCCTACCTCGACAGCGTCAAGCTGCAGTTCGAACTGAGCGGGCTGCTGCTGGTGCGCGCCGAGCGCTCGTGCGCGCTGTGCGCGCGCCTGCCTTCGCTGCTGTACCGCTTCCAGCGGCGCGCCAGCTACCGCGTGCGCATGCTCGAACGGCACGGCCCGAAGGTGCTGCTGCGCCATCCGTCGATGCCCGAGATGCAGCTGGCGCTGCGCATCGTCGACCTCAGCGTCGGCGGCTGCGCGCTGCAGCTGCCGGACGACGTGCCGGCGCTGCAGCCGGGGACGCTGCTGCGCGGCGTGCGCGTGCTGCTGGACGGCGATGCCGGGTTCGAGACGGCGCTGCAACTGCAGCACGTCAGCGCACTGCACGGCCAGAACTACGGCACGCGGCTCGGCTGCGCCTTCGTGCAGTTGGAGGGCGGCGCGCAGCGCCTGTTGCAGCGCTACATCGATCAGCTGCAGCAGCGCCGGCGCATGCTGTCGCTGCGCTGATGGCGGCCGTCGGACGTTCCGCGGGCTTCACGCTGGTGGAGCTGTGCGTGGTGCTGGCCATCACCAGCCTGCTGGCCACCATCGCCTGGCCTTCGTTCCAGTCGCAGCTGCAGCGCGGCCGCCGCGCCGACGCCGTGGCCGCACTGACGCGGGTGCAGCTGGCTCAGGAGAGCCACCGCGCCCACCACGGGCTGTATGCGACGCAACTGGGCGCGCTGGTCGGCGCCGCCGCGCCGCGCAGCGCCGAAGGCCTGTACGACATCGAGCTGGTGGCCACCGGCGGCGAGCGCTACGAAGCCCGCGCCATTGCCCGCGCCGGCACCGCCGCCGCGGCCGACACCGCCTGCGGCCCGCTGGTGCTGCGGGTGCACGAGGGCCTGGCGGACTACGCGCCGTCGGCGCGCTGCTGGAACCGCTGATGGGCCGCCTGCCGCCGGCACGCGGCCTGACGCTGCTGGAGACGATGGTCACCGCCGGCATCGTCGCGCTGCTGATGACGCTGGCCCTGCCCTCCTTCGGCAGCATGCTGGCGCGGCACCGGCTGAGGGCCGCAGCCGAACACCTGGCGATGGACCTGGCCGAAGGGCGGCTGCAGGCCGCGCGTCGCGGGCAGCCGCTGTACCTGAACCTGCAGCCCGGCCCGGACTGGTGTTATGCGCTGGCCGGCAGCGCCGCCTGCGCCTGCAGCCCGGCACAGGTCTGCCAGCTGAAGGCGGTGCGCGCCGGGGACCATCCGGGCGTGACGCTGCTCGCCGGCCCGGCGCTGCGCATCGACCCGCAGCCCGGCGCCAGCACCGGCAGCGCGCTGCTGCAGGGCAGCGACGGCACGCAGTTGCGCGTCGCGCTGACGCCGCTCGGCCGGCCGAAGGTCTGCGCGCCGGGCGCAGCAGTACCCGGCATGCCCGGCTGTTGAGGGCAACGACGAAGCCGACGGCGCAAGCCCGCACACAGCGCATCGAGCGACGGCCGCGGAACCGGCTCCGCCGGGCCGCTGGCCGTGCCCCCTTCGAGGGGGCGCGCGAAGCGCGTAGGGGGTGGGCTAGACCTGCATGTTCATGATGTCGCTGTAGGCCTGCACCAGACGGTTGCGCACCTGCACCGTGGCCTGGAAGCCGATCTGGGCCTTCTGCATCGCCACCATCGTCTGCTCCAGGCTGACGCTGGGGTTGTCGAGCTGCAGTTCGCGCTGCAGCGTGGTCGCTTCCTGCTGCGACTGGCTCACCGACTGCAGCGCCTGCGCCATCGCGGACTGGAAGCTCGCCCCCTGCACCGCATCGGCGCGCGCCAGCGGCTGACCGTCCGGCCGCAGGCCGGCACGCGCCGCCGCCTGCGCGAAATCGAATGGCTTGAGTTTGAGGTCCATGCGCAGTCCTCCGCTGGCGCCAGTCTAGGCAGACTGCCCCTGGCCCATGGCGTGTAACTGATGGCCGTTTGGGCGCCTTCTTGCGCTATAGCGCGGCGGGGTGCTGCCGAACAATCGCCGCCAGAGCCTGCCGCTCCGCCGTGCCGGGGGCAAGCAGGCCAGCCATCACCGGACCGATTCCCTCCATGGACAACGCCATCGCGCCGCAGCCCCCCCAGACCCTGGTACCGCTGAATGCCACCACCAGCGGCTTCGGCGCGCGGCTGGCGGCGCTGCCGGCGAAGTCGCTGCTCGGGCTGGGCATCGGCGTGGCGCTGCTGCTGGCCATCGCCGTGGCGCTGACGCTGCGCCAGGCCGAGGGCGACTACCGCGTGCTCTTCGCCGGCCTGTCCGACAAGGACGGCGGCGCAGTGCTGGCGCAGCTGTCGCAGATGAACATCCCGTACAAGCACGCGGACGGCGGCAACGCCATCCTCGTGCCGGCCGACAAGGTGCACGACGTGCGCCTGAAGCTGGCCTCGGCCGGCCTGCCGAAGGGCTCGGTCGGCGGCTTCGAGCTGATGGACAACGCCCGCTTCGGCCAGACGCAGTTCCAGGAGCGGCTGACCTTCCAGCGGGGCCTCGAAGGCGAGCTCGTGCGCTCGATCACCTCGCTGTCGGCGGTGCAGAGCGCACGCGTGCACCTGGCGCTGCCCAACCAGAACGGCTTCTTCCGCGAGCAGCAGAAGCCCAGCGCGTCGGTGCTGCTGACGCTGTACCCGGGCCGCACGCTGGAACGCGCGCAGATCGCCGGCATCGTGCACCTGGTGTCCAGCAGCGTGCCCGAACTCAGCCCGAAGGCGGTCAGCGTGCTCGATGGCAGCGGCGCGCTGCTGTCGGGCGCCGAAGACGCCGGCAAGGGGCTGGACGCGCAGCAGCTGCAGTACCAGCAGCAGATCGAGGCCGGCTACCTGAAGCGCGTGCTCGACATCCTGGAGCCCGTGGTCGGTCGCGACAACCTGCGCGCCACGGTCACCGCCGACATCGACTTCACGCAGAGCGAGTCGACGTCCGAGGAATTCAGGCCCAACCAGGGCGATGCGCCGGCCGCGGTCAAGCTGGTGCAGCGCAATGAATCCAGCCAGGGCGGTGCCAGCGTGCCGAGCGGCGTGCCCGGCGCCGCCACCAACCAGCCACCGATGCCGGCCACCGCCTCGGTCGGCGGCGGCGCGGCGCCGCTGCAGGCGGCGCAGGGCGGCTACGGTGGCGGCGGCATGCGCCGCGATGCGGTGACGCAGTACGAGGTGGACAAGACGGTGCGCGTGACGCGCAATGCCACCGGCACGCTGAAACGGCTGAATGCCGCGGTGGTGGTGAACCACCGCGTCAGCAGCGATGCCAAGGGCAAGTCCACCAGCACGCCGCTGAGCAACGAGGAACTGGACAAGATCACCGCGCTCGTCCAGGAGAGCCTGGGCTTCAACAAGGAACGCGGCGACTCGGTGCGCGTGATCAACGCGCCGTTCCGCGTCGAACCGGCGCCGAAGGTCGAGCCGATCCCGATCCACCAGCAGCCCTGGGTCATGGACCTGCTGCGCGCCGCGGCGGCACCGCTGGCGCTGGCGCTGGTGGCGCTGGTGGTGGTCTTCAAGCTGATCCGCCCGGCGCTGAACGCCGCGCTGGAGCCGCCGCCGGCGCCGGCAGTCGGCGGCCAGCTGAACGTGGTGGCCGACAACGACATTCCCGCGCCATCGCTCGCCGCCCCGGCGGCGCCGCTGCCGGCGCTGACCGGCCCGCAGACCGACGCCCGGCTGGACAGCGCCCGCGCGTTCGCGCAGCAGAACCCGGCCGCGGTGGCGCAGATCGTCAAGGGCTGGGTCGGCGGCGACGCACCGCCGCAGAAGCCGCAGACGCCGGCCCGCCCCACCGCCGGCTCCGCCGCCTGACGCACGATGGACGACCAAGGCATCGAGAACGCGGCGATCCTGCTGATGTCGCTGGGCGAGGAGCAGGCCAGCGAGGTCTTCAAGCACCTGGCGCCGAAGGAAGTGCAGCGCATGGGCGAGACCATCGCCAAGCTGCGCACCGTGAGCCGCGAGCGGCTGGACAAGGTGCTGGAGAAGTTCAACCAGGAAGCCGGCGGCCAGAGCATGCTGGTCGAGGACAACGACGAGTACGTGCGTTCGGTGCTGAAGCGCGCGCTCGGCGAGGACAAGGCCAACCTGCTGCTCGACCGCATCCTGCAGGGCGACGACGTCAGCGGCATCGAGAGCCTGAAGTGGATGGAGCCGTCGGCGGTGGCCGAGCTGATGCGGCACGAGCATCCGCAGATCGTCGCCGCGATCCTGGTGCACCTGGAGTCCGAACATGCGGCCGCGGTGCTGAAGCTGTTCACCGAACGCCAGCGCAACGAGGTGCTGGTGCGCGTGGCCACGCTGGACGGCATCCAGCCTTCGGCAATGCGCGACCTGAACGAGGTGCTGAACAACGTGCTTGCCGGCAGCGACCGGGTCAAGAAGACCCACCTGGGCGGCGTCAAGCCGGCGGCCGAGATCATCAACATGCTCGGTGCGACGCTCGAGACCGCGGTGCTGGACTACATCCGCGGCGCCGACAACGACCTGGCGCAGAAGATCCTGGACAACATGTTCACCTTCGACGACCTGGAGCGGCTGGACGACCGCGGCATGCAGGCGCTGCTGAAAGAGACGCAGACCGAGTCGCTGGTCATCGCGCTGAAGGGTGCCTCGCAGGAACTGCGCGACAAGGTCTTCAAGAACATGTCGACGCGCGCCGCCGAGTCGCTGCGCGAGGACATGGAAACCCGCGGCCCGGTGCGCGTGTCGGAAGTCGAGGCCGAGCAGAAGGAACTGCTGAAGGTGGTGCGCCGCCTGTCCGACGAAGGCGTGATCATGATCGGAGGCGGCGGTGACGACCAGTTCGTCTAGTCCCCCGCCGTCCGGGCCGCCGAAGGGCGGCTATCGCAACGTGCCGCCGCCGACCACGTCGCGAACGGCCTCGAGCTACGCGCGCTTCATTCCCCGGGAGGAGCTCGGCAGCTTCGCCGCCTGGAGCCCGGACACGCTCAACGCCGAGATCGACGGCCCCGGCCCCGCGGCCGCCGCGTCGGGCCCCGCTTCGGCCGCCGCGTCCGCCGCCGCCGACAAGGCAGCGCCGCAGGCCCAGGTGGCCGCCGCACGCCAGGCCGGCTACCAGGAAGGCTACCGCGACGGACTGGTGGCGCTCGACAGCTTCAAGCAGAGCTTCGCCACGCAGATGGCGGTGCAGCTCGGCCAGCTGCTGCAATCCTTCGACGCGCAGCTGGACGCGCTGGAGCGCGAGATGGCGCAGGCGGTGTCGCAGTCGGCCCTGCTGCTGGCGCAGCGCGTGGTGCGCGCCGAGTTGCGCACGCACCCCGAGCAGGTGGTCGAGGCGGCGACGCAGGCGATCAATACCGTGCTGCAGAGCGCGCGCCAGATCCGCGTGCTGGTGCATCCGGACGATCTTGCGCTGGTGGCCACCGGTGCCGCCGAGGTGCTGCAGGCGCGCGGCGCGCGGCTGGTGGCGCAGCCGGGCATCGAGCGCGGCGGCTGCCTGGTGGAGTCGGACCTGGGCCAGGTCGATGCGCGCATCACCGCGCGCTGGCGCCAGGCGGTGGCCGTGCTGGGCAGCGAGCTGCCCTGGGCCGGCGACGAGACGGCGCCGGCGCCATGAACTTCACGCCCTATCGGCCGCAGTCCGGCGCGGTGCGCACGGCGCGCTGGCAGCGCTACCTGGCCGACCTGCAGAACTATGCGGCGTTGCCGCAGCCACTGGAAAGCAGCGGCACGCTGGTGCGCGTCACCGGCCTGGTGCTGGAGGCCGCCGGCGTGCGCGCCCCGGTGGGCGCGGTGTGCGAAGTACTGGCCGAGGGCCAGGCGCCGGTGCTGGCCGAGGTGGTGGGCTTCCATGGCGACCGCGCCTTCCTGATGCCGACCGGCGAGTTGCAGGGCCTGACCAGCGGCGCGCTGGTGCAGCCGCTGCCGGCACCGCACGTGGCGCCGGCCTTCGGCGTGGACAACCATCCATGGCGGCGCACCGAAGACCGCGGCCTGCACCTGCCGGTGGGCGAGGGGCTGCTCGGCCGCGTGGTCGACGCTCACGGCGCACCACTGGACCGCCTGGGCCCGCTGACGCAGGTGCGCACCGAACCGATGGTGCGGCGGGCGATCAACGCGATGGACCGCGACCCGGTGCGCCGGCCGCTGGACACCGGCGTGCGCGCGATCAACGCGCTGCTGACGGTCGGCCGTGGACAGCGCCTCGGACTGTTCGCCGGCACCGGCGTGGGCAAGAGCGTGCTGATGGGCATGATGGCGCGCTACACCGCGGCCGACGTCATCGTCGTCGGCCTGATCGGCGAACGCGGCCGCGAGGTCAAGGAGTTCATCGAGGACATCCTGGAGGACGAAGGGCGCGCGCGCAGCGTGGTCGTGGCCGCGCCGGCCGACGCACCGCCGCTGGTGCGCATGCAGGGTGCGAACTACGCCACCGCCATCGCCGAACACTTCCGCGACCAGGGCCGGCACGTGCTGCTGCTGATGGACTCGCTGACGCGCTACGCGATGGCACAGCGCGAGATCGCACTGGCCATCGGCGAGCCGCCGGCCACCAAGGGCTACCCGCCGAGTGTCTTCGCCAAGCTGCCGGCACTGGTCGAGCGCAGCGGCAACGGCCTGAACGGCGTCGGCTCGATCACCGCCTTCTACACCGTGCTGACCGAGGGCGACGACCCGCAGGATCCGATTGCCGACGCGGCGCGCGGCATCCTCGACGGCCACGTGGTGCTGTCGCGCGAGCTGGCCGAAGCCGGACACTTCCCGGCCATCGACGTCGAGCGCTCGATCTCGCGGGTGATGGGCAGCGTGGCCAGCCGCGAACAGGTGGCGGCCGCGCGGCGCGGGCGCCAGTTGCTGGCCCGCTACAACAAGGCCCGCGACCTGATCCAGCTGGGCGCCTACGTGCCCGGCCACGATGCCGAACTGGACCAGGCGGTGCGCCTGCATCCGGCCCTGAGCGCGCTGCTGCAGCAGGACATGCACGAGCCGGCTGCACTGCAGGACAGCTTCGACCGCCTTTGTGAACTGGTTGCCTCATGAGCCCCGAAAAGATGAACTCGCTGCAGCTGCTGCTGGACCAGGCGCAGCAGCAGTCGGACATGGCCCAGTCGGCGTTGCGGCAGGCCGAAGAACAGGCACGCCGCTCGCGCACGCAGCATGAGCAGCTGCTCGGCTACCGCGCCGAATACGAGGCGCGCTGGTCCTCGCAGTTCCGCCAGGGCAGCACGATGGACATCCTGATGCACTACCGCAGCTTCATGCAGCGCCTCGACCAGGCGCTGGCGCTGCAGCTGCGCCAGGCGCAGCAGGCCGAGTCGCACTGCGCGCAGGCGCGTGAGCGGCTGGTGGACTGCGAACGCCGCGTCGCCTCGGTGCGCAAGCTGATGGAGCGCCGCCGCGCCGAGCTGACCCAGGCCGGCCAGCGCCGCGAGCAGAAGCAGAACGACGAACAGGCGCAGCGCCGCCGCTGGGCCCTGACCCAGCCGGGCCGGCTGATGCCGAACTGAACGACGCCCTTCACGATGCCGACGAAAGCGCTGCACCGATGCTGACCCGCACCGCCCCCACTCCAGCCACCCCAGCCCTGGCCGGGCTCGCCGGCCCGGCACCGACCGACGGCGGCAGCGCCACCGAAGGCAGCGATGCGCAGGCCTTTGCGCAGGCGCTGGATGCCGCGGCGCAAGCCGACGGCAGCACGACCGGACCGGCCACGGAACCCGCGGCCGACCGCCCCACCACCCGGCCCACCGCCCGCCCCGGTGCCGCACGCGGGCATGCGCAGCCGGGCGACGGTCTCGACGCGCTGGCCGACGAACGCCGCGATGCGGGCAGCGCTGCCGCTGCGCCGGCAGGCGCGCTGGCGGCCGATGCCGCAGACACCGAGCCCGCCGGCACGGCGGCGAAGACCGGCACCGCGAGTGCCGACGACGAGCACGACGACATCGCCGGCAGCGGCAACGACCTGCTGGCTTGGCTGGCCACGCTGTCGCTGACGCCGCCGGCAAGCCGGTGCCGGGCGGCGATCGCCACCGCGGGTCTCGCGCCGCCATCGGATGCTGCGGCAAGCGACGCCGTGTCCGGCCCGACGGCGCGTGCCGGCCTGGGCGGGCCGGGGCGCAGCGGACAGTGACGAGACCGCCGGCGGCTGCGACGACACCACGGCCGTCTCGGCCGGCAGCGACGGTCGAACCGACGCCGCGGCCGGCACCGAACGTGCCGCACCGGCGCTGCCGGCCGGTGCCGAACCGGCCGCCGGTGGTAGGCCGACCCCGGCCCGCACGGCAGCGGCGACCGACAGCGCGCTCGCCGACACGGGCAGCGCCGGCGGTATGGCCGCCGCTACGGCCGCCGGGCGGATCACCGAACGCATGGCCGCCGGCATGCGCGCCGAGCGCCATGCCGACGCGGCCGCGTCGGGCCGCGCAGCGGTGGAGGCCACGCAGGCCGCGGCCCCGACGGCCGACCCGTTGCCGACGCTGCCGTCGGCCTGGACCGGCATCGTGGCGCCGCATGCTGCACACCAGGCGCCGCCGCTGCAGGCCGAGCTGCGCGCGCCGCTCGCATCGAAGGAATTCGCGCCGGCGCTGGGTGCGCAGATGAGCGTGCTGGTGCGCGACGGCATCGAGCATGCGCAGCTGAAGCTGAACCCGGCCGAGATGGGGCCGATCGAGGTGCGCATCAGCGTCGACGGCAGTCAGGCGCAGGTGGACTTCAGCGCCGCGCACGCGCAGACGCGCCAGGCGCTGCAGGACGCGGTGCCCGCGCTGGCCACGGCCCTGCGCGAGCAGGGGCTGACGCTGACCGGCGGCGGCGTCTTCGAGCAGCCGCGCGAGCAGCGCGGAGACGCGGCCGCGGCCGAAGCGCGCCTGGCCCACGGCGGACCGGAACGCAGTGGCGCCGAAGAGGCCCTGCCCGGCGGCGCGGCACCGCGGCTGCCACGGGCTCGCGGCGTGCTCGACATGTACGCCTGAGGCACCGCACGGCCGGCGCACCGGCACGCGCCGCGGACACCGCACCGTCAGCGGGCGTGGCGCTCAGCGCATCGAGACGCGCATCAGCACGCGCTCGATCAGCGGCCAGTCCGCCGGAATCTGGCGGTCCAGCACCAGTTGCGCAATGCCGTGGACCAGTGCCCACGCATGCAGCGCCGCCGCCTTGCGCTCGGCCACCGGGCTGTCCTGCGGCAGCAGCGCCTCGATGTGCTCGCGCAGGCCGCGCAGCGCGGCCGACGCCTGCGCAGGCTGCGCGTCCAGCGGGTCGCCCTGGCAGGCGGCGCTGAACACCAGGCGGAACAGGGCCGGCTGGTCGACCGCAAAGCGCACATAGGCCATGCCGCTGGCCAGAAAGCCGGCCTCGCCGCCGCCGGCCGAGCGCGTGGCGCGGCGCTGCGCGGCCGCCAGGCGCTCCAGGCCCTCGGCGGCCAGCGCCGCCATCAGTGCGTTCTTGTCGGGGAAGTGGCGATAGATCGCGGCGGCGCTCACGCCCACCTCGCGCGCCAGTTCGCGCAGCCCCAGGTCGTCGACGCTGCGCGACCGCAGCAGCCGCAGCCCGGCTTCGAGCAGCGCGCTGCGCAGGTCGCCGTGGTGGTAGGCCTGGCGGGGCGCGGCGGGCGGGCTCATGCGGCGATTGTATGTTGACATCGTTCACTTTCGGCGGCATGATCGCGGCAATGTGAACCATGTTCACATCATTGCCCGCCCCTCACGCCACGAAGGACAAGCCATGACCAGCGCACTGGAGAAGACCATCCGCAACGCCGTCACCCAGGGGGTCTCGGCGCTGCACCGATTCAACCGCGAGCGCATGTCGGCGCCGGCGACGCCGAACCCGTACCTGACCGGGCCGAACCGGCCGATGGAGCGCGAAGTCACGCTCGAACGACCGGTGCTGCGCGGACGCATTCCGCCGGCGCTGGACGGCTGTTATGCGCGCATCGGGCCGAACCCGCTGGTCAAGGTGAACCCGGCCAACCACCACTGGTTCGTCGGCGACGGCATGGTGCACGGCCTGCGGCTGCAGGGCGGCCAGGCGCTGTGGTACCGCAACCGCTGGATCCGCTCGACCCAGGTCAGCGAGGCGCTGGGCGAGGCGCCGAAGCCCGGGCCGCGCCACTTCAGCGATACCGTCAACACCAACGTGCTGCGCCATGCCGGAAGGGCCTGGGCGCTGGTCGAGGCCGGCGGCTGGCCGGTGCAGCTGGACGGCATGCTGGACACGGTGGCGCACGACCCCTTCGGCGGCAGCCTGAAGGGGTCGTTCTCGGCCCATCCGCACCTGGACACCGCCACCGGCGCGCTGCATGCCATCTGCTACGAGGCCACCGACATGAACACGCTGCGCCACGTGGTGGTCGGGGCGGACGGCCGGGTGCAGCGCGAGGAGCCGATCGCCGTGCAGCACGGCCCGAGCGTGCACGACTGCATGATCACCGCACACCACGTGCTGGTGCTGGACCTGCCGGTGACCTTCTCGATGTCGCGCTTCGCGGCCGGCTACAGCTTCCCCTATGCCTGGAACCCGGCGCACAAGGCCCGCGTCGGCATCCTCGGCAAGGACGCGCCGGGCAGCGACATCGTCTGGTGCGAGGTCGACCCGTGCTACGTGTTCCACCCCGCCAACGCCTTCGAGACGGCGGACGGACGCATCACGCTGGATGTCGTGGCGCATCCGACGATGTTCGACGACAGCCGCATCGGCCCATCGGGCGGCAGTGCGAAGTTCGAACGCTGGACCATCGACCCGCAGGCGCGGCGGGTGGCGCGGCAGGGCGTCGATGCGCAGCCGCAGGAGTTCCCGCGCATCGACGAACGCTTCCTCGGCCAGGCCTACCGCCATGCGTGGGCGGTTCAGCTGCAGGACGACGGCCGCGGTGAGTTCATGCCCGGCCAGGTGCTGATCCATCACGACCTGCAGGCTGGCCGCCGCGAGGTGCACGACTTCGGCCCGGGCCGGCTGGTCAGCGAGTTCGTGTTCGCGCCGCGCCACGCCGAAGCCGCCGAGGGCGACGGCTGGCTGATGGGCTACGTGGTCGACGGGCCGCGGCAGACCAGCGAGTTCGTGATCCTCGACACGCGTCGCATCGGCGGCGAGCCCGAGGCGGTGGTGGAAATCCCCCACGCCATTCCGCTGGGCTTCCACGGCAACTGGATGCCTGCAGCCTGAGCCCGGCACGGCACGCCGGCGAGACGGCCGGGTTTAGGCTGCTTTTCGCGCCTTCCTCCACAAGGGCGATTTCCATAATCGTCCGCAGAAGACCCGCACGCCGTCCGCGAGGCGCGGCGGGGTCTGCAACTCCGGAGGTCTCATGTCCAGTGCCGCGGCCGTCGAAGGCGCCGTACCCGTCAAGGCAGGCAAGAAGAAGCTGATCGTCGTCCTGGTGCTGGTGCTGCTGTTGCTGGCAGCGGCCGGGGCCGGCGTGCTGTTCTGGCTGAAGGCCAAGGCCCATGCCGCCGAGCAGGCCGAAGACGACGAGGTGGCCACCGAAACCGCCCACACGAAGACCGCCGCGAAGCGCGACCCGAAGGCCGTGCCGGTCTTCGTGCCGCTGGACAACTTCACGGTCAACCTGGCCGACCGCGAAGCCGACCGCTACGCGCAGATCGGCATCTCGCTGGAACTGAACGATCCCAAGGACGCGGAGCGCATCCGCGCCTTCATGCCGGCCATCCGCAACAACATCCTGATGGTGCTGGCGCACAAGCGCTCCACCGACCTGCTCGACCGCGCCGGCAAGGAGAAGCTCGCCGACGAGGTGATGCGCGAGACCGAACGGGCGCTCGGCGTCGAACCGCCGCCCGCCGGCGCGGCGGCGAAGAAGTCCGCCGAGCCGCCCCCGGTGCGCGCGGTGCAGTTCTCGAACTTCATCATCCAATGACTTCGCTGGACGGGGCTCACTTGAACCAGCAGATTCTTTCGCAGAATGAAGTCGACGCGCTGCTGCAGGGCATCACCGGCGAGAGTCAGGCGGTCGAGCAGGAAGAGGCCGCCGCCGCCGGGCCGCGCGTCTATGACCTGGCCAACCAGGAACGCATCGTCCGCGGCCGCATGCCGACGATGGAGGTGGTCAACGAACGCTTCGCCCGCAACATCCGCGTCGGCCTGTTCAACCTGATCCGCAAGAGCCCGGAGGTGTCGATCGGCGGCATCAAGGTGCAGAAGTACAGCGCCTTCCTGCGCGAGATCGTGGTGCCGACGAACTTCAACATCGTCAGCGTCAAGCCGCTGCGCGGCTCGGCGCTGATCGTCTGCGACCCGAACCTGGTGTTCGCGGTGATCGACGCGCTGTTCGGCGGCGCCGGCAAGTACCACACGCGCATCGAAGGCCGCGAGTTCTCGCCCACCGAGCAGCGCGTGATCCTGCGCCTGGTGCAGACGATCATGACCGAGTACGCGAAGGCCTGGAACGGCATCTACTCGCTGGAGCTCGAATACCAGCGCTCGGAGATGCAGCCGCAGTTCGCCAACGTGGCCTCGCCCAGCGAGATGGTGGTCACGACCTCGTTCATGCTCGAGATCGGCGACTCCAGCGGCACGGTGAACCTGTGTTTCCCGTATTCGACGCTGGAGCCGATCCGCGACGTGCTCTATTCCACCAGCCAGGGCGACGCCGGCGAGCCCGACCGGCGCTGGGTGCAGGTGCTGAAGAACGAGATCCAGTCGGCCGAGGTCGAACTGGTGGCCACGCTGGCCACCGCGCCGGCCACCGTGGAACAGCTGCTGTCCTTCAAGCCCGGCGACTTCGTCGAGTTCGACCTGGCATCGCTGATCCAGGCCAAGGTGGACGGCGTGCCGGTGTTCGACTGCCACTACGGCACGTCGAACAAGCACTACGCGATCAAGATCGACAAACTGCTGACCGGCTCGGGCCTGGGTTGGCTGGGGGAACAGAACCATGTCCGCTGAGAACACCGCGATGAGCGAAGAGGAACGCGCCGCTGCCGAATGGGCCGCCGCGGCGGAGCAGGGCCGCGAAGTGGCCAGCGAGGTGGCGTCGCCTGCCGAGAGCGTGGCGCCGGCGACCTTCGCCAACTTCGCGCCCACCGGCACCAGCGGCGGCGCCGGCAACGACATCAACATGATCCTCGACATCCCGGTCCAGCTGACCGTGGAGCTGGGGCGCACGAAGATCCCGATCAAGCACATCCTGCAGCTGGCGCAGGGCTCGGTGGTCGAGCTCGACGCGCTGGCCGGTGAGCCGATGGACGTGCTCGTCAACGGCTACCTGATCGCACAGGGCGAGGTGGTGGTGGTGAACGACAAGTTCGGCATCCGGCTGACCGACATCGTCACGCCCAGCGAGCGGCTGCGCCGCCTGAGCCGGGCCTGAACGCCACGTCCCGATGAATGCGGTGAACTGGACGCCGTTGCTGTGGTTCGGCGCGATCGTCGTGCTGATCCCGCTGGCGCTGTGGCTGCTGAAGCGCACGCCGCTCGGCGGCACCAGCGGTGCGGGACCGCTGCGCGCGGTGGCGATGCTGCCGCTGTCGGCCTCGCAGCGCGTGGCCATCGTCGAAGTCGGCCGCGGCGCGGCGCGGCGCTGGCTGGTGCTGGGCGTCACGCCGCAGGCGATCCAGACGCTGCACACGATGGAGCCGCAGCCCGACACGCCGGCCGACCCGACCGAGCCGGCGGCGAATTTCGCGCAGCTGCTGGCGCGGCTGAAGCGCGGGCCCTGACGATGCGGCGGACCCTGACCCTGGCCGGTCTGCTGGCCGTCAGCGGCGTGGCGCTGGCGCAGACCAACCCCGGCCTGCCGCTGATCGTCGGCCAGGGGGCCGGCGGCACCAGCTATTCGGTGCCGATCCAGACGCTGCTGTTCTTCACCGCACTGAGCTTCCTGCCGGCGGTGCTGCTGCTGATGACGGCGTTCACGCGCATCGTCATCGTGCTCAGCCTGCTGCGCCAGGCACTGGGCACGCAGGCGGCACCGCCGAACCAGGTGATCGTCGGCCTGAGCCTGTTCCTGACCTTCTTCGTGATGAGCCCGACGCTGGACCAGGTCTACGAACGCGCCTACCAGCCCTTCGCCGCCAACCAGATCGCCTTCGGCGAGGCGCTGCAGCGCGGCGAGCAGCCGATGCGCACCTTCATGCTGAAGCAGACGCGCCAGGCCGACGTGCAGCTGTTCGCCAAGCTGGCCAAGCTGCCGTCCGACGTCAAGGGCGAGGACGTGCCGCTGCGCGTGCTGCTGCCCGCGTTCGTGACCAGCGAGCTGAAGAGCGCGTTCCAGATCGGCTTCCTGATCTTCATTCCCTTCCTGGTGATCGACATGATCGTCGCCAGCGTCCTGATGAGCCTGGGCATGATGATGCTCAGCCCGGTGCTCGTCGCCCTGCCCTTCAAGCTGATGCTGTTCGTGCTGGCCGACGGCTGGAACCTGCTGCTCGGCTCGCTGGCTGCGTCCTTCGCCACATGAGGCCCGCCCGGCCGCCCGCAGGGCCCCGCACCGCAGCGCACAGCGCGGAGATCGACCGATGAACCCGCAACAAGTCTTCACCCTCGGCCAGGAAGGCCTGCTGCAACTGCTGATGGTCAGCGCGCCGGTGCTGCTGACGGTGCTGGCGGTCGGTCTGGTGGTCAGCATCTTCCAGGCGGCGACGCAGATCAGCGAAGCCACGCTGTCCTTCGTGCCCAAGGTCGTGGCCGCCGTGGCGGTGCTGGCCTTTGCCGGCCCGTGGATGATGAACACGCTGGTCGAGTACCTGCAGCGCACGCTGCAATCCATTCCCGGCATGATCGGATGAGCCCTTCCCGGCACGGTGGCAGCGCGGCCGGCGGCCGGCGGCGATGATCAGCTTCACCGAGGCCCAGCTGCTGGGCTGGATCACGCCGCTGCTGTGGCCCTTCCTGCGGGCGCTGGCGCTGTTCTCGTCGCTGCCGCTGCTCGGCACCCGCGTGGTGCCGCTGCGCGTGCGCATCGGCCTGGCCGCGCTGATTGCCTTTGCCGCGCAGGCCTCGCTGCCGACGGCCCCACCGGTGCCGCTGGACTCATGGCTGGCCTTCCAGCTGGTGCTGCAGCAGCTGCTGATCGGCATCAGCCTGGGCTTCGCGGTGCGGCTGGTGTTTGCCGCCATCGAACTGGCCGGTGAGGTGGTCGGCCTGCAGATGGGCCTGAACTTCGCCGGCTTCTTCGACCCGGTGACCGCCAGCCAGACCACCGCCACCAGCCGCTTCTTCGGCGCGATCGTCGGCTGGCTGTTCATCGTCATCAACGGCCACCTGCTGGTGATCGCCGCGCTGGTCGACAGCTTCAAGGCCTTCCCGCCGGGGGCCGAGCCCTTCGCCTTCCTGAGCCAGGCGCTGCCGCATCAATGGGGCGCGCAGATCTTCGCCACCGGCCTGTGGATCGCGCTGCCGATGGTGGCCATGCTGACCTTCGTCAACCTCGTGCTCGGCGTGATCTCGCGCGTCGCGGCGCAGATCAACGTCTTCGCCATCGGCTTCCCGATCACGCTCGGCGTGGGCCTGCTCGGCGTGCTGCTGACGCTGCCGCTGATGCAGCAGCCGTTCACGATGGCGCTGGAACGGATGCTGGCGTATTTCTAGCGCCGCAGGCGGTGTCTAGCGCCGCCGCAGGTAGTGCGTGAACTCCGAGTCGGTGCTGCTCTGCTCCACCAGCTCGTTGCCCGTCTGGCGGGCAAAGGCCTGGAAGTCGCGCACCGAACCCGGGTCGGTGGCCAGCACCTTCAGCACCTGGCCCGTGGACATGTCGGCCAGCGCCTTCTTGGCCTTCAGGATGGGCAGCGGGCAGTTCAGGCCGCGGGTGTCGATTTCCTTCTGTACTTCCATGGCTTGCTCGTCTTCAAGAACGCCCGGGCAGTTCGACGAACTGCGGCTCGTGGCCGCGCGAGCGCAGCCAGTCGGCCAGGGCATAACCGGTGCCGGCACGCCAGCAGCGAACGTCCTGCGGCGCAAAGAGGCGGTATTCGGCCAGTTCCGGCGACAGCCGGACCTCGCCGCGCGCCACCGCGTGATAGGCGATGATCACCTGGTTCATGCGCTGGAAGTCGTAGACGCCGATCAGG
>JBGAII010000085.1:0-19886 GCA_044225625.1 Rubrivivax sp.
CGAACGCCATCAGCAGCCAGGCCGCAGGCTCGGGTACCGGGGGCAGCGGGCCCGGCGCCGCGATCTGCTGGATCGTCAGCGTGCCGCCGTTGAGCACGGTCTGCTGGAACTGCTGGTTCACCAGCGCCGTGAGCGTGAAGGCATTGATGGCGAACTGGCCGGCCGCGGCAGGCAGTGCAAGCGGCGACATGTCGACCTCGTAGCCGACGTACAGCGGGCTGGTGGTGCCATTGCCGAAGGTGGCCACGACGTTCTGGAAGCCGTAGGCCGAGGCTTCGGTGAAGGCCAGCTGGCCGGAGCCGCCGGCGGTGTTCAGGTTCTCGTTCAAGCCGGTCAGGCCGGACGGGATCAGGGCGTCCCGCAGGAAGATCAGGTAGCCGCCGTCCGGCATGCTGAAGTTGTATTCGTAGCTGGCCTGTGCGCTGCCGGCCACACCGCAGGCCAGCGCCATGCCTACCGCCCAACGGGCACCGAAGATGTTCATCGTTCCTCCCTGTCGTTGATGCGTTCGAATGCGGGTCTTGCGGCCCTCAGGACGCGGCCTCGTGCAGCGCCTGCTCCAGCAGCTGCAACGCCGCCATCGCGAAGGCGATCATATTGGCCTGCCGGTCGGCCTGGCCGGTACGCAGCATGCGGTCCAGCCTGACCGGCCCGTCCACCGCCAGACAGCTGTGCCCGGCCGGGTCGCCGTAGGTATTGCCGGTAGGCCCGGCGGCGCCGGTTTCGGCCAGGCCCCAGGTGGCACGGAAGCGCTCGCGCTGGTGCCGCGCCAGCAGCTGTGCATAGGGCGGGCTGGATGAGCGCATACCCACCGTGTCGTCCGAGGTGAGCGTGGTCAGCAGCCGGCGCGAGCGGCGCGTGTACAGCACCGCGCCGCCGAAGTAGTAGGCCGACGCGCCGGCACGTGCCAGCAACGCCGCCGAGACCAGGCCGCCGGCTGAGGACTCGGCCACCGCGAGGGTCTCGCCGCGCGCCGCGAGCCTGTCGCCGACGCGCTCGCCCAGCGCGAACAGTTCGCCGATGTCCATGCCGCCGTCTCCTGTGTTGCGGATGCGGCGACTGTAGCCGCCCGCCGGGCGGCGGCCGGCCGCGGCTCGCGCGGCGCCGCTACTGCAGCAGGTCTTCGGTGACCTCGGCTTCGCTCAGCAGCTTGATCTTCGTCGGCTGCACACGCCAGATGTCGCGGCAGTAGTCGCGGATGCTGCGGTCGGACGAGAATTTGCCCATGCGCGCCACGTTCAGGATCGACATGCGCGTCCAGCGCTCGCGATCGGCATAGACCGCACCCACCTGCTGCTGGCATTCGACGTAGGACGCGAAGTCGCCCATCAGCCGGTAGTTGTCGCGGACCAGCAGCGAATCCACCAGCGGGCGGAACAGCTCGCGGTCGCCGCGCGAGAAGTGGCCATCGGCGATCAGGTCGATCACCGCGCGCAGCGGCTCGTTGCCGCGGTACAGCGCCATCGGGTCGTAGTCGCTGCCCGGCATCCAGGTGGCCTGCACCTGCTCGGCCGTCATGCCGAAGAGGAAGAAGTTCTCGGCGCCCACCTCCTCGCGGATCTCGACGTTGGCGCCGTCCAGCGTGCCGATGGTCAGCGCGCCGTTCATCGAGAACTTCATGTTGCCGGTGCCCGAAGCCTCCTTGCCGGCAGTGCTGATCTGCTCCGACAGGTCGGCCGCCGGATAGACGCGCTGGCCGTTGGTGACGTTGTAGTTGGGCAGGAACACCACCTTCATCTTGTCGTCCAGCGCCGGGTCCTTGTTGATGACCTCGGCCACCGCGGTGATCAGCCGGATCATCAGCTTGGCGAAGTGGTAGCCCGGCGCGGCCTTGCCGCCGAACACGAAGGTGCGCGGGGTCACCGCGGCATTCGGGTCGAACTTCAGCCGCAGGTACATCGCAATGATGTGCAGCACGTTCAGGTGCTGGCGCTTGTACTCGTGAATGCGCTTGACCTGCACGTCGAACAGCGAATGCGGGTCGATGCGCACGCCGGTCGTGCGCTTCACGTGCTGCGCAAAGTCCTCCTTGACGCTGCGCTTGATGAAGCGCCATTCGCGGCGGAAGCCGGCGTCGTCGACGAAGGCCTCGATCTTCTTCAGCTGGTCGAGGTCGGAGATCCAGTCCTCGCCGATCGCGCCGTTCAGGAACTTGGTCAGCCGCGGGTTCGACAGCACCACCCAGCGGCGCGGCGTGACGCCGTTGGTGACGTTGGTGATGCGCTGCGGCCACAGCGCATGGAAGTCGGACAGCACGTCCTGCTTCAGCAGGTCGCTGTGCAGCTGGGCCACGCCATTGATGGTGTGGCTGCCGGCGCAGGCCAGGTGGGCCATGCGCACGAACCGCCCGCCGCTCTCGTCGATCAGCGACAGCCGCGCCAGCCGCTCCAGGTCGCCGGGGAAGGCCATGCGCACCTCTTCCAGGAAGCGGGCGTTGATCTCGTAGACGATCTCCATGTGCCGCGGCAGCACGCGCGAGAACAGGCCCAGCGACCAGCGCTCCAGCGCCTCGGGCAGCAGCGTGTGGTTGGTGTAGGCGAAGGTCTTGCGCGTCACCTCCCAGGCCGGGTCCCAGTCGATGCCCTGCTCGTCGACCAGCAGGCGCATCAGCTCGGCGATGGCCACCGCCGGATGGGTGTCGTTCAGCTGCACCGCGAATTTCTCGTGGAACTTCTCCAGCGGCAGCTTCTGCACGCGCATGATGCGCAGCATGTCCTGCAGCGAGCAGCTGACGAAGAAGAACTGCTGCTCCAGGCGCAGCTCCTTGCCCTGCTCCTGCTCGTCGTTCGGGTACAGCACCTTGGAGATGTTCTCGGACACCACCTTCTTCTGCACCGCGCCGTAGTAGTCGCCGCGGTTGAAGGTGCCCAGGTCGAAGGACTCCGGCGCCTCGGCCCGCCACAGCCGCAGCGTGTTGGCGGTGTGGTTGCGGTAGCCCAGGATCGGCGTGTCGTAGGGCACGCCCATCACCGTGCGGCCGGCCACCCAGTTGACCTGCGTGCGGCCGTTCATGTCGACATAGCGTTCGACATGGCCGCCGAGCTTGATCTCCACCGCCCACTCGGGCCGCGGGATCTCCCAGGGGTTGCCGTTGCGCAGCCACTTGTCGGTCTGCTCGACCTGCCAGCCGTCGACCAGGCGCTGCGCGAAGATGCCGAACTCGTAGCGGATGCCGTAGCCGATGGACGGGATCTCCAGCGTGGCCATCGAATCCAGGTAGCAGGCCGCCAGCCGCCCCAGGCCGCCGTTGCCCAGGCCCGGCTCCTCCTCCTGCGCCACCAGTTCCTCGTAGCTCAGGCCGAGCTGCCGGATGGCCTGCTTCACCGGCTCCTCGATGCCCAGGTTGATCAGGTTGTTGACCAGATGGGGCCCCAGCAGGAACTCGGCCGAGAAGTAGGCCACCGTGCGCGCGCCCTGGCGCGTGTAGGCCGCAGCGGTGCTGATCCAGCGCTGCAGCATGCGGTCGCGCACCGTGTAGGCCAGCGCCATGTAGTAGTCGTGCTTGGTGGCCAGTGCCGGGAACTTGCCCTGAACGTAGTACAGGTTGTCCAGGAAGGCGCGCCGCAGCGCGTCCTTGTTCTGGCCGGTGCGGTCGGTCTCGACGCCGGCCGGGCCGGGGCTTGCGGTGGCAGTGTCCATGGTGTGTATGGGGGCCGTGCAGTGGGCTTGCCTGGGCACAGCAATAAGGATGCCGCGCTACCGCACCACGAGAGGGCGGCGCGGCCCTGCGCGAACGGCGGCAAGGGCCGATTCGCACCGCTTTTGTCACGACCGTGTCACGGCCTGGCGCCTACACTGGCTTTCGTCTGAGCGCAGAACCGGCCGCAGTATTGGGCGGAGGGAGCGATCCCGGGGAACCCGTCACCCGGCGCTGCAGCACACCGTCGTCGGCGCCGCCGCAGGCCCGATGTCCGGCAAGGAGCCCGCCACCAGCGATGGTCGCGGGCTTTTCTTGTGGCGGCGGGCGGGTCGGCTAGCGCAAGCCATCCCAGAGCAGCTTGGCGCCGGTGAAGAACATGCCGGTATAGGCGATGGCATAGAACCACTGCGGCCGAACGCGCCGCGCCAGCCAGACACCCAGCCAGACACCGACCGGTGCCAGCGGCAGCAGCAGCAGCGCGTTCACCATGTTGGTGCGGTCGATCAGCCCGAGCCCGGCGTAGGGCAGCCACTTGGCCAGGTTCACGGCCGCGAAGAACACCGAGCTGGTGGCGGCGAAGCGGATCGGCGGCAGCCGCAGCGGCAGCAGGTAGACGTTCAGCGGCGGACTGCCGGCATGCACGACGAAGCTGGTGAAACCCGAGGTGGTCGCCAGCCCGAAGGCGGCCCAGCGCGGCAGCCGGGGCGCATCGGCGCGCGGCGGGAACAGCAGCCGCTGCGCCAGGAACAACAGCGTCAGCCCGCCCACCAACCCGGCGACGGCGCGCGTCGACAGCACGCCGAACAGCAGCGCGCCGATCGCGACGCCCAGCAGGCCGGCCGGCAGCAGCTCGCGCAGCAGCACGCGGTCGCGGTCACGCCACAGCTGCTGGATGCCGGTGGCGTCCATCACCAGCAGCAGCGGCAGCATGATGGCCGCGGCCTGCGGCACCGGCACCACCAGCGACAACAGCGGCGTCCCCAGTGCACCGAAGCCGCTGAGGAAGCCGCTCTTGCCCAGGCCCATCAGCAGCACGGCCGGCACCGCGACCGCGTAGAACCAGGGGTCGTGGATCAGCGGCCACGAGACCAGCCAGGCAGCCAGGCCGCCGGCAGCGCCTTCAGGCAAGCTGGCAGGCCTCGTCGAAGCTCAGGCGCGGGTTGCGCTGGAACACCTTGGACGGGTCGCCCTGGCCCAGCGCACAGATGAAGTTCGTCCTGACCGCGGTGCCGGACCAGAAGGCCGCATCGACCTTGGCTGCGTCGAAGCCGCTCATCGGGCCGCAGTCGAGCCCCAGCGCGCGCGCGGCCATGATCAGGTAGCCGCCCTGCAGGCTGGAATTGCGCAGCGCGGACTCGGCCCGCAGTGCGTCCTTGCCGACGAACCAGGAGCGCGCGTCGGTGTGCGGGAAGAGCTTCGGCAGCTGCTCGTGGAAATCGATGTCCATGCCGACGATCACCGTCACCGGCGCCTCGCGCACCTTGTTGACGTTGCCCGGGCTGACGCAGGCCAGCAGCTTGTCCTTGCCGGCCGGCGAACGCACGAAGATCAGCCTCGCCGGCGTGGAGTTGGCGGCCGTCGGGCCCCATTTCATCAGGTCGTAGAGCTGGCGCAACGTGTCGTCGGGCACCGGCTCGGGCTTGTAGCCGTTCTGCGTGCGGGCTTCGGTGAAGAGCTGTTCGGTGCTGGTGATCATGCGGTGAACGACAGACTGCGGAATGTTGGGGCGACAATTGTCCGATGTTCCAGCCTTCGCAGCATGATGTGCGGTCATTCTTCTGCGGCACCTGGCGCAAGCAGCGCGAAGGACTGCCGTTGACGCCGATCGAGGCGCAGGCCGCGCACTGGATCGACCAGCACCCCGAATACCACGATGCGCTGGCCGACGAGGCGGCGGCGCTGCAGGCCAGCTACCGCGTCGAGGATGGACGCGAGAACCCGTTCCTGCACCTGTCGATGCACCTGTCGATCGGCGAGCAGACCGGCATCGACCAGCCCACCGGCATCCGCCAGGCGGTGCAGCTGCTGGCCGCGAAGCGCGATTCGCTGCATGCCGCGCACCACGAAGTGATGGAATGCCTGGGCGAGATGATCTGGGCCTCGCAGCGCAGCGGCCTGCCGCCGGACGGCCAGGCCTACATCGACTGCGTGCGGCGCCGCGCCACGCGCTGAGCCGGCGCGCGTAGCGCTCAGAACAGGTAGGTCACGCGCCCATCGATGATGTAGTCGTAGTTCGGCTTCGCCGGGTTGCCCAGCTTGGCGGCACCACCGATGCCGAACTGGAAGTTCTTGCCGACATTGCGCACGAACATGAAATCCAGCGGCACGAACCAGGCCTTGGTGTTCTGGTTGTAGACGATCGGGTTTTCGGGGTACAGCGACAGCGACCAGTTGTCGTCGAGGCGGAAGTCGACGGACGGAAAGAGGTTCAGCGAATTGATGAGCTGCGTATTGGGCTCGGTGGCGTGAAAGCCCCAGAAATAGCGCGCGAAGGGTGCCAGCGTGACGCCGCTCAACGCGTCGGGCATACGGTAGGTGATGCCGATCAGCGGCGCCACCTGGTACTGGTTGTCGGTGCCGAAGGGCGAGGGTTTGGGCGACGGGAAGACGAAGCGCAGGCTGGTGCGCAGCGACAGGCCGGGAGCGATGTCCGGCGTGTCGTAGATCGACTCGATCATGATGTTGCCGATGCCGCCGGAGTAAGTGCCGCCCGGATTGCCCGGCCCGGTGTTGTCGGTGTAGATCATCGGCACGTCGACCCGCTGGCGGAAGACGCCGCCGTTCTCGAACTGGTAGGGGAAGTACACGCGAGGCCGGTACTGCCACTGGTTGCTGTCGTTGGCGTTCTTCTGGAAGTAGCCCCAGTTGTCGAAACGTATCGGCCCGAAGCCCGGATCCGCGGACGCGGCGCCCACCGCGAACAATGCGGTCCCACCCACCAAAACGGCCGCATACAACGCTCTGCTCACGTCCATTGCCCGATCTCCCGAGACGATGCCGACCACGCGGCGGCTGACAGACCCAAAGTCTAGGCGAGTGGCAGGCGTGTTCGCCGGCGGGGCGCACTCCTAAACTGGCTGCGTGCGCATTCCCTCACCCCGGCCTCCGCTCCGACGCCTCGTCCGGGCCGCTGCGCTGCCGCTGGCCGGCGTCGCGCTGTGCAGCGCGGCGTCGCGCGCCGCAAGCGATGGCACGTCGGTGGAATTCTGGCCCGAGATCAAAGGCGAGCATTCGCAGCCCTACCGCGTGCGCATCGGCAGCGAATGGGAGGAGAGCTGGGACGGCCACCCCTTCTCGCCCTACACCAGCATCGAGGCGATCTACGACACCCGCTACGAGCAATGGAGCCGGCTGGCGCTGAAGGCGCTCATGCGCGCTCGCGGGCATCGTCGGCATCAGGCGGCCGCATAGCCCTCTTCGGCCAGCGCGCGGCGAAAATCGTCGGCCGCATGCGTGGACTCGATGCGTACTTGATGCGTCGGCAGGTCCACCTGCAGCGTCGCCTGGGCATCCACCTGCTGCACCACCGCGGTCACGGTCTTCACGCAGTGGCCGCAGGTCATCGTCGGCAGAGTCAGTTCGATCATGGCGCGTTCCTTTCGCGGGCATTGTCCGGCATCAGGGTGTCAGCATGCCCTGTCCAGCGTCAGCGTCGGCAACGCTGCTGCGGGGACGCTGGCGGCCACGGACCGAGCCGCGTCGTGCCGGCCGGCCGGCCGGCACGCGCTCAAGTCGGCGCCGCCACGGCCGAAAACAGGCCAGGCGCGGTGCGCCCGCGCGACTGCCTCTCTCTCCCGCCACGCAGGAACAACAATGCAATTCTCGCAACTCGAGACCGTCAAGCATCGCCTCACCGTCGGCCAGCCACTGCCGTTCAACGTTCGTAACGCCGATCACACTCTCTTACTTGCGCGCGGCCAGGTGGTGGGGACGACCGAGCAGATGGAAGCGCTGTTCACGCGCGGTGCGCTGGTCGATCTGGCGGAACTGCGCGGGCCCGCCGACGCGATCAAGGACGCTTCCCCGGAACAACTGCCGGCACTGTGGCACCAGTGCATGAACCGCGTTGGAGAGACCCTGCAGTCCTGCGATCGCGAGGGCTTCCGCCAGGCGCTGGACGATGCGAGCGCGCCGGTGCAGGCGCTGATCGAGCGCGATTCGGACCTGGCCATCTTCCAGGTGCTGCGCCAGGACGGCAACAAGCACACGCAGTACGGCATCAACCATTCGGTGCACACCGCGATCACCGCCTTCCTGGTGGCGCAGCGCCTGGGCTGGGACGCGGCCAGCATGCAGAAGGTGTTCAAGGTGGCGCTGACGATGAACGTGTCGATGCTGGAGCTGCAGGGCCAGCTGGCCGAGCAGCACACGCCGGTCACGGCGGAGCAGCGCAGCGCCATCCTGTCGCACCCGCAGCGCAGCGTGCAGATGCTGGAGCTGGCCGGCGTGACCGACCGCGACTGGCTGGACGGCGTGGCCGCCCACCATGTGGCGCCCGACGGCAGCGGCTACCCGGCCGGCGTGCGCGAGGTCAACGACTTCGCTGCGCTGGTGCGCCGCGCCGACATCTACACCGCCAAGCTGAGCCCGCGCCACACGCGCTCGGCGATGGCCGCCGACCGCGCCGGCCGCGCGATGTTCATGCACGACCCCGGCAACTCGATGACGGCCGCGCTGGTGAAGGAGTTCGGCGTCTACCCGCCGGGCTGCTTCGTCAAGCTGGTGTCGGGCGAGACCGCGGTGGTGATCAAGCGTGGCCCGAGCGTCGTGACGCCGCTGGTCGCCGCCCTCACCTCGCCGAGCGGCGCAAACCTGCTGGAGCCGCAGCCGCGCGACACCAGCAAGCGCGAGTACGCGATCGCCGGCGTCGTCGGCGAAAGCGCGGTGACCGTGCGGCCCGCGCCGGAAAAGCTGGTCAAGCTGGCGCTGGGCTGAGGCCGCATGCGGCGACTGTCACGCGCTTGACGCGGGCCGCCGTCGCGCGCCGCCTATAGTGCGGCGCATGTCCACGACCTACCTTCCCCGCCTTGCCGGCCGCAGCGAATTCGTGACGCTGCGCGGCCTGCGCCACCATCTGCACGTCTGGGGCGACCCATCGCTGGTATCGGCCGCCCGGCCGCCGCTGCTGATGATGCACGGCTGGATGGACGTCGGTGCGTCCTACCAGTTCACCGTCGATGCGCTGACCGCGCCGCGCTACGTGGTCGCCGCCGACTGGCGCGGCTTCGGCCTGACCGACTCGAACCCCGGCGACTGCTACTGGTTCGCCGACTACCTGGGCGACCTGGACGCGCTGATCGATCACCTGTCGCCCGACGCGCCGATCGACCTGGTCGGCCACAGCATGGGCGGCAACATCGTCATGAGCTATGCCGGCGTGCGACCGGAACGCATCCGCCGGCTGGTCAACCTCGAAGGCTTCGGCATGCCGCAGACGCGGCCGGAGGACGCACCGAAGCGCCTGCGCCAGTGGCTGGACGAACTGAAGCAGCCGCAGACGCTGCGCGACTACGACAGCCTGGACGCGGTGGCCGCCCGCCTGATGAAGACCAACCCGCGCCTGCCAGCCGACAAGGCGGCGTGGCTGGCGACCCATTGGTCGCGGCAGGCGGCAGACGGCCGCTGGCAGGTGCTCGGCGACCCGGCGCACAAGCGCGTCAATCCGGTGCTGACGCGCGCCGAAGACACCGTCGCCACCTGGAGCCGCATCAGCGCGCCGCTGTTGTGGGTCGAGGGCGACGGCCGCGAGTTCGACGGCTGGTACGGCGGACGCTACACGCGCGCGCAGTTCGAGGAGCGGCTGGCCGCCGTGCCGTCGGTGCAGCGCCTGCGCGTGACACCGGCCGGACACATGCTGCACCATGACCAGCCGGAGGCGCTGGCACGGGGGTTGGAGGCCTTCTTCGACGGCGACCGAGTGGCGTGACCTCGGGCCTGCCCGGCAGGCCGGCGTCGACGGCCTGCGGTCACCCGGCCGCCGTCAGGTCTTGTACGACGGATCCAGCCGATCGCACTTGCGCAGCAGCGCCGGCCAGGCCAGATCGGCGCCCTGGCCGACCGTCACGGTCTTCATCACCTGCGCCAGGCCCTGCAGGATCTCGGGCCTGACCTGCACCAGTTCGCCGCCGGCCTGCGCATCGATCTGGATGCGGCAGGTGTTCTCGAAGGTGTACATGTTCAGGAAGGCCTCGGCCACCGACTTGCCGACGGTCAGCAGGCCGTGGTTGCGCAGCATCAGGTACTTGGCCTCGCCCAGGTCGGCCTGCAGGCGCAGCTTCTCGTCGTCGCGGATCGCCACCCCCTCGTACTCGTGATAGGCCAGCGAGGACAGCACGAAGGTGCTCTGCTGGCTGATCGGCAAGACGCCGCACTTCTGCGCGCTGACCGCCACGCCGGCACGCGAATGCGTGTGCAGCACGCAGCCGGCATCCTCACGCACGGCATGGATCGCGCTGTGGATGACGAAGCCGGCCGGGTTCACCGGGAACGGCGTGTCGTGCTGCTTGTTGCAGTGCTGGTCCACCTTGACCAGCGACGACGCGGTGATCTCGTCGAAGGTCAGGCCGTAGGGGTTGATCAGGAAATGGTGCTCCGGCCCGGGGATGCGTGCACTGATGTGCGTGAACACCAGGTCGCTCCAGCCGTAGGCGGCCACCAGGCGATAGCAGGCGGCGAGGTCGCAGCGCAGCTTCCATTCCTCGGCGCTGACGACTTCCTTGAGCGAGGCGATGTGCATGAGTGTCTCCTTCGGTGTGGGGTTTGCCGCAAAGTGTAGGCCTGCAGGCCCGCGCTCAGCGGATGAACATCAGCGGTGTCTTGCAGCGCGACAGCACGCCCTGCGCCACCGAGCCGAGCACGGCGCTGCCCAGCGCCGAATGGCCGTGCGAACCCATCACGATCAGCCCGGCGCGCTCGCGCGTGGCGGTGCGGGCGATCTGCTCCGGCGCGTAGCCCATGGCGTAGGCAGAGCGCACCGTCCAGCCCTGCTTCTGCGCAAAGGTCAGCGGCGCGCGCAGCACGGCCTGCGCCTCGTCGTGGTAGTAGCCCGCCAGCGTCTTGCGGTCGAAATAGGCCGCCGCCCGGTTCGACAGCTGCGGCACCACGGTGAACAGCAGGTATTCGTGCCCGCTGCCCAGCAGCTCGTCGTGCGCCGCGATGTAGCTGAGCATGCGCCGGGTGTACTTGCTGCCATCCACCGGAAGCAGGATCTTCATTGTCGTTTCCCTCCGTCAAAGCGCGCATGCTGCACCCATCGCCGCGGGCGCGGTCTGCGCAGGGTCAAGGCCGGCGCGATGCCGCCCGCCGGCGCCCGCCGATCACTTCGCGGCCGGCGGCGGCCGCAGTCGCGCCACCATCGCCGGCGTGGCATTGGCCGACGCGTTGTTGCCCCAGCTGCTGCGCACGTAGTTGGCGATCTGCGCCACCTGCTGGTCGTTCAGGATCCCGGCGAACGACGGCATCGGCACGTACTTGCCCTGCTGCGGCACGCCGAGCAGGATCACCTTCAGCACGTCGGCCGGGTCCGGCGCGACGACCGCACCGTTGTTCGCCAGCGGCGGGAACACGTTGGGCAGGCCGCGGCCGCCGGCCTGGTGGCAGCCGGCACAGTAGTCCAGGTACAGCGTGGCACCGGCCGCGCGGGTCGGGTCGGGCGCCGGCTTGCCCTGGCGCAGCGACGAATTCGCGGGCAGGTCCTTGAGGTAGGTGCCCATGGCCAGCAGGTCGGCATCGCTCATCTGGCTGGTGCTGTTCTTGACGACCAGCGCCATCGGCCCGAAGGCGGTGGCGCGGCCCGTGGCCGAACCGGTCTTCAGGTAGGTGGCGATGTCCTGCGCGCTCCAGGCGGCCAGGCCGGTGTGCAGTTCCGCGGTCAGGTTCAGCGCGAACCAGCCGTCGATCGTGGCCCCGGTGAAGGCCTTGTCCTTCTCGATGCCGCCCAGCGCATTGCGCGGCGAATGGCAGGCGCTGCAATGGCCGGCGCCCTCGACGAGATAGGCGCCGCGGTTCCAGGCCGCCGACTTGCCCGGCTCGGGCTTGAAGGTGCCTTCGGTGAAGTAGAGCTCGCGCCAGACAGCCATCGACCAGCGCTGGTTGAAGGGAAAGCGCAGCTGGTTCACGTCGACCTTGTTGGCCACCGGCGGCACGGTGCGCAGCCAGGCGTAGATCGCGTCGCTGTCCTCGCGCGCCAGGCGGGTATAGAAGTCGTAGGGCATGGCCGGGTACATGTCCTGCCCACGCCGGTTGACGCCCTGGTGCAGCGCGCGCCAGAAGTCGTCGGCAGTCCAGCGGCCGATACCGGTGTCGTTGTCGGGCGTGATGTTGGGCGCGTAGAGCGGGCCGAAGGGCGTGTCGATGCGGTAGCCGCCGGCAAAAGGCGCTCCACCCTGCGCGGTGTGACAGCTGACGCAATCGGCGGCACGCGCCAGGTAGGCACCGCGCTGCACCGCCGTGTCGCCCGGCGCGCCGTAGGGCGACGACGGCGCCTGTGCCCAGGCGCTGCAGATCGGCAGGAACGCGGTGAACAGGGCGGCAACCCGCCGGCGGGTGGTGTCGAACATGCGGAAGACTCCGGACTTTCGTTCGTGATGGGATGGCTTGCGCTGCGTCAGCAACGGCCCGCCGCAGGCGCCGGAACCCGGCGACCGCGGCGGTTAGCATCGACCCCGCGCGCGGGAGCGGATCCTACTCGCGCGCGCAAGCATGATCCTGACAATCCACACCCGCGGGAGCCGCCGGCAGATGCGCGCGACATTGACGATCCTGGCTGCCGTTGCCGTCCTGGCCGGCTGCGAGAAGAAGGCCCCGGTGACGGCCGAGCGGCCGCCGGTCGAGGTGACGGTGATGCAGGTGGCGCCGCGCGACGCGCCGGTGACCTACGAGTTCGTCGGCCAGACGCAGAGCTCGCACCAGGTGCAGATCCGCGCGCGGGTCAACGGCTTCCTGGACAAGCGGGTCTACACCGAAGGCTCGATGGTCAAGGCCGGGCAGCAGCTGTTCCAGCAGGACCCGAAGCCTTTCCAGGCCCAGCTCGACGCCGCCAAGGGGGCGCTGGCCGAACAGCAGGCCCGCTTGCAGACGGCCAACGACAACCTGGCCCAGGTCAAGCCGCTGGCGGCGCTGAAGGCGCTGAGCCAGAAGGAGCTCGACGATGCCACCGGCCAGCAGCAGGCCGCCGCCGCGGCGGTGCAGGTGGCCACGGCGAATGTCGAGACGGCGCGGCTGAACCTGTCCTACACGCGCATCACCACGCCGGTCACCGGCCTGTCCAGCTATGCACGGGTGCAGGACGGCGCCTACGTCAACGGCGAGAACAGCCTGCTGACCTACGTGGAACAGGTCGACCCGATCTGGGTGAACTTCTCGATCTCCGAAAACGAGATGCTGGGCGCGCGCAACGAGCAGAAGGCCGGGCGACTGAAGCTGCCCGCCCAGGAGCAGTACATCGTCGAAGTGGTGCTGGCCGACGGCAACACCTTCCCGAAGAAGGGCCGTGTCACCTTTGCCAACGCCGACTACGACCCGCAGACCGGCACCTTCCTGCTGCGCGCCACGCTGCCCAACCCCGAAGGCGCGCTGCGGCCGGGGCAGTTCGTGCGCGTGCGACTGCTCGGCGCGACGCGGCCGAACGCCATCCTGGTGCCGCAGCAGTCGGTGCTGCAGGGCGCCAAGGGGCACTTCGTGGTGCTGGTCGACAAGGACAACAAGGCCGTGCTGCGCGGCGTGGAGGTCGGCCCCTGGCTGGGCAACGACTGGTTCATCAACGCCGGCCTGCAGCCCGGCGACCGGGTGGTCACCGATGGCATGGCGCGCCTGTCGCCCGGCGCGGCGGTGAAGATCGTCGAGCCCAAGGCCGCGGCGCCCGCGGCCTCGGCAGCGTCCCGTTAAGCCAGGGAGCGCCCAAACCGTGTTCTCCCGCTTCTTCATCGACCGGCCGATCTTCTCGGCCGTGCTGGCACTGATCATCAGCGTGGTCGGCCTGGTGGCCATGGTGCAGCTGCCGATCGCGCAGTACCCGCAGGTCACGCCGATCCAGATCCAGGTCACCGCCACCTACCCCGGCGCCAATGCGCAGCTGGTGGCGCAGAACGTCGGCGCGCCGATCGAGCAGCAGGTCAACGGCGCCAACAACATGATCTACATGTCGTCGACCAGCTCGTCGACCGGCAACTACACGCTGACCATCTACTTCACCATCGACACCGACCCCTCGCTGGCGCAGGTGGACGTGCAGAACCGCGTCAGCCAGGCGATGGCGCAGCTGCCGCAATCGGTGCAGGCGCAGGGCGTGGACGTGCAGCAGAAGACCAACACCTTCCTGATGGTGCTGGCCTTCTACTCGCCCGACGGCCGCTATGACGCCGACTACATCTCCAACTACACCAACACGCAGATCCTCGGCACCATCAACCGCCTGCCGGGTGCCAACCAGGCGTCGATCTTCGGCGTGCCCGAGTACGCGATGCGCGTCTGGCTCAACCCCGACCGCATGGCCCAGCTGAAGATCACCACCAACGAGATCGCCGAGGCGGTGAAGAACCAGAACCAGCAGTTCGCGGTGGGCCGCATCGGCTCGCCGCCGACGCCACACCCGGTGAAGCAGACCTTCCCGGTGACCACGACGACGATCACCCAGCCCGAGCAGTTCGACAACATGATCCTGCGGGCCAAGAACGCCGACGCGGCGCTGGTGCGGCTGCGCGACGTGGGCCGCACCGACCTGGGCGCGCAGAGCTACGTGCTGAACACCTCCTACCAGGGCAAGCCGGCGACGCTGATCGCGGTGTACCAGCAGCCCGGCGCCAACGCCATCCAGGTGTCCAAGCAGGTGCGCGCGACGCTGGCCGAGTTGTCGAAGGACTTTCCCCAGGGCCTGAAGTACGACGTGGCGCTGGACACCACGCTGTTCGTGCAGGCCTCGATCGACGAAGTGGTCAAGACCTTCTTCGAGGCGGTGGTCTTGGTGGTGCTGGTGGTCTTCGTCTTCCTGCACAGCCTGCGGCTGACGATCATCCCGACGCTGGCGGTGCCGGTGTCGATCCTCGGCGCGCTGGTCGGCATGCTGGTGTTCGGCTTCTCGATCAACATGCTGACGCTGTTCGGCATGATCCTGGCCATCGGCCTGGTGGTCGACGATGCGATCGTCGTGGTCGAGAACACCGAGCGCAACATGGTGCAGTACGGGCTCTCGCCCACGGACGCGGCCAAGCGCGCGATGGACGAGGTGTCGGGCCCGGTGATCGCGGTGGTGCTGGTGCTCAACGCGGTGTTCATCCCGGTGGCCTTCCTGGGCGGCATCACCGGCGCGCTGTACAAGCAGTTTGCCGTGACCATTGCCATCTCGGTGGTCTTCTCGGGGATCGTCGCGCTGACGCTGTCGCCGGCGCTGGCCGCATTGCTGATCAAGGCCAAGCACGGCGAGAAGAAGGGCTTCTTCAAGTGGTTCGACGCCACGCTCGATGGCCTGACCAACCGCTACGTCAACGGCACCCAGTGGGTGATGCGCCGCTGGCCGCTGAGCCTGGCGGTGTTTGCCGCGGTGGTGGTGGGCTGCGTGATGCTGTTCAAGGCGCTGCCCACCGCCTTCGTGCCGCAGGAAGACCAGGGCTACATCTACGTGCCCTACTTCCTGCCCGACTCCGTCAGCCTGGACCGCACGCATGAGGTCGGCGCCGAAGCGGCCGCCATGATGCGCAAGCACCCGGCCGTCGAGAACGTGGCGCAGGTCGACGGCTACAGCCTGATCGACTCGCAGAACAAGACCAACTTCGGCGTGCTCTTCGTCTCGCTGAAGGACTACGAGCAGCGCAAGACGCCCGAGCTGTCGGCCGACGCGGTGATCGCCGCCGGGCGCAAGGAGTTCGGCTCGATCCTCGGCGGCTTGGTGGTGCCCGTGAACCCGCCGGCCATCCCCGGCCTGGGCATCACAGCCGGCTTCCAGATCTGGATCGAACAGAAGGGCTCGGGCGACTATCAGCAGCTGTCCAGCGTGGTCGAGGAGATCATCGCCAAGGCGGGCAAGCGGCCGGAGCTGGCGGGCATCAACACCACCATTCGCACCAACGGCCAGCAGCTGCTGGCCGAGGTGGACCGCGACAAGGCGATGACGCTGGGCGTGCCCATCCAGGATGCCTACGGCACGCTGCAGACGATGTTCGGCTCGCTGTACGTCAGCCAGTTCCCGAAGGATTCGCGGCTGTACCAGGTGGTGCTGCAGGCCGAGCCGCAGTACCGCATGACGCCCGAGGACATCGGCCGCTTCTACGTGAAGAACCGCGAGGGCGGCATGGTGCCGCTGTCGGCGCTGGTGAACACCAAGTACGTGGTCGGCCCCGACCTGGTGACGCGCTTCAACAACTACCCGGCCATCGCCATCAACGGCGCTCCGGCGCCGGGCGTCAGCTCGGGCGCGGCGCTGCAGGCGATGCGCGAGGTGGTCGAGGAGGTGATGCCTTCGGGCTACGGCTACGAATGGGCCGGCGAGGCGCGTGAGGAAGTCTCCTCGGGCTCGACCTCGGCCATCGCCTTCGTCTTCGGCCTGCTCTTCGTCTTCCTGATCCTGGCAGCGCAGTACGAGAGCTGGTCGCTGCCGATCGGCGTGATGATGGCCGTGCCCTTCGCCATCCTGGGCGCGTTGATCGCCATCGCGCTGCGCGGCATCGCCGACGACCTGTACTTCCAGATCGGCCTGCTGACGCTGATCGGCCTGGCAGCGAAGAACGCGATCCTGATCGTCGAGTTCGCGGTGGAGCTGAACCGCAAGGAAGGCAAGAGCTTCTTCGACGCCGCGGCCGAGGCGGCGCGGCTGCGCCTGCGGCCGATCGTGATGACTTCGTTTGCCTTCGTGCTGGGCACCGTGCCGCTGGCCATTGCCACCGGCGCGTCGGCCAACAGCCGGCATTCGATCGGCACCGGCGTCATCGGCGGCACGCTGATGGCCACCGTGATCGCCATCTTCTTCATCCCGATGTTCTATTGGATGCTGGGCACGCTGAGCCAGCGGCTGTTCGGTGGCGACAAGAGCGCGGCGCTGTCCACCGCCAAGCGCGAGATGATCAACGGCCGCGATGCCGAAGCGCCAGGCGCACCCAAGTCGGACGGAGGCGCCTGATGCGCGCTGCTGAACGCAACTTGCAAAGAGCGGTCTTGCTGGCCGGCGTGCTGGCGCTGGCCGGCTGCGTGGTCGGCCCGGACTACCGCCGCCCCGACGTGCAGGTGCCGCCGTCGTACCTTTACCCGGTCGGCCAGGACGCGGCGCTGGCCGACGCCGAATGGTGGAAGAGCTTCGGCGACCCGGTGCTCGACAGCCTGATCGCCGAGGCCCTGGCCCACAACCGCGACATCCGCATTGCCGCGGCCAACATCGAGCAGGCGGCCGGCGTGCTGCAGAGCACGCGCTCGGCCTTCTACCCGCAGATCAACTATCAGCTGAACAGCGGCCGCTTCCGCTTCACCGAAAACGGCCTGACCGAGCAGGCGACGGGCATCTCGAACCCGACCCACTACTACCAGGCCCTGGCCGGCGCCAGCTGGGAGATCGACCTGTGGGGCCGGGTGCAGCGACTCAGCGAATCGGCGCAAGCCAGCATGCTGGCCACCGAGGAAGCCCGCCGCGGCGTGATCCTGACGCTGGTGGCCAATGTCGCCAACGGCTACCTTCAGCTGCGCGGGCTCGATGAACAGCTGAAGATGGCGCAGCGCACGCGCGATGCCTACGCCGAGTCGCTGCGCCTGATGCAGGCCAAGTTCCAGTACGGCCGGGTGTCGCAGATGAACGTGGACCAGGCCACGGCACGGCTGCAGTCGGCCGAGGTGCAGATCCCGCGGCTGCAGCGCGACATCGCGCTGCTGCAGGACGCGCTGGGCGTGCTGCTCGGCCGCAACCCGGGCCCGATCCCGCGCGGCAAGAGCATCTTCGAAATCACGCTGCCCGCGGTGCCGGCCGGCGTGCCGTCGCAGTTGCTCGAGCGACGCCCCGACCTGGCGCAGGCCGAGCAGCAGCTGATTGCAGCCAATGCGCAGATCGGTGCCGCCAAGGCGCAGTACTACCCGACCATCTCGCTGACCGCGGCGCTGGGCACGGCCAGCACCGATCTGTCCAGCCTGTTCAAGGGCGCCACCCGCAACTGGAGCTATGCCGGCAGTATCGTCGGACCGATCTTCACCGGTGGCGCGATTGCCGGCCAGGTGGCGCAGGCCGAAGGCGCACAGCAGGCGGCGCTGCAGGCCTACCTGCTGGCCATCCAGAGCGCCTTTGCCGACGTCGACGGCGCGCTCGCCTCGCGCAGCACGCTGATCGAGCAGCAGGCGGCCCAGGAGAAGCTGGTCAACGCACTGAAGGGCTACTCGCGGCTCGCCCAGCTGCAGTTCGACGTCGGCCGCGTGCCCTACTCCACCGTGCTGCAGGCCGAGCAGGAGCTGTTTCCGGCAGAGCTGGAGTGGGCTGCCGACCGCGCCAAGCTGGCCTCGTCGATCGTCGGCATCTACAAGGCCATGGGCGGCGGCTGGGTGGCGGCGGCCGACAAGCTCACCGCGGCAAGCCCGGCGGCCAGCGCAGCACGCTGAGCGCCGAGCGCTACATCAGCACGATGTCGTACTGCTCCGGGTTCATCGACGGCTCGGTGCTCAGCGAGATCGGCTTGCCGATGAATTCGCTCAACCCCGCCAGGTGCACGCTCTCCTCGTCGAGAAACATCTCGACCACCGCCGCGCTGGCGACGATGCGGAACTCCTTCGGGTTGAACTGCCGCGCCTCGCGCAGGATCTCGCGCAGGATGTCGTAGCACACGCTGCGCGCGGTCTTCACCTGGCCGCGCCCGGCGCAGGTGGGGCACGGCTCGCACAGCATGTGTGCCAGGCTCTCGCGGGTGCGCTTGCGCGTCAGCTCCACCAGCCCCAGCTGCGAAAAGCCGCTGACCGTGGTGCGCGTGCGGTCGCGCGCCAGCTGCTTGCGGAACTCGGCCAGCACCGCCTGCTGATGCTCTTCGCGCGTCATGTCGATGAAGTCGACGATGACCATGCCGCCCAGGTTGCGCAGCCGCAGCTGCCGGGCGATCGCGCCCGCCGCTTCGAGGTTGGTCTTGAATACCGTGTCCTCGAAGTTGCGCGCGCCGACGAAGCCGCCGGTGTTGACGTCGATGGTCGTCATCGCCTCGGTCTGGTCGATGACCAGCGTGCCGCCGCTCTTCAGTTCCACCTTGCGCGCCAGCGCGCGCACGATCTCCTCCTCGATGCCGAAGAGGTCGAAGATCGGCCGCTCGCCGCGGTACAGCTCCAGCTTGGCGGCGCTGCTCGGCATGTAGGTCTCGCCGAAGGCCTTCAGCTTGTCGTACTGCAGTCCGGAGTCGATGCGGATGGCGTGGGTCGCCTCGTTGGCCAGGTCGCGCAGCACGCGCTCGGCCAGGCTCAGATCCTGGTGCAGCAGCGTGCCCGGTGGCGAGGTCTGCGCGCGCTCGCGGATACCGGCCCAGGTCTTGCGCAGGTAGGCGATGTCGTCGGCCAGCTCGGCGTCGCTGGCCTCTTCGGCATTGGTGCGCAGGATGAAGCCGCCGGGCTGGTCGCCCACCAGCGCGTGCATGCGCGTGCGCAGCTGGTCGCGCAGTTCCTGCGAGCCGATCTTCTGCGAGATGCCGATGTGCTTGTCGTGCGGCAGGAAGACCAGCATGCGCCCGGCGATCGAGATCTGCGCCGACAGCCGTGCACCCTTGGTGCCGATCGGGTCCTTGATGACCTGCACCGTCAGCGACTGGCCTTCGAAGATCTGGCGCTCGATCGGCACCGCCGCGGCGTCGCGTCCCGGCGCATTGGGCGGTGGGTTCAGGTCGGCCACGTGCAGGAAGGCGGCGCGGTCCAGGCCGACGTCGATGAACGCGCTCTGCATGCCGGGCAGCACGCGCGCCACCTTGCCGAGGTAGACATTGCCGACGAGCCCGCGTTCCAGCGTGCGCTCGATGTGCAGCTCCTGCACGGCGCCGTTCTCGACGATGGCCACGCGCGTCTCCTGCGGGGCCCAGTTGATGAGGATGTCCTGGCTGGCCATTTTTTTGTCGGGTGATGCAATCTAGGTGGGGAGCGCGCCCGCGCGGCGCAGCAGCCGCGCGGTCTCGTACAGCGGCAGCCCCATGATGCCGGAATGGCTGCCTTCGATGTGTTCGATCCACGCGGCCATGCCGCCCTGGATGGCATAGGCGCCGGCCTTGCCGAAGGGTTCGCCGCCGGCCACGTAGGCGGCGATCGCGGCGGCCGGCAG
>JBGAII010000086.1:0-20265 GCA_044225625.1 Rubrivivax sp.
GGCTGAAGACCTTCTTCCGCGCGGTGATCCTGCTGCCCTACATCGTGCCGACCGCACTGTCGGCCATCGCCTTCTGGTGGATCTTCGATGCGCAGTTCTCGATCATCAGCTGGGCGCTGATGAAGATGGGCCTGATAGACAAGTACGTCGACTTCCTCGGCGAGCCCTGGAACGCGCGCTTCTCGGTCATCGCCGCCAACGTCTGGCGCGGCGTGCCCTTCGTCGCCATCACGCTGCTCGCCGGGCTGCAGACGATCTCGCCGTCCTACTACGAGGCGGCGGCCATCGACGGCGCCACGCCCTGGCAGCAGTTCCGGCGCATCACGCTGCCGCTGCTGACGCCGATCATCGCCGTGGTCATGACCTTCTCGGTGCTGTTCACCTTCACCGACTTCCAGCTGATCTACGTCATCACGCGCGGCGGGCCGCTGAACGCCACGCACCTGATGGCCACGCTGTCCTTCCAGCGCGCGATCTCCGGCGGCGCGCTCGGCGAAGGCGCCGCCATCTCGATCGCGATGGTGCCCTTCCTGCTGGGCGCCATCCTGTTCAGCTACTTCGGACTGCAGCGCCGCGCCTGGCAGCAGGGGGGCGCCGACAAATGAGCCAGGCCAGCGACACCGTCGGCATGGAATACCTGGAATCGCGCAAGCGCAAGCTGCTCACGGTCTATCTGCCGCTGGCGGTGTTCCTGTTCGTGCTGCTGTTCCCGTTCTACTGGATGGCCATCACGTCGTTCAAGCCGAACAAGGAACTGCTGTCGCGCGACGGCAATCCGTTCTGGATCATCGAGCCGACGCTGGCGCACGTGAACAAGCTGCTGTTCCAGACCGCCTATCCGCAATGGATGTGGAACACGGTGCTGGTGTCGGTGGTGGCCACCTTCTTCTCGCTGGCGGCGTCGGTGTTCGCGGCCTATGCGATCGAGCGGCTGCGCTTCTCGGGCGCCAAGCAGACCGGGCTGGCGATCTTCCTGGCCTACCTGGTGCCACCGTCGATCCTGTTCATTCCGCTGGCCTCGGTGGTGTTCCAGCTGGGCCTGTTCGACACGCGCCTGGCGCTGATCCTGACCTATCCGACCTTCCTGATCCCCTTCTGCACCTGGCTGCTGATGGGCTACTTCCGCTCGATCCCCTACGAGCTGGAGGAATGCGCGCTGATCGACGGTGCCAACCGCTGGCAGATCCTGGTGAAGATCGTGCTGCCGCTGGCCGTGCCGGGGTTGATCTCGGCCGGCATCTTCGCCTTCACGCTGTCGTGGAACGAGTTCATCTACGCGCTGACCTTCGTCTCGTCGAGCGAGATCAAGACGCTGCCGGTGGGCGTGGTCACCGAACTCGTCGAAGGCGACGTCTACCACTGGGGCTCGCTGATGGCCGGCGCGCTGTTCGGCTCGCTGCCGGTGGCCTTCGTCTACTCGTTCTTCGTCGAGCACTACGTGTCGGGCATGACCGGCTCGGTCAAGGAGTAGGCCCGGACCCGTCGGCTAGCCCTGCTTCCAGGGCAGCCCGGCCTTGCGCCAGCCGCCGAGCGTACCGCGCTGGCCGTGTTCGTCGAGGTCACCCTCGAAGCCGCCGATGACGTTCAGCACGCAGTCGAAGCCGGCCGCCGCCGCCGCCGTGGCGGCGGCATCGGAGCGCTTGCCGCTGCGGCACAGGAACACCAGCGTCTCCTTCGGCTCGGCCACCTGCCGCAGCGCATCGATGAAGCCGGGGTTCGGTTCGGCGGCGCCGAGCGGCAGCCACTCCACGTGCAGCGTGCCGGGCACGTGGCCGACGTATTCGCGCTCGAAGGCGGTGCGCAGGTCGACGATCTTCGCCGCACCCAGTTCGGCCAGGCGCTGCGCCTCCTGCGGGGTGACGTAGCCGGCATAGCTGCGCGGCTTGCCACCGCTGCGGCTGAAGGCGCGGTACAGGATCTGCGCAGGCTCCTCGCCGTTGGAGGGCTTGAACATGGCGAGCACTCCCATCAGATCATCGCCGCCGGATCGGGCAGCTCGTGCTGCACGCCGCGCTCCGCCGAGAAACGCGTGACGCGCCGCGCGCGCAGGTGCACGCGGCTGCCGCTGCGCAGGTCCAGGCGCTGGCGCAGCGCGGCGAACTCGCTGCGCGGCATCTCCACGTCCACATAGCTGCCGTCGTCGTCGCGCTTGAACTCGATGCGCGTCTGCGCGCCCACGGTCAGCACCTGCGACAGTGTCACCGGCAGCGCGTCGACCTCGGCCTCACGTTCGGTGGGCGCCACGATGTCCAGCTCGTGCGGCCGCACGTAGACCGTGTCGGCCGCCGCTTCGACGGCGCCCGGCCGCCCGGTCAGGGCGGCCCCTCGCGGGTCCGCATGGCCGAAGCGGCCGTGGAACAGGTTCACGTCGCCCAGGAACTGCAGCACGAAGGGGCTGGCCGGATGGTCGTAGACCTCGTCCGGGCTGCCCTGCTGCTCGATGCGACCCTGGTTCATCACCACGATGCGGTCGGCCACTTCCATCGCCTCGTCCTGGTCGTGCGTGACGAACACGCTGGTCACGTGCATCTCGTCGTGCAGCCGGCGCAGCCAGCGGCGCAGTTCCTTGCGCACCTTGGCGTCCAGCGCGCCGAAGGGCTCGTCCAGCAGCAGCACCTTCGGTTCCACCGCCAGCGCGCGGGCCAGCGCGATGCGCTGCCGCTGCCCGCCCGACAGCTGGTGCGGGTACCGGTCGGCCACCCAGTCCAGCTGCACCAGCTTCAGCAGCTCCATCACCTTGGACTTGATCTCGCGCTCCGAAGGGCGGCGCTCCTTGGGCCGCACGCGCAGCCCGAAGGCCACGTTCTCGAAGATCGTCATGTGGTTGAACAGCGCGTAGTGCTGGAACACGAAGCCGACGTTGCGCTCGCGCACCGTGGTGTGCGTGGCGTCTTCGCCGTGGAAGTGCACCTCGCCGCTGTCCGGCACTTCCAGCCCGGCGATGATGCGCAGCAGCGTGGTCTTGCCCGAGCCCGAAGGCCCCAGCAGCGCCACCAGCTCGCCGGCCGGGATGTCCAGGTTCAGGTCGTCGCAGACGACGGTCGCGCCGAAGCGCTTGTTCAGGCTTCTGATCTCGATGCTCATGTGTACCCCCGGTCCGACGAGTACGTCGGCCCACCCCCCAGGGGGGTGCGGGCCGGCTTGGGAGCGGCCCCGCGCTCGGCCCGCTTCTCCTGAAATGCCCTAACAGGGTTCATTGGATTTACTCCGCTCTGTCGCCCACGGCACGCTTCTGGCCCTTGACGCGCTGCTCGACCACGTACTTCAGCCCCAGCGTCACCAGCGCCAGCAGCGCCAGCAGGCTGGCCACCGCAAACGCGGCGGCGAACTGGTACTCGTTGTAGAGGATCTCGATGTGCAGCGGCATCGTGTTGGTCTGGCCGCGGATGTGGCCCGACACCACGCTGACCGCCCCGAACTCGCCCATCGCCCGTGCGTTGCACAGGATCACGCCGTACAGCAGCGCCCACTTCACGTTGGGCAGCGTCACGCGCCAGAACATCTGCCAGCCGCTGGCGCCGAGCACGCGCGCGGCCTCTTCCTGTTCCTGCCCCTGCGCCTGCATCAGCGGGATCAGCTCGCGGGCGACGAAGGGGAAGGTGACGAACACCGTGGCCAGCACGATGCCCGGCACCGCGAAGATGATCTTCAGGTCGTGATCCTGCAGCCACGGGCCCAGCCAGCCTTGCAGGCCGAACACCAGCACGTAGATCAGGCCGGCGATCACCGGGCTGACGCTGAAGGGCAGGTCGATCAGCGTCAGCAGCAGGTTCTTGCCGCGGAAATCGAACTTGGCAATCGCCCAGGCCGCGCTGATGCCGAACACCAGGTTCAACGGTACGCTGATGGCCGCGGCCAGCAGCGTCAGTGCGATGGCCGAGCGCGCGTCGGGCTCGACGATCGCCGCCAGGTAGACGTCCCAGCCCTTCTTGAAGGCTTCGACGAAGACCGCCGCCAGCGGCACGAAGAGGAACAGCGTCAGGAAGGCCAGCGCGCCGCCGATCAGCAGCCGGCGCACCCAGGGCGCTTCGCTGGTGGCCGAGCGCGGTGCCGCCACGGGTCGGGCGGGCGCTGCGGCCGCCTCGGCGGGCCAGGCGATGGTATTCATACGCCCCCCTGCCGCTTGCGGGCCCAGGTCTGCAGCGTGTTGATCAGCAGCAGCAGCACGAAGCTGATGACCAGCATCACCACCGCGATGGCGGTGGCGCCAGCGTAGTCGTACTGCTCCAGCTTGGTGATGATCAGCAGCGGCGTGATCTCGCTGACCATCGGCATGTTGCCGGCGATGAAGATCACGCTGCCGTATTCACCCAGCGCGCGCGCGAAGGCCAGCGCAAAGCCGGTCAGCAGCGCCGGCATCACGATCGGCAGGATGACTTTCGTGAAGGTCAGCCAGCGGCTGGCGCCCAGCGTGGCCGCGGCTTCTTCCAGTTCGCGGTTCACGTCCTCCAGCACCGGCTGCACCGTGCGCACGACGAAGGGCACGCCGATGAAGACCAGCGCGACGAACACGCCCAGCGGCGTGAAGCTCACCTTGAAGGGCAGCCACTGGCCGATCCAGCCGTTCTGCGCATAGATCGCCGTCAGCGCGATGCCCGCCACGGCGGTGGGCAGCGCGAAGGGCAGGTCGACCAGCGCGTCGATGAAGCGCTTGAAGGGAAACTCGTAGCGCACCAGCACCCAGGCGACGACCAGGCCGAACACCGCGTTCAGCGCCGCCGCGGCGAGGGACGCGCCGAAGGTCAGCCGATACGACGCCACCACGCGCGGCGAGCTCACCGCGTCCCAGAAGGCGCCCCAGGTCATCGTGAAGGTCTTCAGGAAGGCCGCCGACAGCGGCACCAGCACGATGAGGCTCATGTACAGCAGCGCGAAGCCCAGGCCTAAGTCGAAGCCAGGCAGCACGCTGTGGCGCTTGAGCAGGGTACGTGAGAGCAGCATCTCAGTTGCACATGGCATCGAGCGGACGCCGCGGAGCCGGCTTTGCCGGGCCGCTGGCGGCGCCCCCTCGGGGGGAGCGCCGAAGGCGCTTCGGAGGGATCATGTTCACCGCGACTTCGCTGCGGCGATCACCTGGTCGTAGGTGGCACCGTCGTTGAAGTGGTCCTTCTGCGCCTTGGTCCAGCCGCCGAACACCTCGTCCACCGTGAAGGTGTTGAGCTTCGGGAACTGCTTCGCATGCTTGGCCAGCACCTTCTCGTTGCGCGGCCGCAGGTTGTGCTTGGCGGCAATCTCCTGGCCGGCGTCGGTGTACAGGTACTGCAGATAGGCCTCCGCGGCTTTGCGGGTGCCCTTCTTGTCAACCACCTTGTCGACCACGCTGACCGGGTTTTCGGCCAGGATCGTGCGGCTCGGGTAGACCACCTCGAAGTTGTTGCCGAACTCGCTGATGATCAACGGCACCTCGCTCTCGAAGGTGACCAGCGCATCGCCCAGGTTGCGCTGCGCGAAGGTGGTGGTGGCGCCGCGGCCGCCGCCGTCGAGCACCGGCACGTTGGCAAAGATGCGCGTCACCAGCGCCTTGGCCGCGTCGGGGCTCAGGCCCGACTTCAGGCCCGCGCCCCAGGCCGCCAGGTAGGTGTAGCGGCCGTTGCCGCTGGTTTTCGGGTTGGGGATGATCACGCCGACGCCCGGGCGGCCCAGGTCGCTCCAGTCGGCGATCTGCTTCGGGTTGCCCTTGCGCACCAGGATCACCGACACCGAGGTCGTCGGCGCGCTGTTGTGGGGCAGCCGCCTGGCCCAGTCCTGCGGCACCAGCTTGCCGCGCTCGTACAGGATGTCGATGTCGTTGTGCTGGTTCATCGTGATGACGTCGGCCTCCAGCCCGTCGACCACGCTGCGCGCCTGCCGGCTGGAGCCGCCATGGCTCTGGTTCAGCGTGATGTCCTCGCCGGTGCTCTTCTTCCACTGCGCGGCGAAGGCGGCGTTGAAGTCCTTGTAGAACTCACGCGACACGTCGTAGCTGACATTCAGCAGCGTCGGTCCGGCGGCCCAGGCGGGCAAGGCGGCGCTCAGCAGGGCAGCGAGCAGCAGTGCGCGGCGGCCGCGCACGGGGGTCGGGCAGGGCATGGCAGTCCTGGAAATCGGCAACAGGCGCGCATGCTAGGCAGCGCGCCTGCCAGGGGAAACGAAGCGAATCGAGCTTGCTTATGCAAAGAACGAGTTAGGCGCCCTCATTTCCGGGTGTAGATCTGGTCGAACACTCCGCCATCGGCAAAGTGCGTCTTCTGCGCCTTGGTCCAGCCGCCGAAGACCTCGTCGATCGTGAACAGGTTGAGCTTCGGGAACTGCTTGTCGTACCGGGCCGCGACCTTGGCGTCGATCGGGCGATAGAAGTTGCGCGCCGCAATCTCCTGCCCTTCCGGCGTGTACAGGTACTCCAGGTAGGCGGTGGCCACCTCGCGTGTGCCGCGCTTGTCGACGTTCTTGTCGACCACGGCCACCGGCGGCTCGGCCAGGATGCTCACCGGCGGGTAGACGATGTCGAACTTGTCGGCGCCGAACTCCTTCAGCGACAGGTGGGCCTCGTTCTCCCAGGCGAGCAGCACGTCGCCGACGCCGCGCTCGGCAAAAGTGACGGTGGAGCCGCGCGCGCCCGAGTCCAGCACCGGCACGTTGGCAAAGAGCCTGGCGACGAATTCCTTGGCCTTGGCGTCGTTGCCGCCAGGCTGCTTCAGCGCAAAGCCGTAGGCCGCCAGGTAGCCCCAGCGCGCGCCGCCGCTGGTCTTGGGGTTGGCGGTGATCACCGACACGCCCGGCTTGACCAGGTCGTCCCAGTTCCTGATGCCCTTCGGGTTGCCCTTGCGCACCAGGAAGATGTAGGTGCTGGTGTAGGGCGAGCTGTTGTGCGGCAGGCGCTTCTGCCAGTTCTCGGGCAGCAGCCTGGCGCGTTCGGCGATCTCGTCGATGTCGTAGGCCAGCGCCAGTGTCACCACGTCGGCCTCCAGGCCGTCGATCACCGAACGTGCCTGCTTGCCCGAGCCGCCGTGGCTCTGCTTGACGGCGACGTTGTCGCCGGTCTTGGCCTTCCACTGCGCGGCAAAGGCCTTGTTGAAGTCGACGTACAGCTCGCGCGTCGGGTCGTAGCTGACGTTCAGCAGGACGATGTCCTTGGCCTGGGCGGCGCCGGCAGCCAGCGCGACCACACCCAGCAGGGCCAGCCGGCGAACGATGGAATAGCGATTCATGAAGGGAACCCCGGTATCGACATGCGCCGCATGCTAGGAACGGCGCCGCCGGCGCAGAACGAATCAAAGCGCGCTTGCTTATGCGAATTCCGATGAGGGCTGCGCCAGCACCGTGGCCAGCCGGCGCTGCTGCGACTGCAGCCAGCGCTCGGCCAGCGGCAACGGCCCGAAGCCCGAAGCGATGTTGACGTGGCCGGCGGCGCCCAGCATCTCGACGCGGCAGCCCCAGCGCCGCGCCCAGCGCTGACCCGCGGCCTCTGCGAGCCACGGGTCGTTGGCGCTGAGCACCACCGTGCCCGGCACCGGCAGCGCGCCGCCCGGCAGCAGTTCACCGACGCCGAACTTGTCGGGGTCGGCCGGCGCCACCAGCAGCACCGCGACCACCGGTGACTGCGGCGCCCGCGCCAGGTGGCGCAGCAGCGCCAGCACACCGAAGCTGTGCGCGGCCACCAGCCAGCGCCCCGGCCCGCTGCGTTCCAACGTCGAGCCGATGCGTGCGGCCCAGCGCTCCAGGTCCGGCGTGCTCCAGTCGCGCTGCTGCACGCGCACCGCCAGCGGATGGCGCGTCTGCAGCCAGCTCTGCCAGTGGCCCGGCGGGCTGTCGTGCAGACCGGGGACGATCAGCAGGCGCAACGGTGCGGCAGGCAGGGCATTCATCGGCGGCTCCAGGTTCGGACGCCGCCGATGCTGCGGCCCGACGCCCGCCGCCGAAACGAATGATTTCGCTGGAGCACATGCGCGGCGCGCATGGGCCCTCAATCGGGTTTCAAATATCGAAACAGGGTTTTGAATCCTGCGCCTTCACTTCTACATTGCGGGCCACCCCGCGACCGCTCACCGATGATCCGCCGCCTGCAGGACCAGCACGACCTCGACGCCTCGCGCGCCGAGAACCCGAACTTCGCCGGCACGCTGGCCAAGGGGCTGATGGTGCTGGAGGCCTTCGTGCGCGAATCGCGCCCGCTCGGCAACAGCGAGCTGGCGCAGATGCTGCAGCTGACGCGGCCGACGGTGTCGCGGCTGTGCCGCACGCTGCTGGAACTGGGCTACCTGGACCACGACACGCGCATCGACCGCTACTTCATCGGCCCGGCTGCGGTGGCGCTGGGCTACCCCTACATCGTCAACACGCCGCTGCGCATGCTGGCGCGGCCGGGGCTGCAGGCGCTGGCCGACCGCTTCCAGGGCGCGGCCTCGATCGGCGTGGCCTTCGGCCTGGACATGGTCTACCTGGAAACCTGTGCCTGCCCGACCAGCACGCTGGCGCGGCCCGATGTCGGCGCGACGCGCGGCATCGCATCGACGGCGATGGGCCGCGCGTGGCTGGCGGCACAGCCGGCAGCGGAGCAGCGCGCCGTGCTCGCAGCGCTGGCCAAGGAGCGGCCCGACGAATGGAAACGCTGCCGCAAGGGCATCGAGGAGTCGCTGGCGCACTACACGAAGCGCGGCTTCGCGCTGAACCTCGGCGATGCCGGCCTGGGCGTGGTCGGCGCCGGCATGCACTCGCGCATGCGCTACGGCCAGCGCACGCTGGTCTTCAACTGCGCCCTGCCCGGGCTGCAGTGGACGGCGGCGCGGCTGAGCGCGGAAGTCGGCCCTGCGCTGGTCGAGCTGGTGCGCCGCATCGAACAACAAGCCGGCATGCATTGAACGAAGGAAAACGCACGATGTCGCTGCAAGCCCTGCTGCACCCGAAGTCCGTCGCCATCGTCGGCGCGTCCCAGAACCCGCAGAAGGTGGGTGGCATGCCGGTGCGCCTGCTCACCGAGCTGGGCTACCCGGGCGCGGTCTATCCGATCAACGCCGCCGCCGCCGAGGTGCAGGGCCTGCAGGCCTACCCGTCGCTGAGCGCGCTGCCCGTCGTGCCGGATCTGGCGATCATCGCCGTGCCGGCCGAGGCCGTCGAAGCCGCGCTGCGCCAGGCGGTGGAGAAAGGCATGGGCGCCGCGATCGTGCTCAGCTCCGGCTTTGCCGAGACCGGCGCGGACGGTGCCGCCGCGCAGCAGCGGCTGGCGGACATCGCGCGCGACGGCGGCTTGACGCTGCTCGGCCCCAACTGCCTGGGCGTGATGAACGTGCGCGAGCAGCTCTACGCCACCTTCACGCCGGCACCGCTGGCCGGGCGGCCCGAGGCCGGCGCCGTGGCCATCGTCAGCCAGAGCGGGGCCTTCGGCGCCTATGCCTTCTCGCTGGCGCGGGCCGGCGGCCTGGGCCTGAGCCACTGGATCACCACCGGCAACGAGGCCACCACCTCGGTCGCGGACGTGATCGACGCGCTGGTCGACGACGCTGCGACACGCGTCATCCTGGCCTACGTGGAAGGCGCGCGCGATGGCCGCCGGCTGCAGCAGGCGTTGCGCCGCGCGCGCGCCGCCGGCAAGCCGGTGATCGTCACCAAGGTCGGCCGCACCGAAGCCGGCGCACGCGCGGCGATGTCGCACACCGCCAGCCTGTCGGGCGAGGACAGCGTCTATCAGGCGGTGTTCGACGACAGCGGCGCGGTGCGCGCCGCGACGGTGGAACAGATGTTCCGCCTGGGCCAGGCCTTCGCCATCGGCACGCCGCCGCGTGGGCCGCGGCTGTGCGTCATCACCATCTCCGGCGGCGTGGGCACGCTGCTGGCCGACGCGGCCAGCGACGCCGGCCTGGAACTGCCGCCGCTGCCCGAAGCCACCGCGGCCGAGCTGCAGCGGCGCGTGCCCTTCTGCTCGACCACCAACCCGGTGGACGTGACCGGCCAGGCCACCGCGCAGTACGAGGTGCTGGACTTCGCCGCGGTCGAAGCCGCGCGTTGCGGCGCCTACGACAGCCTGGTGCTGTTCCTGGCGGCGGCCGGCAGCGCGCCCGGTTATGCCGACAAGATCGAGCGCACGGTGCGCCTGGTGCGCGAGGCCGCGCCCGACTTGAGCCTGGCCTTTTCCGGCATCGTCACGCCCGAGCTGAAGCGCCGGCTGCAGGCCCACGGTTGCCTGGTGCACGAGGAACCGACGCATGCGATCGAAGCGCTCGCGGCGATGCAGCGCTGGCGTGATGCCGGTGCCGATGCCGGCGCCGCGCCGGCCGCCGCGGCGTCGCTGTCCGGGCCGCTGCCCCGCGGCATGCTGAACGAGATCGAGGGCCTGGCCTTCCTGGCCGCTCACGGCGTGCCGGTCATGCCGCACCGTCACGTGCCCGACGCCGATGCTGCGGTGGCCGCCTGGCGCACACTGGGCGGGCAGGCGGTGCTGAAGATCGTGTCGCGCGACCTGCTGCACAAGAGCGATGTCGGCGGCGTGCGCGTCGGCCTGCGCGACGAGGCCGAAGTGCGCGAGGCCTGCGCCGCGATCCAGGCCGCGGTCGCTGCGCAGGCGCCGCAGGCGCGGCGCGAGGGCCTGCTGGTCGCGCGCCGGCTGCAGCCGCGCGTCGAGCTGATGCTGGGCGCGCGCTGGGACCCGTCCTTCGGACCGCTGGTGGTGCTCGGCCTGGGCGGTGTCGCGGTCGAACTGGAACCGCGCACCACCGTGCTGACCGCGCCGACGACGCGCGAGCGCGTGCAGGCGCGGCTGCAGTCGCTGGGCGTGCTGCGCCGGCTCGGCGCCTGGCGCGGCCACGCGGCGATCGACGCCGCACCGCTGGTCGACACCGTGCTGCGCTTCGCCGCGCTGGCCGCAGCCCTCGGCCCGCGGCTGCGCACGCTGGAGATCAATCCGCTGATGGTCTGCGAAGACGCCATCGCCGCCGCCGACGCGGTGGTTGAACTGGACTGAACAGGAGACACGCGCAATGCATCCACGATCCCCCATCCGCCGCCGGCTGCTGGGCGCCGCCGCACTGGGCCTGCTGCCGGCCGCCGCCGCGCGCGCCGCTGATTTCCCCGGCACCCAGCCGATCAAGCTGGTGGTGCCCTTCCCGCCCGGCGGCGGCACCGACATCGTCGGCCGCTGGCTGGCCCAGGCGCTGGCGCAGGAGCTGAAGGCCACGGTCATCGTCGAGAACCTGCCCGGCGCCACCGGCACGATGGGCAGCGCCCGCGTCGCCCGCGCCGAGCCCGACGGCCACACCTTGCTGATCGGCATCAGCGGCACGCACGCCATCGCGCCGGCACTGCTGAAGGACGTGCCCTACAAGCCCGACCGCGACTTCACGCCGCTGGCGCGCATCGCCCAGGGCGGCAACCTGTTCGTCGTCCACCCCAGCCTGCCGGTGAAGAACATCGACGAGCTGATCGCGCTGGCGCGCCGGCCGGGCAGCGACCTGTCCTACGGCTCCTGGGGACTGGGCTCCGGTGGGCATCTGGCGATGGAAGCGGTGAACCTGCATGCCGGCATCCAGCTGCAGCACGTACCCTACAAAGGGGTGGCGCCGCTGCTGCAGGACCTGATCGGCGGCAACATCAAGGTCGGGGTGGTCGACCTCGCGGCCGGCGCGCCGCACGTGCGCTCGGGCAAGCTGCGGGCCATCGCCGTCAGCGGGCCGAAGCGTTCGTCGCTGCTGCCCGAGGTGCCGACGCTGGTGGAACAGGGCGTGCCCTTCGACACCGCCAGCTGGTACGCGGTGTTCGGCCCGGCCAAGATGCCCGCGCCGGTGGTGGAACAGCTGTCGCAGGCACTGACGAAAGTGCTGGCTACGCCCGAGGCCGCCGAACGCATCCGCGCGCTGGGCATGGAGCCCGACCCGATCGCCCGCGCCGCCTTCGAGCAACAGGTGGCCAAGGACATGGCGGTATGGGCGCAGATCGTCCAGCGCGGCGGCATCAAGGCGGAGTGACGGCCATGAACCTCGAGTCCCCGTTCCTGAGCCTGGAGCACCGCACGCCGCAGCAGGCGCTGGCGGCGCATGCGGCCATCGCCGCCACCATCGCCGGCTATCCGCTGCTGGAATCGGTGCGCACCTGCAGGGTACAGACCGATGTGCAGACCGCGCCCGGCGCCGCCGGCTACGGCCGCGCGCCGCTGAACGTCATCGGCCACAGCGACCATCGCTGGACCGACCGCGACCGCGACATCGTCACGCCCGCCAACGACCTGCTGTATTCCAACGCCTGGATCGACCTGCGCCGCGGCCCGGTGCTGATCACCGTGCCGCCGCAGACCGGCCGCTTCTTCGTGCTGGAACTGCTCGACGCCTACACCAACAACTTCCACAACATCGGCCTGCGCAACACGCCGCAGGCCGGCGGGCGCTTTGCGCTGTTCGGCCCCGGCTTCGCCGCCGCCGATGTGCCGAGCGGCTGCACGGCCATCGAATGCCCGACCGCGCTGGTGTGGCTGCTGGGCCGCGTGCTGGTGGACAGCGAAGCCGACCTGCCCGCGGCCCGCGCCTTCCAGCAAGGCTTCACGCTGCAGGGCTCGCCGGCGCCCGAACCGCCGGACAGCGTCGCGCGTTGGCAGGACCGCGGCGATGCGGCGCTGGACTTCTTCGCCAACCTGGGGCGCGCGCTGGCCGACTTCCCGCCGCCGCCGTCGCAGCGCGGCGTGTTCGCGCTGCTGACCGACAGCGCCCACGTGCAGCTCGATGCCGACGGCCACCTGAGCGACCTGCGCCCGGCCGCGATCGACGGCCTGCGCCAGGGTTACGCGGCGGCGCTGCAGATGATCGACGGCCACACGCGCAGCCCGTCGAAGGCGGCGTGGCGCTATTCCACGCGGCTGGGCCGCTACGGCGACGACCTGATGCTGCGCGCCGCCACGGCCTACAAGGGCCTGGGCGCACTGTCGGCCGACATCGCGCTGTACCTGAACTGCGACTACGACCACGACGGCCAACCGCTGCACGGCCAGCATGTCTATCGCATCCGCTTCGACGACGGCGGCGCGCTGCCGGCCGACGCCTTCTGGTCGGTGACGCTGTACGGCGCCGACCGCTACCTGGCGGCGAACCGGCTGGACCGCTTCGCGCTCGGCAACCGCAGCGCGCTGCAGCGCGACGCCGATGGCGCCTTGAGCCTGCACGTCTCGCACCGCGAGCCGCCGGGCCCGCGCTCGAACTGGCTGCCGGCGCCGGATGGGCCGTTCTACCTGATCCTGCGGCTCTATCACCCGCAGGAACGCATGCTCAAAGGCCAGTACCGCTTTCCCGAGATGGAGCGAATCGCATGAGTGACCTGGACGACGCCGCTCAGCAGGCGGTGATCTATTCGCTGCCGCTGTACGAGATGGCGCGCATGCGCAGCGCCACCTGCCCGCGCCGCGGCCCGGGCGGCGAGTTCGCCGCGGCCGAGCGCGAGTCGACGCTGCGCTGGTGCAACGGCTTCACCCATTCGCGCGCGCTGCTGACGCCAGCCCACCGCGAAGTGGTCTCGCCGAACAACGACACGCTCTACGACAACACCTGGCTCGACCTGAGCGCCGGCCCGCTGCTGATCGACCTGCCCGACATGGGCGAGCGCTACTGGACGCTGGGCTTCCTGGACTTCTGGACCAACCCCTTCGCCTACGCCGGCCGGCGCACCACCGGCAACCGCGCGCAGCAGTTGTTCGTGCACGGGCCGCACTGGCAAGGTACGGTGCCGGCAGGCTCGGTGCCGATCGCCGCGCCGGGCGACGACGTCTGGATCATCGGCCGCATGCTGGTCGACCCGGACCCGGCCGACCTGGCGGCGGCGCACCGGCTGCAGGACGCCTTTGCGATCCGGCGCGAAGACGGCCGCATCGCCTGGCAGCGCACCGACACCGGCTTCGACGGCCGCCGCACCGACGTGCCCGAGGCCGACACCTACCTGCACGTGGTGGCCGCGGCACTGGCGCGCAACCCGGCACCGGTGGCGGAAGCGGCGCTGATCGACGGTTTCGCCGCCTTCGGGCTGCGCGATGGCCGGCCGCCCACCGACAGGTCCGTGCGCGAGGCCTTCGCCCGCGCGCTGCCGCAGGTGTATGCCGCACTGCGCCAGGACGCGCAGGCCATGTCGCTGGGCGGAGGATGGAACGTGCCGGTGACGATCCGCACCGGTTACGGCAGCGACTACCCGACCCGCGCCCGCGTGGCGCGCAACCTGATCGGCGCGCTCGGCATCGAAGAGGCGATGTACCCGCTGTGCGAGGTCGACGCCGAAGGCCGGCCGCTGGACGGCCGCGGCCGCTACGAGCTGCACTTCGCGCCGCACCAGGCGCCGCAGGTCGACGCCTTCTGGTCGATGACGATGTACAGCAAGCGCGACTGCCTGCTGGTGCCCAACCCGATCGATCGCTATTCCATCGGCGACCGCACGCCCGGCCTGGTGTGGGAGCCTGACGGCAGCCTGCGCATCCGCATGCAGGCGGGCGACCCCGGGCCCGGCATCAACTGGCTGCCGACGCCGGCCGACGACCCCTTCTACGTGGTCCTGCGCCTGTACCAGCCGCGTGCCGCGCACCTGCAGATGCGCTTCACCTACCCGCCGCTGCGGCGGCTCGACTGACCGACTCAAGGAGACACCATGGACTTCGATCGACGCCGCCTGCTGGCCGGCCTGGCCGCCGCGGCCCCGCTGTCGCTGTGGGGCACCGCCCACGCACAGGGCCAGACCCCGGGGACCTGGCCCGAGCGCACGGTGCGCATCGTCTCGCCCTACGGCGCCGGCGGTTCCAACGACATCTCGGCACGGCTGTTCGCCGAGCGCTTCGGCAAGCGCATGGGGCAGCAGTTCATCGTCGAGAACAAGCCGGGCGCCGGCACGCGGCTGGCCAATGAATTCGTCGCGCGCGCGCCGGCCGACGGCTATACGCTGCTGTACGCGGCCGCGCCCTTCGCCGTGGTCGAGAGCCTGTACGGCAAGCTCAGCTACGACCCGGGGCGCGACTTCCAGCCGGTGACGCTGGCGCTGGTGGCGCCGGTGTTCCTGATCGTCAATGCCGAGCTGCCGGTGAAGACCGTCGCCGACTTCATCAAGTACGCCAAGAGCAAGCCGGAGGGCATCAACATCGCGTCGCCCGGTGCCGGCTCCGGGCCGCACCTGACCGGCGAGCTGTTCATGAAGGAGGCCGGCATCAAGGGCCTGACCGTGCACTTCCGTGGCGATGCCACCGCCTACACCGAACTGCTGGCCGGGCGCGTGGACGCGACGATCACCGCCATCACCACCGCGCTGCCGCACATCAAGGCCGGCAAGCTGCGCGTCATCGCCGTGGCCAACGAATCGCGCAGCCCGATCGAGCCGAAGGTGCCGACCTTTGCCGAAGCCGGTTTTCCCAACATCGTCGGTTACGGCTGGTTCGGCTTCATGGTGCCGCGCGGCACGCCGACGGCGGTGGTCGACCGGCTGTCCGCCGAGACCAACGCGGTGCTGGCCGAACCGGACTTCAAGGAACGCGTGCTGCAGCTGGGCCTGCAGCCGCGCGGCGGCACGCCGGCGGAGTTCACTGCCTTCATCGTGCGCGAGACGCGCAAGTGGGCAGAAGTGATCCGCGTCGCCGGCATCAAGGGCGAATAGGCGCGGTGCGGCCGATCGGCTGCGGCCGCGACCGCGGCGCCTGCCGCAATCGCAGCATGGCCGAAGCCCCACTGCCCCATGCCACGGCGTCGCTGCGCCGCTATGCCGGCGCCTACGCGGCGCATGGCCATGCGCATGCGCAGCTGCTGCTCGGCCTGAGCGGCCTGCTCGAACTGGAGCTCGATGGCCGTGCGGCCTGCGTCGATGCCGCCAGTGCGATCCTGATCCCGGCGGGCGTGCAGCATGCCTACGTGGCCGCCCGGCCGGCGCGGATGCTGGTGATCGACGCGCCGGCCGACAGCGTGCCGGCCGAGTTGCGGCGCATCGTGCGCCCGCCGCTGCTGTCGATCGCGGCCGACCCTCGGCGATCGATGCCGAGGCGCTGCTGGCGGCGCTGGCGCTGCAGGGACGGCGGCTGGAGCGGCGCCGGCTGGACCTGGCGGCCATCGACGAGGCGCTCGACGCCGCGCTGCACGAGCGCTGGAGCACCGCGCGCCTGGCACGGCTGGCGCGTTTCAGCCCGCAGCGCTTCCATGCCCGCTTCGTCGAACTCACCGGCGTGCCGCCCGCTGCCTACGTGCGCCGGCGCCGACTGGACGCCGCGCAGCGCCTGCTGCGCCGGGGCAGCACGCTCGAGGCCGCGGCCGCACGCTGCGGCTATGGCAGTGCCAGCGCGCTGGCCTACGCACTGCGCCGTGATCGCGGCACCGGCGTGCGTGCATTGCGCGGGGACTGAGTCGGGCGCCGACTTCGAGCGTTTCTCGACAAAGTCCGCCGCCAGCTGCGCGCAGCATGCGCGCATGGAACGACACCCCGCCCTCGGCGTGGCCCTGGTGCTGGCCGCCGCCACGCTGTGGGGGACGACCGGCACCGCACGCAGCCTGTCGGGCGGCGCGCTCGATGCCGCCTGGTTCGGTGCACTGCGCCTGCTGGTGGCGGCCGCGTTCTATCTGCTGCTGGCCGCGGCCACGGCGCGCGGGAGCCGGACCGACGGGCCTGCGCCGCGCACGGCGCGGCCGACACCCTGGCTCGCGCTGCTGGCCGCCGGCGCCTGCATGGCGGTCTACAACCTGGCCTTCTTTGCCGGCATCGGCGCGGCCGGCGTCGGCCTGGGCACCGCGGTGGCGCTGGGCAGCGGGCCGGTCTGGGCCGGGCTGCTGGAAGCGCTGGCACTGCGCCGCGCGCCGGGCGCGGCCTGGTGGGGCGGCAGCACGCTGGCCGTGGCCGGCGGCGTACTGATGTCGCTGGCCGGCGGCGGCGCGGGCGCTGCCGATGCCGCCGCCCGCGCCGGCGGCATCGGCCTGTGCCTGCTGGCCGGTGCGGCCTATGCGGGCTATGCGCTGATCAACAAGCAGCTGGCCGCGCGCGTGGCGCCGCAGCGCTTCACCGGCGTGGCCTTCGCCGCATCGGCCGCAGTGGCACTGCCCGGCGCGCTGTGGCTGGCCGGGCCGCCGCGGCTGGCCCTGGCCGACCTGCCTGCGCTGCTGTGGGTGGGCGTGGCCACTTCGGGCGTGGCCTATCTGCTGTTGAGCCACGCCCTGCGCCATGTCAGTGCGGCCACCGGCGTGACGCTGTCGCTGATGGAGCCGGTGGTGGCCTTCGTGCTGGCGGTCACGCTGCTGGGCGAACCCGCGGGTCGCCAGGCCATCGCCGGACTGGCGCTGGTGGTGGCCGGTGTGCTGTGGGTAGCGCGCGCCGCACTGGGGCCGCGGCCTGCGTCGAATGCCAGCCGGCGCGTCGCGCCACCGGCCGCCTAGGACGTCTAGCGCGCCTGCGGCGCGCCGATCACACCGAACTCGACCGGCGTCTTGGCATAGAACACATTGGCCTGTTCGCGCTCGAGCGTGGCGAACAGCCGCTCGCACTGCGCCGCGTCGACCACCATCGTGACTTCGACCGGCTGGTCCGTCAGCTCGAAGAAGTGGGCCGAGTGCAGCCGCCCGTCGCGGCCGATGCCTTCGACGCCGGTGGTCAGCGTGGCGCCCTGGATGCCGAGCGCACGCGCCGTGTCGGTGAGCCAGCGGCCCATCGGCACCTGTCCGTGGCGCCGGCCTTCGACGGTGAAGAAGGTGAGCTGATAGCCGTTCATGTTCGATCCCCTGGAGCCTAGAGCCGCACGTTGCGCCACAGTGCCACGCTGCCGATGCCCAGCAGCGTCATGCCCACGCTGCCGGCCACGTGCAGCGCGACGGTGGCCAGCGCCCAGCCGACCCGGCCTTCCATCAGCTGCTGCACCACCTCGGCGGAAAAAGTGGAGAAGGTGGTGAGCCCGCCGAGGAAGCCGGTGATGACGAGCAGGCGCCATTCCGGCGGCAGCGACGGGTGGCTGGAGAACACCGCCATGGCCACGCCGATCAGGTAGCCGCCCAGCAGGTTGGCGACCAGCGTGCCCGGCGGCAGCGACGGAAACAGCGCATTCAGCTGCGTGCCCAGCACCCAGCGCAGCAGCGCGCCCAAGGTGGCGCCGATGCCGATGGCCAAGACGGCGAGCATGCGTGTCCTTTCTGCGCAGTGGCGGCGCCGCTCAGAGCAGCGGATACGGCCGGTCGTCCGGCGTGTCCAGCGCGATCGCGCGGTAGAAATCCCAGCCGCGGCCCGGCGGGTAGCTGCCCGGATCGCGCGGCGCCAGGTGGCGCACGATGTCGAAGTGGTTGACCTTGTGCCCCACCGGCTGCAGGTCCAGCCGCGCCGTGCCGCGGATGTGCGACATGATCGAACGCGCGATCAGCATGTAGGCCCAGGGCGCGGCGCCGATGCCGTCGAGCCCGACGCCGGGGAAGTACAGGTCCGGCGCGTCCAGGCTGCGGAAGATGCAGCCGCAGCGGTTGCACAGCGCGTTGACGCTGTCGATCGCCGCGATGGCCGGCACGTCGATCCAGCGCAGTTCGGTGCGGTAGCCGGTGCCCCACAGCAGCAGGTCCACCTCGTGGGTGCTGCCGTCGGTGAGCGTGACCCGCCCGCCGTCGATGGCCTCGACGCTGCCCGCATGGCGCTGCAGCTGCGCGAAATGTTCGATCATGCGTTGCCGGCCCGGGAAGAGCTGGTCGTGCAGCACGTCCATCGGCCGCTCGGGCTGGATGGACTGCAGCCCGAACTTCGCGTAGCGCGCCACCATGTCCGCACCCAGCGCGGCGCTCTGCTGTGCGGCGCTCAGGCCGCCGGCCTGCATCTTCGCGAAGGGCCGCACGCTGGCCATGGCCTTCGGCCGCAGGCTCGGCAAAAACCAGCGCAGCCCGCGGTACACCCAGACGATGCGCCGCGCACCGTGCAGCAGCGCCTGGTCGATCAGGTCGAAGGCCGAGGCCCCGCCGCCCACCACCATGACGTCGCGGCCCGCCAGCCGCGCCGGCTCGTGCAGCGCGGCGGCATGCCATTCCGGCACGCGGCTGTCGCGACGGCGCACCGGCGGCACCCACGGCGTGTTGTGGCCGCCGCTGGCTGCCACCAGATGCCGTGCGCGCACCTCGCCCTGCGGCGTGTCCAGCCGCCAGCCGCGGCCATCGTGACGCGCCCGCCGCAGCGGGCTGTCGAAGCGGATGCCGTCGTGCAGTGCGAAGCGGTCGGCCCAGGCCTGCAGGTTGGCCAGGATCTGCGGCTGCAGCGGCCCGGCCAGCGGCAGGTCGCCGATAGCCCATTCGACCGGCGCGAACTGGATGTCCTGCCACGCCGGCAGCTCGCGCCACAGGCCGCCCAGGCCCGGCTTGGCCTCCAGCACCTGCGCGCGCAGGCCGGCCTCGCGTGCGTAGTGCAGGTGGATCAGGCCGGCGATGCCGGCGCCGACGATGGCGACGTCGAGCATGCTCAGCGCGCGGCAGCCCGGGCCTTGGGCCGGTGCAGATCGTCATGCCGATGGTGGCCGTCGCCCGGCGCCCGGGCCCGGCCCTCGCCACCCTGTGCCAGCCCGAGCAGGATGCCGCAGGCATCGGCCGCACGCGGCGACGCGCACTGCGCGCGCAAGTGCTGCAGTTCCTTCTCCAGCCGGCGCAGCTCAGCGATGCGGCGGCGCACGTGTCCCAGGTGCTCGTCGAGCAGCGCGTTGACGCCGGCGCAGTCGTCCTGCGGCGTGTCGATGAAGCGCAGCAGCGCACGCACTTCGTCCAGCGTCATGTCCAGCGCGCGGCAGCGGCGGATGAACTGCAGCCGCTGCACGTGCGCCGTGTCGTAGGCGCGGTAGTTGCCCTGCGTGCGCGCCGGCGCGGGCAGCAGGCCTTCGCGCTCGTAGAAGCGGATGCTCTCCACCGACGTGTCGGTGGCGGCCGCCAGGTCGCCGATCTTCATCGCTTGACTCTACACCCGCTTCAGGGTTTCCAATGCCTGCATGGACACCTTGAAGCGGCACGACCACCACCACGACCATGGCCGCGATCAGGGCCCGGTGGGCGCGCACACGCCGGCACACGGCCACCTTCACGCCGACGGCGCCTGCTGCGCGGCGCCCCGCACGGCCGCCGCGCCGGCGCCGGCCGCCGGCACACGCTTTCGCATCGCGTCGATGGACTGTGCGGCCGAAGAGTCCGAAATCCGCGCCGCCGTGGCCGGCATCGCCGGCATCCGCGGCCTGCAGTTCCAGCTGGCCGCGCGCACGCTGGCCATCGACGCGGACCGCGCTGCGCTGCCGCCCGCGCTGGCGGCGATCCGCCGCGCCGGCTTCGACCCGCAGCCCTTGCCGGACGACCCGCCGGGCGCCGCCGC
>JBGAII010000087.1:0-20180 GCA_044225625.1 Rubrivivax sp.
GCGGCTGCTGAGTTACCCCGATGCCCTATTGCGTGCGAACCTGAACGAATTGCGCCAGGCGCTGCGACTGGAAGCCGCGCTGCAACCCGAGCGAGCGGCCGAAGTCGAGGCGCTGATCAACAGCATCGCAGTTCAGAGCGCCATCGACGCCGAGGCCGACTACGTGCAGCTGTTCGACAGCGGCCGGCGCACCAGCCTGCACCTGTTCGAACACGTGCACGGCGATTCGCGCGACCGTGGCCCGGCGATGATCGACCTGGCGCAGACCTTCGAGGCCGCGGGCCTGGTCCTGGCCGAAGGTGAGATGCCCGACCACCTGCCGGTGGTGCTGGAGTTCGCGTCGACCCAGCCGCCGCGCCAGGCGCAGGCCTTGCTGGCCGAAATGGCGCACATCTTCAACGTCATCTTCAGCGCACTGCACAAGCGCCGCAGCCGCTATGCCAGCGTGCTGGGCGCGCTGATCGAGCTGGCCGGTGAGACCTGCGCGCCGGTCGACGTGCCCGACGAGGCGCCGATCGACGACAGCTGGGCCGAACCGGCGGCCTTCGACGGCTGCAGTTCGGCCGGGCAGTCGCGGCCCGGCCAGCCGCAGCCGATCCAGATCCAACGCAAGGCGGCAGGCACCGCTGCGGGAGCGCGTCCATGAACCCCTTCACCACCTATCTGCACAACTTCGCCTTCAACGTCTACCCGTACATCTGCCTGGGCGTGTTCTTCATGGGCAGCCTGGCGCGCTTCGACCGCGACCAGTACACCTGGAAGAGCGATTCGTCGCAGCTGCTGCGCGCCGGCCAGCTGCGCTGGGGCAGCAACCTGTTCCACGGCGGCATCCTGTTCCTGTTCTTCGGCCACCTGTTCGGCCAGCTGACGCCGCACTGGCTGTACGAGCCCTTCATCAGCGCGGCCCACAAGCAGTTCGTGGCCATCGTCGCCGGCGGCATCGCCGGGGCCATCTGCTTCGTCGGGTTGACGCTGCTGCTGCACCGGCGCATCTTCGACCCGCGCATCCGCCTGACCAGCCACCGCACTGACCTGGCGATCCTGATCATCCTGTGGGTGCAGCTGGTCATCGGTCTGGTGACGCTGCCCTATTCCTGGGGTCACCGCGAAGAGGCAACGACGATGATCGTGCTGGCCAACTACCTGCAGGGCATCGCCACCTTGCGCCCCGATGCGTCGCTGTTGACGGGCATCAGCTGGCCCTATCTGGCGCACATGCTGCTGGGCATGACGATCTTCCTGCTCTTCCCCTTCAGCCGGCTGGTGCACGTGTGGAGCGGCTTCGCCTCGGTGGCCTACCTGTTCCGCCCCTACCAGGTGGTGCGCTCGCGGCGGCTGAACCTGCCCGCCGGCCACAACACGCCGCCGCTGCGCCAGTGAAGGACTGCACATGGACACGACCCTCTTCACATCGATGGCGCGCATCAACGGTGTGCCGCTGCATGCCCCCGGCGACAGGCTCGACGACGACACGCTGCGCCAACGTGCCTGTACCGAACTGCTGCGCCAGGCCGCGATGCGTGCCGGGCTGCTGGCCGCCGACGATGCCGCCCAGCCGGACGGCAGTACCAGCGAGGCCGCCAGCGACGCCATCGAAGCGCTGCTGGCGGCACAGCTGGACATCCCCGAGCCGTCCGACGAGGCCTGCCGCCGCCACTTCGACGCGCACCCTGCACGCTTCCGCAGCGGCGACCGCGCCCAGGTGCGCCACGTGCTGTTTGCGGTGACGCCCGGCGTGGACGTGCGCAAGCTGCGCGACCGGGCCGAAGCGCTGCTGCTGCAAGTGCGCTGTCACCGCGACGGCGAGGCCGACCGTTTTGCGGCATGCGCCGCCGAACTGTCCAACTGCCCTTCGGGCGCGCAGGGCGGCAGCCTCGGCTGGCTGCGGCGCGAAGACTGCGCGCCGGAGTTCGCGCGCGAGCTGTTCGCCGGCGCCGAGATCGGCGTGCTGCCGCGGCTGGTACACAGCCGCTTCGGGCTGCACGTGGTGGAGGTCATCGCCCGTGAAGCCGGGCGCGCGCCGGACTTCGAGGCGGTGCGCGGCGCGGTGGCACTGGCGCTGCGCCAGCAAAGCTGGGTCAGCGCCTTGCGTCAGTACCTGCAACTGCTGGCCGGTGCGGCCCGCGTCGAAGGCGTGGTGCTGGACAGCGCCGACACGCCGCTGGTGCAATAGTCGCAGGATGAACATCGCCACCTTCGACGACCTGTTGCAGTCCGCGCGCCAGCAGCGCGAGCCGCAGCAACTGCTGTTCGTGTTTGCCGGCGCCGCGCTGCCGGCCGACGCCAGCGCCGAGCAGCGTGCGCACTACGAGGCCGGCGAAGGCGGCGAACTGGCGCCGCTGATGTGCGTGGACAAGCCGGCGGCCGAACTGGCCAGCTTCGACGCGCTGTGCGCCGAAGCGGCGCGGGCCGGACCGCCGTGGGCCATCGTCTTCACCGCCGCGCTGTCGGGCCGCAACGGCCAGCCGCCCGCGGCCGCCGACATCGACGCGGCGCTGCAGCACATGGTCGATGCGGTCCAGGCCGGGCGGCTGGAGGGCATGCTGCCCTTCAACCGCGAGGGCGAGCCGGTGCACCTGGCCTGAGGGCCGACCATGCCCGACGAACTGCTGCAGCGGTTGCGGCGCTTCCACGACCACACCTTCCCCGGTGTGCAGGACACCTTCGAAGCCTTGGTGAAGGAAGGCCAGCACCCGACCATCCTGTTCATCGGCTGCTCCGATTCGCGGCTGGTGCCCTACCTGCTGACCGGCACCGGGCCGGGCGAGCTGTTCCTGGTGCGCAACGTCGGCGCCTTCGTGCCGCCGCACGACATGTCGGCCGGCTTCCACGGCACCGCGGCGGCGATCGAGTTCGCGGTGCTGAACCTGAGGGTCACGCGCATCGTCGTCTGCGGCCACAGCCATTGCGGCGGCATCCGCGCGTTGTACGAAGGCGTGCCGCCGCAGGCCACGAACCTCAACGCCTGGCTGGAACTGGGCCGCGAGGCGGTGCTGCCGGTGCGCCTGTCCCCCGAGGCGCTGCGCCGCACCGAGCAGCGCGCCGTGGTGCTGCAGCTGGAGCGGCTGATGGGCTACCCGATGGTGCGCGAGCGCGTCGAGGCCGGCGAGATCACGCTGCACGGCTGGCACTACGTCATCGAAGACGGCGAGGTGCATGTGTTTGACGTGCGCAGCGGCCGCTTCGTCGCGGCGTCGCAGGCCGAGCACAGCGGCACCGGGCCCTACCTGCGCTTCGACGACGGAAGCGACTGATCTGCCCAAGACGTTTGCCAGCTGCGACTTGCGGCGCATTGCTGTCGGTCGTTGTCTTCTCAGGCCGGCGTGCGAGCGTTCAGCGTGGCGCGTGGCCCGGGCCCGCGTTCTCCGGCCCACGCTCGCGGACCGGCGGCTTGGGCCTGCGAAGATCGCCTCGTCGCCACTGACCAGGCAGTGACGGGATCAGCGTGCCGCGAATGGGGCCTGCGCCCGCAAACCCGAACCACACGCCCTGCCACCACTGCGGTGTTCGTGCAGGCGCCCAGCGAGCGCTCGTTGTAGTGCGATGGTGGCCACCCGCGGGCGCAGGCCCCATTCGCGGTACGCTGGCTGGGTCCCAGCCTGGTCGGTGGCGATGAGGCAACGGCCGCGCACAGAAGCCGGTCGCCCGCGAGGTGGGCCGGAGAACGCGGGTGACGCCAGCGCGCTACCGCAGCCGGTGTGGAACGCCGGCCCGTGAGGACAGATGACCGTACTCACGAGCGGCGGCTATGCGCCGAATGCGGCCCGATGTTGCATCTGGAGGCCAACTTTCGTATCAGTCCTCAAGGCCGACGAATACCGCCGCCTCGTCCACCGACTTGCGGGTGGAGACCACCGCATTCGCCGGGAAGCTGTCGTCGGGCCAGCCCATCGCGATGCAGGTCTGGATGACCTGGTCATCGGGGATGCCGGCCTCGGCCCGCACCACCGGCGACTGCATGATGCCCTGGCTGTTGATGACACAGCCCAGCCCCCGCGACCAGGCCGCATTGACGATGCAGTTGACCACGCCACCGCAATCGAAGGGCGCGATGTCGCTGCCGTGGATCGAGCGGTCGTAGGTGATGACGATCGACACCGGCGCGTCGAACTGGCGGAAGCCCCGCAACACCCAGTCCTGGCGCGCCGCCTTGTCGTCGCGCGCGATGCCCATCGCCGCGAACAGCTGCTTGGCGATGCCGATCTGCCGCTCGCGGTGCGGGCCGGTGTAGCCCGGCCCCATGCGGAATTCGCGTGAATCGGGCACGCCGGCGAGGTTGCGCTCGACGTTGCCCTTGCGGATGCGGTCCAGCACCGCGCCGCCCACCACGTAGAAGTTCCACGGCTGCGTGTTCAGCGAGGTCGGCGCGCGCATCGCCAGCTCCAGGATCTCGCGGATCAATGCCTTGGGCACCGGTTTCTTCAGATAGCCGCGGATGCTTCTGCGCCCGCGGATGACCTCGTCGAATTCCATCCTCTGTCCGTTTTCCATCCTCTGTCCGTTTCCGAGTGAAGTTGAATCAGGCCTGCGCCGCACGCTGCCGTGTCAGCACCTGCCCCGGCCGCGCGCCGGTCGCGCGGCCCTGCGCCCACACCGGCACGCCATTGACCAGCACCGCCGCGATGCCGGCGGCCGCGCGCTGGGGCTCGTCGTAGGTGGCGGTGTCGGCCACGGTGCCGGCATCGAAGACCACCAGGTCGGCCGCCAGGCCCTCGGCGACGCGGCCGCGATCGGCCAGGCCGAAGTTGCGTGCCGTCAGGCCCGTCATCTTCCAGACCGCGGTCTCCAGCGGGAACAGCCCCAGGTCGCGGCTGTAGTGGCCCAGCACGCGCGGAAAGGTCCCCCACAGCCGCGGATGCGGCCGCTCGCCCAGCGGGATGCCGTCGGAACCGATCATCGTGTGTTCGTAGCCGAGGATGCGCTGCACATCGGCCTCGTCCATCATGAAGTAGATCGCGCTGGCCGGCTGCAGACGGCGCACCGCCTCCAGCTTGTCGACGCCCCACTCGCGCGCGATGTGATCCAGGTCGCGGCCGGCCGTCTGCGGGTGCGGCTCGCTGTGCGCGATCACCACCTTGCCCTGCAGCCGCACCGGGTCGGTGTGCAGCATGGTGCTGCCGGCCGTGTACGGATAACAATCCAGTGCCACGCACTGGCACTGCATCGCCTGGCCGATGCGCGCCAGCGTCTCGGTCGAGCGGCCCCAGTTGGCCTGGCCGGTGACCTTGTGGTGCGACACCACCACCGGCACGCCCAGCTCGCGGCCGATGCGGAAGGTCTCGTCCAGCGACTGCAGCACCGCGTCCTGCTCGTCGCGCATGTGCGTGGCATAGACGCCGCCGCTGCCGCTCAAGGGGCGGCAGACCTCGATGATCTCCTCGGTGCTGGCGGCCGCGGCCGGCGGGTAGTAGGTGCCGGTGGACACGCCGATGGCACCGGCGTCCAGCGCCTCCTGCACGTGCACACGCATTGCCGCGATCTCGGCCTCGGTGGCGCTGCGCTGCAGGTCGGCCACGCAGCGCACGCGCAGCGTGGTGTGGCCCAGCAGCGGCGCGGCGTTCAGCGCGGCCGGCGCGGCGCGCAGCGCCTGCAGATAGGCCGCGAAGCTGCCGAAGCGCTGTGCCGCACCGGCCACCGCCAACGAGATCGGCGCCGGCGTCGGCGTGTCGGGTCGAAGCGGCGCCGGGCTGATGCCGCAGTTGCCGGTGACCACGGTGGTCACGCCCTGCGAGGCCTTGAAGTCCATGCCCGGATGCGTCAGCAGCGCCAGGTCGTCGTGGGTGTGCGCGTCGATGAAGCCGGGGGCGACGATGCAGCCGCGCGCGTCGATCTGCCGCCGCGCCGGCCGACCCTGCAGCGAGCCCACGGCAACGATGCGTCCGGCGCGCACGCCCACATCGGCGTCGAAGCGCGGCGCGCGCGTGCCATCGATGACGGTGCCGCCGGCGACCAGCAGGTCGAAAGGCTCGTGGGTTTCGGACATGCGCTTCCTTTCACGCTGGCCGCATCGGTGGGGCCGGGCCAGTCGCAGCCATTCTGGCCCAGGCCAGAATCCAGCCCGCCACCGCTGCCCGCCGCCCCATGCACTCTGCGCCCTCCCCCTGGCTGAAGCCGCTGTTCGCCGGCACCATCTTCAGCAGCGCCTTCCTGCTGTTCCTGGTACAGCCGCTGATCGCCAAACAGATCCTGCCGTGGTTCGGCGGCTCGGCTGCGGTGTGGTCGATCTGCATGGTGTTCTTCCAGGTGCTGCTGCTGGCCGGCTATGCCTACGCCGACCTGGTGACGCGCAAGCTGCCGCCGCGCGTGCAACCCGCGCTGCACATCGGCCTGCTGGCCTTGAGCCTGCTGCTGATGCCGATCGTCACCGACCCGCGCTGGAAACCCACCGGCGCCGAGGACCCGACGCTGTGGATCCTGGGGCTGCTGCTGGCCACGATCGGCCTGCCCTATTTCCTGCTGTCGACCACCGGCCCGCTGGTGCAGAGCTGGGTGGCGCGCACGCCGTGGGGCGGGCAGGTCTACCGCTACTTTGCGCTGTCGAACCTGGCCTCGCTGGCGTCGCTGCTGAGCTATCCGGTGCTGATCGAGCCGCGCATGAAGCTCATCGACCAGGCACACGGCTGGTCCTGGGCCTATGCGGTGTTCGCGCTGCTGTGCGCGAGCACCGCGCTGGCGGTGGCGCGCATGCCGGCCGCCGCGGCCACGGCAACGTCGGGTCCGCGCACGGCCGGCGGTGATGCGGCGGCGCCCCGGGGCACGGACTACGCGCTGTGGCTGGCGCTGCCGGCGCTGGGCTCGTGGCTGTTGCTGGCCGTGACCAACCACCTGACGCAGGACGTGGCCTCGGTGCCTTTCCTGTGGGTGCTGCCGCTGGTGGTGTACCTGTTCAGCTTCGTGCTCACCTTCGAGAACGACCGCTGGTACCGGCGTGGCCTCTTCCTGCCCGCGGCGGCGCTGCTGCTGGCGCTGGCCGCCTACGGGCTGCAGTCGGGCCTGGGGCAGCGGCTGCAGACGGCGCTGCCGCTGTACGTGGGCGGCCTGTTCGTCTGGTGCGTGGTGCTGCACGGCGAGATGGCGCGGCGCCGGCCGGCACCGCAGTACCTGACGCGCTTTTACCTGATGCTGTCGCTGGGCGGCGCGCTCGGCGGCGTGGCGGTCGGCCTGGCCGCACCGGTACTGCTGCCCGCAAACTACGAGATGGGCCTCGGACTGGTGCTGTTGGCACTGCTGGGCATGGCGCTGTGGCCCCGGCAGCGGCCGGCTCTGGCGCTGTGCGGCCTGCTGGCCGTCTTGAGCGGCGGCTTCCTGGCAATGCAGATGCACGACGACACGGCCGGTGCGCGCGTGCTGTCGCGCAACTTCTACGGCACGCTGAGCACCTACGACGTGCAGCGCGAGGCAGCGCGCGACACCGTGCGCCAGATGTACCACGGCGCCGTCAAGCATGGCGAGCAGTTCCTCGCGCCCGAGCGCCGCGACGAACCCACCACCTACTATGGGGCCACCTCGGGCGTGGGCCGTGCCATCCGGTCGGCGCCGCAGGGGCCGCGGCGCATCGGCCTGATCGGGCTGGGTGCAGGCACGCTGGCGACCTATGCGCGACCCGGCGACACGGTGCGGGTCTACGAGATCAACCCCGAGGTGTTCACGCTGGCCGACCGCGAGTTCAGCTTCCTGGCCGACAGCCCGGCGCGCATCGAGCGTGTGGCCGGCGACGCCCGCCTGGCGCTGGAGCGCGAGCCGGCGCAGCAGTTCGACGTGCTGGCGGTGGACGCCTTTTCGGGCGATTCGGTGCCCGCCCACCTGCTGACCACGCAGGCGCTGGACCTGTACCTGCGCCACCTGCGCGACGGCGGCATCGTGGCCTTCCACGTGACCAACCGCTTCCTCGACCTGCCGCCGGTGGTGCAGCGCATCGCCGCCGAGCGCGGCCTGGCGGTGGCCCTGGTGCACGACGATGCCGAAGACGGCCACCTGCGTGCCACCGACTGGGTGCTGGTGGCGCGCGATGCCGCGACGCTGCAGCGCCCCGGCATCGCCGGCGCCACGCGGCCGATCACGCCGCTGCCGGGCCTGCGCGCGTGGACCGATGACTTCAACAACCTGTTCAGCGTCTTGAAGTAGCGCCGGCGCGACGCTGCGAAGAACGGGGTCCGGCGCGCGACCGGGGCTAGCTCACCGGCAACTGCATCAGCTTCTCGATGAACCGGTCACGCTCGGAACGCTGCAGTTGCGCGATGGGTGCGGCAATCTGCGACTCCGCGACCACGTAGGCATAGGTGGCAAAGGCGCGCCAACGCGCCTCGGCCAGGCCGAAACCGAGCGACGAGAACACCTGCGAGATGTACGCCAGGCGGGCGCCGTCGGCTTCGTCCACCGCCTGACGCGCCATGGCGTCGCGGCGCGCCCAGGCGCGAATGGCCAGCTCGATGCGTGCGGCGCGCTGCGCCGCGCGGCCGCGGATCGGCAGCGAGATGACGTCGCGCAGCTGTTCGCGCGGGTCGATGTGCGCGCCTTCCAGACGCAGCGTCAGCTGCACCGTCGCTTCTTCGCGCCAGGCCTGCAGCACGCGGCGCAGCAGGTCTTCGCGGTCGCGGAAATGCCAGTAGAAGCTGCCGCGCGTCACCTGCAGCTGCTGGGCCAGCACGTCGACGCGCACGCTGTCGATGCCCCGGTCCACCAGCACCTCGGTCGCCGCCTCGATCCAGCGCTCGGGCGTCAGCGCGCTGCGCGCAGGGTCTGCCGTCGGCGCGGCGCGCTCGGACATGGCGCCGGCCTTGCTGCGGCGGGGGCGGGCGGCGGTCGCGTCGGGCATCTCGTCTCGGGATTCGGAGGTACGAACGATGCAACCATACAGTTATGTACGGAAACTGGTGGAAACCCTGATGCAATGCAAATACGCGGCTTCGACAATGCGCTCCATACACATACAGAGGTGTATGGAGCGTACATGGCGACCACTTGGCTCGATGATCCGGACTGGCTGGCGCCGCCGCGCGCGGTGCGCATCGGTTTCGACGACGGCAGCTTCGTGCTGCGCTCGCCGGAGCCGCTGCGGCCCTATGCGCGCTGCATCGGCGAATGGCTGGAGCGCTGGGCCGCCGAAACGCCGGATGCCCCGGCCTTCGCCGAGCGCGCACCCGACGGCGACTGGCGCCGGCTGAGCTGGTCCCAGGCGCGGGCCGCCGTGGGCCGCATCGCCCAGGGCCTGCTCGACCTGAAGCTGGCACCGCAGGCACCGATCGTGGTGCTGTCCGACAACGCGCTGGACCACCTGCTGCTGCTGCTGGCCGGCCTGCACATCGGTGTGCCGGTGTGCACGGTGTCGTCCGCCTATTGCCGGCTGACCAAGGACTACACCAAGATCCACGGCATCCTCAACACGCTGGGCCCGGCGCTGGTCTATGCCAGCGACGCGCAGGTCTACGGGCCGGCGCTGGCCCATGCCGGCCTGCACGCCCCGGTGGTGTTCAGCCGCGGTGCCGACGGTGTCGCGGGCGCGCTGGCCTTCGAGTCCTTGAGCCGGCCCGAGACCGCCGCGGTGATGGAGGCCTTCGAAGCCATCACGCCGGACACGCATGCCAAGTACCTGCTGACCTCGGGCTCCACCGGCCACCCGAAGGTGGTGATCAACACCCACCGCATGCTGTGCGCCAACCAGCAGATGATCGCGCAGGTCTGGCGCTTCCTGCAGCACGAGAAGCCGGTGCTGGTGGACTGGCTGCCGTGGAGCCACACCTTCGGCGGCAACCACAACCTGAACATGGTGCTGCGCAACGGCGGCACGCTGGTCATCGACGAGGGCCGGCCCGCGCCGGGCCTGGTGGAGCGCAGCGTCGCCAACCTGGCCGAGGTGCAGCCGACGATCTGGTTCAACGTGCCGCGCGGCTTCGACATGGCACTGCCGCTGCTGGAGGCCGACTTGGGCCTGGCGCGGCGCGTGTTCGAGCGGCTGCGCGTGGTGTTCTATGCCGGCGCCGGGTTGCCGCAGGCCACCTGGGAGCGCATCCAGGCGCTGGCCAAAAAGGTTCGTGGCGAGGAGGTCTGGCTGACCACCAGCTGGGGCTCCACCGAGACGGCGCCGGGCATCACCAGCGCGCACTGGAAGCTCGACCGCGCCGGCATCATCGGCCTGCCGATGCCGGGCGTCGAACTGAAGTTCGTCGCCGGCGGCGACAAGCTGGAGATGCGCGTGCGCGGCGTCGGCGTGTTCCCCGGCTACCGCGACGCGCCGCAGCTCACCGCGCAGGCCTTCGATGCCGAGGGCTACTACTGCATCGGCGATGCCGGCTTTCTGGCCGACGACAGCCGTCCGGACAGCGGTGTGGTCTTCAACGGCCGCGTGGCCGAGGACTTCAAGCTCACCACCGGCACCTGGGTGTCGGTGGGCACGCTGCGCGTGCGCGTGGTCTCGGCGCTGGCACCGCACGCGCAGGATGTCGTGGTCACCGGCCACGACCGCGACGAGGTCGGCGTGCTGGTCTTCCCCACGCCGCAGGCCGCGGCGCTGCCGGCCGACGAACTGCGTGCCCACGTGGCGGCCGCGCTGAAGGCGCTGAAGGCCGAAGGCGGCGGTTCGTCGCAGGCCCCGGGCCGCGCGCTGCTGCTGAGCGAGCCGCCCAGCGCCGACGCCGGCGAGATCACCGACAAGGGCTACATCAACCAGCGCGCGGTGCTGAAGCGCCGCGAGGCCCTCGTGCAGACACTCTATGCTGGCGGGCCCGACGTGATCCTCACGCGCTGAATATCAGGGAACCATCCACATGAGCGACAACTTCCGCCCCGCCGACGGGCTTCTGGGCCAGCTGACGCTGCTGCGCATCGAGGTCGCCGGCCCCGTCGTGCACCTGCGCCTGAACCGGCCGGACAAGCGCAACGCGTTGAACGAAACGCTGGTCCGCGAGCTGCAGACCGCCTTCGTCAACCTGCCGAAGGAGGCGCGCGTCGCCGTCATCAGCGGCGAAGGCGCGCATTTCAGCGCCGGGCTCGACCTGTCGGAAGTCACCGAACAAAGCGTCAGCGAAGGCGTCTTTCACTCGCGCAAGTGGCACGCCGCCTTCGATCTGGTGCAGTTCGGCCCGGTGCCGGTGATCGCGGTGCTGCACGGCGCCGTCGTCGGCGGCGGGCTCGAACTGGCCGCCACCGCGCACCTGCGCGTGGCCGAGCCCAGCACCTTCTACGGCCTGCCCGAAGGGCAACGCGGCATCTTCGTCGGCGGCAGCGGCTCGGCGCGCATCCCGCGGCTGATGGGCGTGTCGCGCATGACCGACATGATGCTCACCGGCCGCGTCTTCGACGCCGCCGAAGGCCAGGCTGCCGGCCTGTCCAACTACCTGGTCGGCGAAGGCGAAGGCCTGACCAAGGCACTGGCGCTGGCGCGCAAGGTGGCCGGCAATGCGCCGCTGTCGAATTACGCCATCACGCAGGCGCTGCCGCGCATCGCCGAAATGGCGCCGGCCGAGGGCCTGTTCGTCGAGTCGCTGATGTCGGCCATCGCCCAGGGCGACGAGGCCGCGAAGCAACGCGTGCGCGACTTCCTGGAGAAGCGCGCGGGCAAGGTCGGCAAGCAGGCCTGAAGCGGCAACGTCCATCCCGGCAAGGTGAAGAGGAATCCAGTGAGCAAGGGTCTGTTCCAGAAGTTCGAAGGGGTCTACATCCTCGACGGCGTGCGCACGCCGATGGTCGACAACCAGGGCGCGTTTGCCGACGCCAACCCCATCGACAGGGGCATCAAGGCGGCACGCGCGGTGCTGGCACGCGCCGACGTCGACGCCGCACGCGTCGATTCGGTGCTGGCCGGCAACATGGCGCCGGGCGGCTTCGACCAGTTCTACGTGCCGCGCCACATCGGCCTGTATGCCGGCGTGCCGGTGGAAGTGCCGGCGCTGATGTGCCAACGCATCTGCGGTACCGGCTTCGAGCTGTTCCGCCAGGCCGGCGAGCAGATCGGCGCCGGCGTCGCCACGCTGGCGCTGGTGGTCGGCACCGAGTCGATGACGCGCAACCCGATTGCCGCCTTCGACCACCGCGGCGGCTTCCGTCTGGGCGCGCCCATCGGCTTCAAGGACACCATGTGGGAGTCGCTGACCGACCCGGCCGCGGCGATCTCGATGATCCAGACCGCCGAGAACCTGGCGAAGAAGTACGACATCACGCGCGAGGCGGTCGATGCCTTTGCCGCGGCCTCCTTCGCCAAGGCGGTGGCGGCGCAGGAATCGGGCTGGCTGGCCGGCGAGATCGTGCCGGTGCAGAGCGAGGTCTTCGAACTCGCCGGCTACAAGCCGCGGCAACTGAAGCTGGCCGGCAAGGCGCCGGTCGCCGACCGCGACACGCACCCGCGCCCCACCCCGCCCGAGGTGCTGGCCAAGCTGCGCAGCGTGTTCAAGGACGGCGTGCAGACCGGCGGCAACAGTTCGGCGCTGACCGACGCCGCCGCCGCCGCGCTCGTGGCCGACGCCGCCACCGCCAAGGCCTGGGGCAAGGCGCCGCTGGGCCGCGTGGCCGCGGCCGCGGTGGTCGGCGTGCCGCCGGAGATCATGGGCATCGGCCCGGCGCCGGCAATCCGCCGCCTGCTCGACGGCGCGGGCCTGAAGCTCGACGACATCGCGCGCTTCGAGATCAACGAAGCGCAGGGCGCGCAAACGCTGGCCGTCGCGCGCGACCTGGGCCTGGACCTGGACAAGCTCAACGTGCATGGCGGCGCCATCGCGCTCGGCCACCCGCTGGCCGCCACCGGCGTGCGGCTGACGATCACCGTCGCGCGGCAGCTGAAGCAGATCGGCGCGCGCTGGGGCGTGGCCTCGGCCTGCATCGGCGGCGGCCAGGGCATCGCGCTGCTGATCGAGAACCCCGAACACGCATGAGCAAGACGCACGTTCACACCGTGGCGGTGCAGTTCGGCCATTGCGACCCGGCCGGCATCGTCTTCTTCCCCAACTTCTCGCGCTGGATGGACGAATCCTCGCTGGCCTTCTTCATGGCCTGCGGCGTGCCGCCGTGGCGCGAGCTGGTGAAGACACGCGGCATCATCGGCACGCCGCTGCTGGAGATCCACACCAAGTTCTACAAGACGGCCACCTACGGCGAGACCATCGAGGTGCACACCACGGTCGAGGAATGGATGGCCAAGACCTTCCGCCACCGCCATATCGTCAAGCGCGGTGATACCGTGCTGTGCGAGGGCACGGAGGTGCGCGCCTTCTGTCAGCGCGACGCCGCCGACCCGGACCGCATCCGCGCGATCCCCGTGCCCGAGGACATCAAGGCCCTGTGCCAGTGACCCCCACCCCCCAGAAGGAGACGTTCCCATGAAGCTCTTGCGCAAGACGATCACCGCCGCGGCTGCCGCGCTGCTGGCCACCGCGGCCTTCGCCGACGTGAACGTCGGCATCTCGCTGTCGCTGACCGGCCCCGGCTCCGGCCTCGGCATCCCGATGAACAACTACTACACGAAGCTGTTCCCGAAGACCATCGGCGGCGAGAAGGTCAACCTGATCATCGCCGACGACGCCAGCGACCCGGGCAAGGGCGTGGCCAACGCGCGGCGCTTCGTCACCGAGGACAAGGTGGACGTGATCATCGGCTCGACCATCACGCCGGTGGCCGCGGCGATGGCGCCGGTGGCGGCCGAGGCCAAGACGGTGCAACTGGCGGCGTCGCCGGTGGGCGTGCCCGACGACAGCTGGACCTTCCGGCTGCCGCAGGGCAACGACGTGATGATGCACCCCATCATGCAGCACATGAAGAAGAACGGCGTCAAGACCGTCGGCTTCATCGGCTATACCGACGCCTATGGCGAGCTGTGGCTGAAGGCGCTGAACGCCGCGGCGGCCGAAGGCGGCTACAAGGTGGTGGCGGTCGAGCGCTTCGGCCGCACCGACACCAGCGTGACGCCGCAGGCGCTGAAGCTGGTGTCCGCCAACCCCGACGCGATCCTGGTGGTGGCCACCGGCTCCGGCGCGGCGATGCCCGAGCTGAACATCCTCGAGCGTGGCTACAAGGGCAAGATCTACCAGACCCACGCCGCCGCCACGCCCGACCTGATGCGCATCGGCGGCAAGGCGGTCGACGGCACCTTCGTCGTCAGCGGCCCGGCGGTGACCGCCGAGCAGTTGCCTGACAACCACCCGTCGAAGAAGGCAGCGATCGACTTCGTCACCAAGTACGAAGGCGCCGTCGGTCCGGGCACGCGCAACCAGTTCGCCGCCCACGCCTACGACTCGCAGCTCGTGCTGGAGTACGCCATCCCCTACGCGCTGAAGAAGGCCAAGCCCGGCACGCCGGAATTCCGCGCCGCCATCAAGGAGGCGCTGGAAACCAAGGGCCGCACGATCTTCTCGCACGGCGTGATGAACTGGACGCCGCAGGACCACTGGGGCTACACCAAGGAAACCGGCATCCTGTTGAAGGTGGTGGACGGCAAGTTCGTCGTCGAGCCGATCTGAAGCTGGCCCGAAACGTCTGAGCGGGAAAGATCACGCCCATGGATTCTTCGATCGCCGGCATCCTGGCCCTGGACGGCCTGACCAACGGCGCGGTCTACGCGCTGCTGGCGCTGGCCACGGTGCTGGTGTTCGCCGTGACGCGCGTGATCTTCATCCCGCAGGGCGAGTTCGTCGCCTTCGGCGCGCTGACGCTGGCGCTGTTCCAGACCGGCAAGCTGCCCGGCACGGTCTGGCTGCTGCTGATCATGGCCGCCACCGTGGTCGGGGCCGACCTGCTGCACGGTGTTCGCCAACGCTACGGCGCGGGCAAGCTGCTGCGCGGCGCATTGCGCACGCTGGCGCTGCCGGTGGCGGCCTCGCTGCTGGCGATGTGGGCCGCGCCGCGCGGCCTGCCGATCCTGGCGCAGGCGCTGCTGTCGCTGCTGCTGGTCACGGCGATGGGCCCGCTGGTCTATCGCCTGGCCTACGAATCGCTGGCCGAGGCCAGCGTGCTGGTGCTGCTGATCGTCTCGGTCGGCGTGCACTTTGCGTTGGTCGGCCTGGGGCTGCTGTTCTTCGGTGCCGAGGGCTTCCGCAACCCCAGCTTCTGGGACGCGCGCTTCTCGCTCGGCCCGTTGTCGATCACCGGGCAGACGCTGTTCATCTTCCTGGCCTCGGCGGCGCTGATCGTGTCGCTGTGGCTGTTCTTCGAGCGCTCGCTGCGCGGCAAGGCGCTGCGCGCCACGGCGGTCAACCAGCTGGGGGCGCGGCTGATGGGCATCTCCACGCGCTCGGCCGGGCGGCTGTCGTTCACGATGGCGGCCTTCATCGGCGCGCTGTCGGGCCTGCTGATCGGCCCGACCACCACCATCTTCTACGACAGCGGTTTCATCATCGGCCTGAAGGGCTTCGTCGCCGCGGTCTTTGCCGGCCTGTCCAGCTACCCGCTGGCGCTGGTGGGCGCGCTGGGCGTCGGGCTGATCGAAAGCTTCGGCTCCTTCTGGGCCAGCGCCTTCAAGGAAGTGATCGTCTTCGGCGCGATCCTGCCGGTGCTGCTGTGGCGCTCGCTGCGCGACCCTCATTCGGAAGAGCATTGACATGAGCCGCTGGGCTTTTCCCGCCTTCGCGGCGGTCATGCTGCTGCTGCCTGCGCTGCCGGTTCCGGATTTCTGGATCACGCAGAGCAACTACATCGGCCTGTATTCGCTGGTGGCGCTGGGCCTGGTGCTGCTGACCGGTGTCGGCGGCTTCACGTCCTTCGGCCAGGCGGCCTTCGTCGGCGTGGGCGCCTACGCCGCGGCCTTCCTGGCGGTGAAGATGGGCGTGTCGCCGTGGATCACGCTGCTCGTCGGCCAGGTGCTGGCCGTGCTGATCGCGCTGGTGCTGGGCGCGATCACGCTGCGCATGTCCGGGCACTACCTGCCGCTGGCCACCATCTGCTGGGGCCTGGTGCTGTACTACATGATGGGCAACATGGACTGGCTGGGCAAGTACGACGGCCTGCTCGGCGTGCCCACGCTGCAGCTGTTCGGCCACGACCTCGGCACCGGCCGCGGGCTGCACGTCGTCATCTGGATCTTCGCGCTGGCTGCCGCGCTGCTGCTGACCAACCTGCTCGATTCGCGCCCGGGCCGCGCCATCCGCTCGCTGAAGAGCGGCGCGACGATGGCCGAGGCGATGGGCATCTCCACGCTGCGCTACAAGATCACCATCTTCGTCATCGCGGCCATGCTGGCCGCCGCGTCCGGCTGGCTGTTCGCGCACTTCCAGCGCACCGTGAACCCGACACCGTTCTCGCTGGCCAAGGGCATCGAGTACCTGTTCATGGCGGTGCTCGGCGGCGTCGGCAGCGTCTGGGGCGCGTTCCTCGGTTCGGCCGTGGTGCGGCTGACCGAAGACCAGCTGCAGGTGCTGCTGCCCAAGCTGATCGGCACCAGCGGCAATTTCGAGACCATCATCTTCGGCATCGTGCTGGTGGTGGTGCTGAAGTACGCGCCCGACGGCCTGTGGAGCTTCGTCGAACGCTGGCGCAAGGGCTCGACGACGCGGGCGCGCGACTGGACCGGTGCCGAAGCGCTGCCCAAGCGCGCCAAGCCGGCCGCGGGCGAACGGCTGCTCGACGTCGACAAGGTGCGCAAGCAGTTCGGCGGCCTGGTGGCGGTGAACGACGTCGGCTTCCATGTCGATGCCGGCGAGATCGTCGCGCTGATCGGCCCCAACGGTGCCGGCAAGTCGACCACCTTCAACCTGATCACCGGCGTGCTGCCGCTGACCGCCGGCGCGGTGCGCTGGCGCGGGCAGGACATCTCGGGCCAGCCCTCGCGCGCCATCGCCCGCCTGGGCGTGTCGCGCACCTTCCAGCACGTGAAGATGATCCCCGAGATGACGGTGCTGGAGAACGTGGCGCTCGGCGGCTACGGCCGCACCCAGTCCGGCGTGCTCAAGGCCATGCTGCGGCTGGCCCGCGCCGAGGAGAAGCGCCTATTCGCCGAGGCCGAGGCGCAACTGGCGCGCATCGGCATGGCCGACCGCCTGAACGAACTGGCCGGCAACCTGGCGCTGGGCCCGCAGCGGCTGATGGAAATCGCCCGCGCACTGGCCACCGATCCGGCGCTGCTGCTGCTGGACGAGCCGGCGGCCGGCCTGCGCCACCACGAGAAGCAGGCGCTGGCCGGCGTGCTGCGCCAGCTGAAGTCCGAAGGCATGAGCCTGCTGCTGGTGGAGCACGACATGGACTTCGTCATGGGCCTGGCCGACCGCGTGGTGGTGATGGAGTTCGGCACCAAGCTGATGGAAGGCACGCCGGCCGAGGTGCAGGCCAGCCCGGAAGTCCGCGCGGCCTATCTGGGGACGGAACACTGATGGCCGCGTTGCTCGACGTCCACGACCTGCACGCCGGCTACGGCCGCGCCGAGGTGCTGACCGGCCTGAACTTCGCGCTGGCGGCGATGCAGGTGGTCAGCGTGATCGGGCCCAACGGGGCCGGCAAGAGCACCACGCTGGCGGCGCTGATGGGCATCCTGCCCTACCGCGGCCGCGTCGTCTTCGACGGGCAGGACTTGGCCGGCAGCACGCTGGAAGACCGCGTGATGCTCGGCCTGGCGCTGGTGCCCGAAAAGCGCGAGCTCTTCGGCACCATGCCGGTCGAGGACAACCTGGTGCTCGGCGGCTACCGCGCGATGAAGCTGCGCGTGCCGAACTGGAGGCGCGAGATCGAGCGCGTCTACACGCTGTTCCCGCGGCTGAAGGAGCGGCGCACGCAGCTGGCCGGCACGCTGTCCGGCGGCGAGCGGCAGATGCTGGCGGTAGGCCGCGCACTGATGTCGGCGCCGAAGCTGCTGATGCTCGACGAGCCCAGCCTGGGCCTGGCGCCGCTGGTGGTGCGCGACATCTTCGGCATCATCGAGCGGCTGCGCAGCGAAGGCACCAGCATCCTGCTGATCGAGCAGAACGCGCGCGCCGCGCTGGCGGTGTCCGACCACGGCTACGTGCTGGAGACCGGCGCGATCGTGCTGGACGGTCCGGCGGAACAGCTGGCCCACGACCCGCGGGTCATCGAAACCTACCTCGGCGCCAAGCGCTGAGCGCCACCGGGAGCAGGGCATGGCCTGGGACTACGTCGCGCCGCTGCGCGACATGCGCTTCGTCATCGAACGCGTGCTCGACGCGCCGGCCTCGTGGCGCGAGTGCGCGGCCTTTGCCGAGCTGGACACCGACACCGCGGCCGCCGTGCTGCAGGAAGCGGCGCGTTTCGCCCGCGAGGTGCTGCTGCCGATCAATGCGCGCGGCGACGCCGAAGGCTGCCGGCTCGACGCCGACGGCCAGGTGCGCACGCCGCAGGGCTTTCGCGCCGCCTATCAGGCCTTCGTCGAAGCCGGCTGGCCGGCCCTGCCCTGCGCGCCCGAATGGGGCGGCCAGGGCCTGCCGCTGCTGCTGGACGCGGCGCTGCGCGAGATGCTCGACGCCTGCAACCACGGCTGGAACATGTATCCGGACCTGCTGCATGGCGCGTACGAGGCGATCAAGGCGCATGCCAGCGACGAACTGAAGGCCCGTTACCTGGCGAAGGTGGCAAGCGGCGAATGGCTGGCGGCGATGGCACTGACCGAGCCGCAGCCCGACGGCAGCCTGCGCCTGCACGGCAGCAAGATCTTCATCAGCGGCGCCGATCACGACCTGACCGACAACATCGTGCACCTGGTGCTGTGCCGGCTGCCGGACGCGCCGCCCGGCAGCAAGGGCATCAGCCTGGCGCTGGTGCCGAAATGGCTGCCCGACGGCACGCGCAACGCGATCCACGTCGACGGCCTGGAACACAAGATGGGCATCCACGCCAGCGCCACCTGCGCGCTGCGCTACGAAGCTGCGACCGGCTGGCTGGTGGGCGAGCCGAACCGCGGCCTGGCGGCGATGTTCGTGATGATGAATTCGGCGCGCCTGCACGTCGGCTTGCAGGGCCTGGGCCATCAGGAGATGGCCACGCAGAACGCCGCACGCCACGCCGCCGAGCGCGTGCAGGGCGGCGGCAAGGCCATCGCCGAGCACCCGGCGGTACGCCACCTGCTGCTGCGCAGCCAGGCGCTGCTGGAGGCGCAGCGTGTGATCGCCTACCGGGCCGCGCTGGCGCTGGACGAGGCCGCGCACCATGCCGACGCCGCGCGCCGCGAACGCGCGGCCCGGCTGGCGGCACTGCTGACGCCGGTGATCAAGGCCTTCTGCACCGACCAGGGCTTCGAGGGCGCGAGCCGCGCGCTGCAGGTCTTCGGCGGCTACGGCTACGTGCGCGAGACCGGCATCGAGCAAACGCTGCGCGACGCGCGCATCGCGATGGTCTACGAGGGCACGAACGAGATCCAGGCCATCGACCTGGTGCAGCGCAAGCTGCTGGCCGACGGCGGTGCCGCAGCCACGCAGCTGTTGCAGGAGATCGACGCCGAAGCCGCACGCTGCGCCGCGCAGCCGGCGCTGGTCGACCTGGGCCGCGCGCTGGCCGAACAGGCCGCGCTGGCGCGCAGTGGGCTGCAGCAGCTGGCCACGGTGGCCGGCACCGCGCCCGACGCGCCGTTGCGGCTGGCCGCCGACGTGATGGCCGGCTTCAGCCACCTGCTGCTCGCCTGGGCCTTTGCGGCCTCGGCCCGTGCGGCCGCCGCCGAAGCCGACGGTGCCTGGGCCGCCGCCAAGGCCGAACGCATGCGCTACGGCATGCAGTGGATCGTGCCGCAGGCGGCGGTGCACTGGCAGCGCGTCGCGGCGGGCATGCCGGCGCTGCCGCCGGCCGGCGTCATCGCGGCCGGGCTCGGCTGAACCCGGCCTGGCCGGCGCGGTGCGATGTGCGCATCGCCTCGACCGTCGGCTGGGCGACGCATCACCGTCGTTGCGGCATCAGGCGGGTCCTACAGCCTGAACTCCTGCGCCTGCTTGACGATCGCCTTGCGGTCGAAGTCGTTGACCTCGTTGATGATCTCGTTCGTGAACAGCCGGTTGACGTCGCCGATCTTCGCGGCGAGGTTGGGGTCCTTCGCGATCTCGCTGGCGATGGCCAGGTTGGCCTTCACATCGGCCGGGTCAATGGCCCCCATGCGCTGATCCGGGTCGTCTTCGCGGCGCATCCAGTTGTCCTTGCGCCTGGCGAGGATCGTTCTGAACTCCACCAGGCCTTCGTCCAGTGTCTTGCTCTTGGGCTTGCTTTCGGGATAGAGATCCCAATGGATCCTGATGGCCTGATCGAGGTTGGTCCGAGCGAACAACGTTGACTTC